>CAMNPN010000038.1 GCA_946548085.1 uncultured Prevotella sp. | reverse complement strand
CAGGCGGTTGCGCTCGTGGTGGGAGAGGCGGAAGAGGTGCATCGTGGGGTAGTCCATGCGCATCATGAGCTGCAGCTTGGCGGCCTCGTCGGGCTGCAGGAAGTCGTGGTGGAGTGGGGGCTGGCTGCAGAAGGTGCTCTCGCGCAGGTCGAAGTAGTCGCCCGTCTGGTAGTCGTCGAGGTTCGGGTAGAAGCCAAGGAATCGGCTCAGCCGCATGAGGAACACGAGGTGGAAGTTGGCGAAGCGGTCTGTCTGGCTGTCGAGCCACTGGATGCTGCTGTAGATGTAGTCGAAGAGCGGCTCGTTGCGCTGCTCGGAGCGCAGGGCGAAATAGAGGAACTCGGCGACGAAGAGCGAGATGGCGAGCTTGTGAGGGTGGAAGGGTAGCGACACGAAGGGGTGGGCGAGGCGCAGGTCCTTCAGTTTCTGCAGCTGTGCCGTGGGCCGCACGTCGGTCTCGGCCTCCAATAGTGTCAGGGGCTGGAAGAGCTGTTTCTTCACTTTGGCACGGGGCGACTTGGGGATGCTCACCATGAACGACAGTCGTCCGTGCGCTTTGGTGAACATGTCCACGATCATTCTCGTCTCGCCATACTTGAGGGCGTGGAGTACGATGGCCTGAGTCTTTGTCAGCATACGGCTGCAAAGGTACGAATAAAAAGTGAGAAGTGGAGCCCGGAGCGAGAGGAAACGGGTTTGGTTTAGTTAATAATACTTAAATAATGTCAGATTCTTCACTCTTCACTCTTCACTCTTCACTTTAATTTTGTACCTTTGCACCCGCTTTAACAGCAGATGGTCCCTTCGTCTATCGGTTAGGACGAGAGATTTTCATTCTCTAAAGAGGAGTTCGACTCTCCTAGGGACTACATTAAATCTGCCATCTGCACAGCCAAGTGCTACCGGCTTGCCGGGAAAGGTGGTGGAGACCCGCAAGGGTTGCCCAGGGCGGTCTATTTTACAGTTTACGGTTTACGGTTTACAGTTTACAGTTTACGGTTTACAGTTTACAGTTGACGGTTGACGGACGTAAGACCCACAGGCTTTAATTCATTATTTATTAATTAAACATTTAACAAAAAAATGGCAAACCACAAATCATCTGTGAAGAGAATCCGCCAGGACAAGAAGAAGGCGCTTCACAATCACTACTACGCAAAGACGATGCGTAACGCTGTGCGCAAGCTGCGCGCTATGACTAACAAGGAAGAGGCAACCGCCCTGTATCCGAAGGTGCAGAAGATGCTTGACAAGCTCGCCAAGACGAACATCATCCACAAGAACAAGGCAGCCAACCTGAAGTCGAGCCTGGCACTCCACGTCAACAAACTTTAGTTTATAGTTTTAAGTTTATAGCTTAGAGATGATTCGCTCTTGAGCTGAAAGGCTTGCAAAGCAATCAGCTATAAGCAATAAGCTATCAGCAATAAACAAAAGTAAACCGCAGTCCCCCAAAGACTGCGGTTTCTTTTTTGTGTTTTTTTAGCAGATAAACTATGTTTATCTGAGTTTTTTTTCGTACCTTTGCAGACGCAATTCGCAAAAGGCGAATCATCAATCGGACCCGTATGCGCTTTGCTTGACTAAGAAATAGTAAATTGTAATTATATAAGATGACAGAAGAACAACTGATCCAAGAAGAGAATTATTCCGCGAGTAACATTCAGGTGCTTGAGGGCCTCGAGGCCGTTCGCAAGCGCCCAGCCATGTATATCGGCGATATCAGCGAGAAGGGACTCCATCATCTGGTCAACGAGACCGTCGACAACTCCATCGACGAGGCAATGGCGGGCTACTGCACCCATATCGAGGTGACTATCAACGAGGACAACTCGATCACCGTGCAGGACAACGGCCGCGGTATCCCCGTCGACGAGCACGAGAAGATGCACAAGTCGGCCCTCGAGGTCGTGATGACCGTGCTCCATGCCGGCGGTAAGTTCGACAAAGGCTCGTATAAGGTCTCTGGCGGTCTGCACGGCGTCGGCGTGAGCTGTGTGAACGCCCTCTCCACCCACATGCTGTCGCAGGTGTTCCGCAACGGACATATCTACCAGCAGGAGTACGAGAAGGGTAAGCCCCTCTACGACGTGAAGATCGTGGGCGACACCGACCTGACGGGTACCCGCCAGCAGTTCTGGCCCGACGCCACCATCTTCACCACCACCGAATATAAATATGATATCATCGCCCGCCGTATGCGCGAGCTGGCCTATCTGAATGCCGGCATCACCATCACGCTCACCGACCTGCGCCCCGACGAGGAGGGTAAGCTGAAAGAGCCCGAGGTGTTCCACGCCAAGGAGGGCCTGAAGGAGTTCGTGCGCTACGTCGACCGTCACCGCACGTCGATCATCGGCGACCCCATCTGTCTGAAGACGGAGAAGGACGGTGTGCCCATCGAGGTGGCCCTGCTCTACAACAGCGACTACTCGGAGAACATCCACTCTTACGTGAACAATATCAACACCATTGAGGGCGGTACCCACCTGACGGGCTTCCGCATCGCCCTGGCACGCTGTCTGAAGAAGTATGCCGACGAGGATGACCAGCTGCGCAAGCAGATCGAGAAGGCTAAGATCGAGGTGGCCCAGGACGACTTCCGCGAGGGCCTCACGGCCATCATCTCCGTGAAGGTGGCTGAGCCTCAGTTCGAGGGCCAGACGAAGACGAAGCTGGGTAACTCTGAGGTGAACGGTGCCGTGCAGAAGGCCGTGGGCGAGGCGATGACCAACTACCTGGAGGAGCATCCGAAAGAGGCCCACACCATCTGCGAGAAGGTGATCCTGGCTGCTACGGCCCGTATCGCTGCCCGCAAGGCCCGTGAGAGTGTGCAGCGCAAGAACCCCATGACGGGCGGCGGACTGCCCGGCAAGCTGGCCGACTGCTCGAACAAGGATCCGAAAGACTGCGAGATATTCCTCGTCGAGGGTGACTCCGCAGGCGGTTCCGCCAAGCAGGGTCGCGACCGTCACTTCCAGGCCATCCTGCCCCTGAGGGGAAAGATCCTGAACGTGGAGAAAGTGCAGTGGCACCGTGTGTTCGAGGCCGAGTCGGTGATGAACATCATCCAGAGTATCGGTGTGCGCTTCGGCGTAGACGGTGAGGACTCGAAGGAGGCCAACATCGACAAGCTGCGCTACGATAAGATTATCATCATGACCGATGCCGACGTCGATGGCTCGCACATCGACACGCTTATCATGACCCTCTTCTACCGCTTCATGCCGCAGGTGATACAGGGTGGTCACCTCTACATCGCCACACCGCCGCTCTATAAGTGTACCTATAAGAAGTACTCCGAGTACTGCTACACCGAGCAGCAGCGCCAGGCCTTCATCGACAAGTATGTGGCAGGCAACGGCGACGACAAGGCCCTGCACACCCAGCGCTACAAAGGTCTGGGTGAGATGAACCCCGAGCAGCTCTGGGAGACCACCATGAACCCCGAGAACCGCTTGCTGAAGCAGGTGAGCATCGAGAATGCCGCCGAGGCCGACGAGATATTCTCTATGCTTATGGGTGACGACGTAGAGCCCCGCCGTGAATTCATTGAAAAGAATGCTACCTACGCTAACATCGACGCGTAAATGTAAGATGTAAGTTGTAAGTAATAAAAGTAATAAGAAAAGTAAAGTCCCGCCAATCGGTGGGACTTCTTTTTTTAGCCGATGGTGATGTTGCGTACTTCGACGGCTTCGTTGAGGAAGATTTGCGCCTGCTCCCTGAACTTATCGGGATTCTCTGTGGTGAGGTATTGTACAGAGGCGTTCTTCGAGCACTTCTGTTCTATCTGCGGATGACGCTCAAGGTAGTCTTTGAGGCTGCGGGCGACATAGTCGCCCTGGGCGACGATACGCACGCCGGCTGGCATGTATTTCCTGATCTTTGGCATGAGCAGCGGGTAGTGGGTGCAGCCGAGGATAACGGCATCAATCAGTGGGTCTAAGGCCATGATCTGGTCGATGCGCTTCTTCACGAAGTAGTCGGCGCCAGGAGAGTCGGCCTCGTTGTATTCTACCAGCGGCACCCAGAAGGGGCAGGCCACGCCAGAGACCTTGATGTCGGGATAGAGTTTCTGAATCTCGAGATTGTAACTCTCACTCTTGATGGTGCCCTCAGTGGCGAGAATGCCTACGTGGCGCGATTTCGTGAGTGAGCCGATGACTTCTGCCGTCGGGCGGATAACGCCCAGCACACGGCGCTCTGTGTCCCACAGCGGCAGGTCGTGCTGCTGGATGGTGCGCAGGGCCTTCGCCGAGGCGGTATTGCAACCTAAGATGACAAGGTGGCACCCCATCTCGAAGAGTCGTTGTACGGCTTGGCGCGTAAACTCGTAGACCACGTCGAAAGAGCGTGGACCGTAGGGAGCCCGGGCATTGTCGCCCAGATAGAGATAACTGTATTGGGGGAGTAGCTGGCGGATACCATGAAGGATGGTCAGACCGCCATAGCCGCTGTCGAAGATGCCGATGGGGCCTGGCGCTTCACTCATTTTCCGTTCAAAGATGTTTTTACCAACTCGTTGATGTCCTCACCTTTTTCGGGGTTGATGAAAGGCAGAGCCTTTGTGTCGGTGTCGTAGATGAAGTCATAGCCACGCTCACGACCAATCTTGCCTAATAACTCGATGAGGCGTATCTTCAACGGAGCGAAGGCCTGCTTGCGGGCCTGGGCCAGTTCTTCACGGCTGCGCTCCTTGAAGGCGATATTCTGCTCCATCAGCTGCTGCAGCTCCGTCTGGCGCTTCTGGAGGATGGTTCTGGGGAAGTCGCGCTGGCCTTCAAGGAAATCCTCGTATTTCAGGTTGAACTCGTCTTCCACCCGCTTCGTCTCTGCCTGGTACTGCTGTTCGAGGTCTGCCATCTGCTTCTCAACGATGGCATAATCGGGCATCGCCTTGAGAGCCGCCTGGTAGCTGAGGTAGCCGAAACGGTAAATCTGTGTGCTGTCCTGCGCCCTTACAGGGCTAAATGACAAATGACAAATGATAAATGATAAAGCTAACATCGTCATCAGTCTGTTACTTGCTATAAACTTAATCATTCTTTTCATATTGATATAGTTATTTATCATTTATCATTCATCATTCATCATTTAGGGCTAAGCCCGTATTTTTACTTCAGTCCGAGCTTGGTCTTCACCTGGGCTGTCACATCCGTAGAGAGGGTTGTGCTGATGTAGGGGATGCCGGCGTTGACCTCGTTGATGATTACAAAGCCACCTGCCTGACCTACGGCCTTGATGGCATCGAGCACCTTGGTGGTGATAGCCTGCATCTTCTCCTGAGAAGCCTTCTGAAGGGCCTGCTGGTTGTCCTGATAGCTCTGCTGGATCTTCTGATACATATCCTGCAGTTCTGTCTGACGGCGCTGCTTGATGTTGTCGGGCAGGGTAGACTGCTCCTTATCGAATGCGTCGGCCTTCTTCTGCAGCTCGTCCTGCATCGACTTCAGGTCGGCCTCGTACTGGGCCTGGAGCTTGTCGATCTCGGTCTTGGCAGTGGTGTATTCGGGCATGGCCTGAATAATCTCCTGAGTGTTGACGTGTCCAAACTTCTGGGCATTGGCGGTAGTGAAACCGCAGATTGCGCAAACAGCGCAAAGAATAATCTTTTTCATGTTTGTATTTATTTAGTTGTTATTATTGTCTGTCTTTTCTAGTCTTACTAATTATATTAAGATTACTAACCGTCTCAATATGAATAGCCGAGTTTGCTGAGCACTTCGGAGGAGATATCAATCTTCGGTGAGCCGAAGATGATGCCGGTATCGCTGGCGCGGTCGAGCACGAGCTGGTAGCCTCGGGTGTCGGCGATGTCCTTGACGGCATTGTAGATCTCGTCTTGAATGGGCGACATGAGGGCGGTGCGCTTCTTGAAGAGCTCTCCCTCAGGACCAAAGTATTTCTTCTTCAGGTCGGCGGCCTGCTTCTCCTTTTCTACGATGGCGTCCTGCTTGGCTTTCTTCTGCTCCTTGGAGAGGAACACTACCTCGTTCTGGTAGTTCTTGTAGAGCGTCTGCGCCTCTGTGGTGAGGGCGTCGACCTCTGCCTGCCATTGCTTGGAGGTCTGGTTCAGCTGCTCGTTGGCACGTTCGTAGGCCGGTATGTTCTTGAGGATATATTCCATATCCACCAGTGCGAACTTCTGGGCGGATGCCTGAAGACTCACACAGATTCCACAAATCATGCAGATTAATAATTTCTTCATAAGCGTTTTCTTTTGTTGTTACAACTTTGACTTAAAAACTTCTTTATGGTTTAATAGTTTTTTATTTTTTCACCTTTTACCTTTCTATTAGAACTCCTGTCCGAGGATGAAGTGGAAATTGCTTCCGCCCTTGCTTGTGGCTCCCGACTGGTTGGTATAGACATTGTCGAAGCCGTATGCCCAGTCGATACCCATCAGACCCACCATGGGGAGGAATATGCGTACGCCGAGACCGGCAGAGCGCTTCATCTTGAAGGGATTGAAGTCCTTGGCCTGTGCCCAGGCATTACCGCCTTCGAGGAAGCCGAGGCCGTAGATGGTGGTGTTGCCCAGCATGAACGGATAGCGGATCTCGAGGGTGAAGCGGTCGTAGGCATAGGAGTTGTAGGATGAGATTTTCCGGCCGTTCATCATCTCCTCATAGGCAGCCGAGTAGGATATCGATCCGTTCTCATAGCCTCTGAGGCCGATGGTCTCCTCAGAGTAGCCGTAGGAGTAGCCGCTCATGCCGTCGCCGCCCACGTAGAACGTCTCGAAGGGCGAGCGCTTGTTGTCGTTATAGCTACCCAGAAGTCCCATCTCTACACGTGTCATCAGCACGAAACACTTCTGACCGCCAGTGAGGGCTGTGAATGAGCGCAGCTTGAACTTCCATTTGTGGTATTCAATCCAGCGGTACACGTCCTGCAACTCTTCTTCGTAGTTGGCAGAGTTGCTATTCTGGGCCAGCGAGCCATAGTCTTTATTGTCGAACACCGACCAGGGCGGTGTCATCGTGACGGAGGCAATCATCTCCGATCCACGGCGCGGGAACAGCTGGTTGTCGGTAGAGGTGCGCGACAGGGTCAGGCCCAGGTTGATGTTGTTACAGTTTCCGTTGTGGATATAGAAGTAGTTCCAGTCGCGCAGCATGTAGCGGGTGTAGCCCAGTGAGAGCGAGAGCTGGAAGAAGTCGTCGGGCCAGCGCAGACGCTTACCCCATCCGACGGAGGCTCCGAAAACGGTCATCGTCTTGTCGTCGTCGAGCATGGAGTCGTAGTTGAACAGTCCGGTGTTGTACATGCCATAGCCGGAGTTGTACAGGGCATAGTTGTTATAGAACGCGTTATTACGGTAGTAACTGGAGATATCCGACTGCTTGGAGTAGAACACGCCGAAGTTCAGGCTGTTGGGTCGTTTGCCGCCAAACCAGTTCGTGCCATAGTTGGCACTCAGCGAGCTATAGTAAGAGCCATTGGTCTGGAACGAGAAACCGAGCTGTTCACCGTCGCCATAGGGCAGGATGCCGCGATGGAGCTTGTTCTTGCCGAAGAGGTTGCGGATGGAGAAGTTGTTGAACTTGATACCAACCTTACCGATGATACCCGTCTGGCCCCAGCCTAAGGAGAACTCCAGCTGGTCGTTCGACTTCTGCTCGAGTTGCCAGTTGATGTCTACGGTACCGTCTTCACCATTGGGCTTGATATCGGGTGTCACCTTCTCCGGGTCGAAGAAACCCATGGAGGCGATGTCGCGGATAGAGCGGGTGATGGCTTCCTTGTTGAACAGGTCGCCGGGCTTCGTGTGAAGCTCGCGGCGCACTACCTCCTCGTAGAGACGGTCGTTACCGTAGATACGTACATGGTTCAGATGAGCCTGCGGACCCTCGGAGACGCGCATCTCCAGGTCGATGGAGTCGCCTACGATATTCACCTCAACGGGGTCAATGTTCGAGAACACATAACCATTGTTATAGTACCAGTTGCCGGCAGCGTCATCATCTTCTTTCAGGCGCTTGTTGATATGCTTCTGGTTGTAGACGTCGCCCTTCTTCAGCTCGAGCACGTTGTTCAGGTAGTCGGTCGTGACCACGGTGTTGCCCACCCAGGTGATGTTACGGACATAGTATTTGTCGCCCTCGTCGATCTTTATGTAGACGTCGACGTGCTTGTCATCGTAGTTGCTGACGGAGTCTTCGAGGATGGTGGCATCACGGAAGCCCAGCTCGTTGTATTTGTCTATCAGTGCCTGCTTGGCCTCATGGTAGCGTTCATCGGTAAACTTCTTCGACTTGAAGATGTTCGTGAGCTTGCCGGCCTCGTGAATCTTACCGAAAGCACCCTTACTGAACAGCGAACCCTTGATCTTGGCGTCTTTCAGCTTCTCATTTCCGTCGAAGATGATCTGGTGTACCTTCATCTTCGCTTTCTTGTCGATGTTCACGTCGAGGATGACGTAGTTGGGCTTCTCCGGGTCGTCGCGCTGTACGATGTCGATCTCGGCATTCTTAAAGCCCTTCTCGTCGAAATATCTCTTTGCCAGGATCTTGGCGCGGTCGATCATGTTCGGCGTCAGCTGGCCGTTGCGCATCATGCCCAGCTTCGTATCCATATCCTCGCGCTCGGCTTTCTTGATGCCGTGGTAGTTGATGGTACTGATACGGGGGCGCATGCCCAGATGGATGCAAAGGTAGATCTTGCTGCCCACGATAGAGTCGGCGGTGATGCTTACCTTCGAGAAGAGTCCGTTGCGCCAGTAGCGCTTCACGGCCTCGGTGATCTGTGAACCGGGCACCTCAATCATCTGTCCGACACTGAGTCCGGAGAGTCCTGCCAGCACATAGTCTTCATAGCCTTCGACACCCTTGACGGCGATGCCTCCAATCTCACAGCTGCGGGGCGTGCCGGCATAGGAGATGTCGGGATTGACAATTTTGTCCTGGGCCGTTAAAGGTGAAAAGGTGAAAAGGTGGAGGAGTGAAAGCAGTGCTGCCTTCATCCATACCCCCTTTGCCTTATACCTTATTATATTATATATATCCATTGTCTGTTCTATCACTTTTTCAACCCTTCTTCCGCTTCTATCTGAGCCTCGGTCTTACCGAAACGGCGCTGACGGCTCTGATAGCTGATGATAGCCTTGTGGAGCTCCTCCTCGTTGAAGTCGGGCCAGTAGGTGTCGCAGAAGTAGAACTCTGAGTAGGCGCACTGCCAGAGCAGGTAGTTGGAGATGCGCACCTCGCCACCGGTACGGATGAGCAGGTCGGGGTCGGGCATCCAGTTCGTCCAGAGGTTCTCTGCGATAGTATCCTCGCTGATGTCATCAATGCTCATCTCACCATTCTGCACCTTGCGTGCCAGGATCTTAGTGGTGTTGACAAGCTCTTGCTTCGACGAGTAAGGCATGGCGATGGTCATGGCCATGCCGTCGTACATGGCTGTCTCTTCCACCATGGAGCGCAGCTTGTCCTGCACGCTCTGGGGGAGTCGGTCGATGTCGCCGACAACGTGGAAGCTCACGTTGTTTTCGTGGAACAACTGCATCTTGAAGAAGCTCAGCACCAGTCCCATCAGAGCTTCCACCTCATAGGCGGGCCTGTTGAAGTTCTCTATAGAGAAGGCATAGACCGTCAGGTACTTTACGCCTAAGTTGGAACACAGGGTAGTGATGGTCTCCAGGTTGTCGAGTCCGGCCTTATGCCCAAACGTACGGTCCAACCCACGATCCATGGCCCAACGTCCATTGCCGTCCATGATGATGGCAATGTGTCGTGGAATGCGGTTCATGTCCAGTTGTTCTGTCATATCTCTCAATTAACTATAAACTCTAAACTATAAACAAAAAACTTCAGTCCCTGTCATTATGACATGTTGAGCACTTCATCCAGAGGTCGTAGGAGAGTGCCAGTTGCAGCACGCTATAGCAGTCGGCGTTCTTGAACAGGCCGCTGCTCTTGATGCCGTAGATGTCGCTCCTCCCGTCGAGGTGGTCATTGGGTGTAAACCGCATGGTCCACTCTGCAGTGAGGTTTAGCCGCTGCCCAATCTTATATTTGACACCGATACCGATGGGCAGGCTCATCGTGATGCCGCTGTTCTCACCGCTGTGGTGAGTTATTCCTAAGCCGATGGTGACAAACGGCGCCAATGGCCGTGCCCCACGGTATTCGCGTCCTGTCCCGTATGCCCAGAAGTTATACTCATAGCGCACGATACCCTCTGTCAGGGTGTTGTCGAACTCATAGCGCTCTATGGGATACCAGGTTTCTGCATTATCGCTGGAGCCCTTGATCTTCCCCATTCCCACGTTGAACGACAGCGCTGCCCGTGGACTCAGGTGGTACTTGGCTATCAGCGTGCCCCAGGGCTGCATGCCTTTGAACAGATTGCCGTTGAAGTCGCCCGTATAGGCTGCCAGTCCGGCTCCGGCACCGACCTCCATCTTATATTCGGGTTCGTCCTGGGCAGAAGCGTTGATGAGGTGAGAAGGTGGAAAGATGAGGAGGAGCAACAATAGACTGCGCCACCAGACACCTTCAGTCAGTATGATCCGACACTTCCCGTTCATCACGCTTTCAGTATTTCATTCTTTTCAGTCTTTATTCCTCAACGAGAATACCTCGCCATACAAGATCCGAGTTCTTGTCTTTGAGCCAAAGTGCCCCTTGTTCGTCGGTGCAGGCCTCAACGCTTATCAGATCGTCGGCAGGGAGTTGCAGGTCGTCGGAGGTCTTCCATGTGATGCCGCCATCCTTGCTGCTTCGTATCCAGCTGCCGGTGATGGCCAGCACCTGACGGTGGAACCATACCAGGCTGAGCTCGCCCGTAGCTGGGAGGTAGTAACTGTTGTAGCTCTCAACGGGTAGGAGCGCCCATTTACCAGTCTCGCTGCCTTCGCCATATTCTGCCACCTTGCGCCATACGCAGCTGGCAATCTCACCCTCCTGCGACACGCCGGCAAGAATCTGATAGTCTGTCTGGCTGTTGGCTGCAAAGGGGCACGACACGAAGGCAACGCTCTCCTTTGGCAGCAGCGACACGGCGTCGTCGATCTCGTCGACGGTCCATGTGTCACCCTCATCCGTTGACACCATCAGCTCTCCCACCTGGTTGTAGGCATAGGCCTCTTTCGTGCCGGCTCCGATAAAGCGGGCTAAGCCCTTCTCGGCCACAAGCTGCTCCCATCGTAACTTCTCCTCGTCGACGGGATAGCTGCCGGCGGGCATCTGCTCCCAGAGCAGCTTGCCGGTAACAGCCTGGTGCTTGTTGACAATGACCTGATAGGCCCGGTATGTGCTGCCGTCGTTGGCATAGACACGTATCTCCCTGGGCTTCGAGAAGTCGAGGGAGTCGGTCGAGCTATAAGTGCGCAGGGTGTCGCTGATCATGCTCTTTATGGCAATCACGCCGTTGCTCTGGGTGTTGATGCTTGCCAGCACGTGCTGCAGGTCGCAGTCGGCATAGAGTGAGTCGGCGTTATAGATTGTCTTGTTATAGTGATCGATGTAGAAGGTGACGGGGTTTGCCAGCACTTTCTTATAAACGGAGTCTTTGCCACTCTTCGATGTGGTATGGATATAACGGTTCACGGTCGACAGGCTGAAGGCTGTGATGGCTGTGTCGTTATAATAGATGATATCACTGCTATCGTCTGATTTGAGGCACGACGTCATAAGCAGCGCCCCCATAATTAAGGCGAAGAGTGCGGATATATGCTTGTTCATTCTTGTCTGATATACAGTTTACTCACAATTCGGCTGCAAATTTACCAACATTTCTGCAAAAACAAGTCATTTTCACCTTATAATTAAAGAAAATACGTCATAATTTGGCAATATTAACGGATATATTAACAAAATAGTTGGCTGCATTGGTGTGCAGCCAACTATTTTTGTTTTGTCAATATCTTCAAGCCTTACAGCTTCGGACCTGCAGCGACCATCACAGATGCTCGTTGCTTTCGGCCTCAGCCTTACAGCTTCGGACCTGCAGCGACGAGAGCCTTACCAGCCTCGTTGCCCTCGTACTTCTTGAAGTTCTTGATGAAGCGGGCAGCCAGATCCTTGGCCTTCTCTTCCCACTCGTTGCGGTTCTGATAGGTGTCGCGAGGATCGAGGATACCCCATGCCACACCGTCGAGCTCTGTGGGAACCTCGAAGTTGAAGTAAGGAATCTTCTTCGTGGGAGCCTTCAGGATGGCACCGCCCAGGATGGCGTCGATGATACCACGGGTATCCTTGATGGAGATACGCTTGCCAGTGCCGTTCCAACCTGTGTTCACCAGGTAAGCCTTGGCACCGCTCTTCTCCATGCGCTTCACGAGCTCCTCAGCATACTTGGTGGGGTGCAGCTCGAGGAAGGCCTGGCCGAAGCAAGCAGAGAAGGTGGGAGTGGGCTCTGTGATACCACGCTCTGTACCAGCCAGCTTGGCGGTGAAGCCAGAGAGGAAGTAGTACTTCGTCTGCTCGGGATCGAGGATAGATACGGGAGGCAGCACGCCGAAGGCATCGGCAGAGAGGAAGATGACGTTCTTAGCCTCTGGGCCGGCGCTCTTGCCGTTCACCTTCTTGGCGATCTTCTCGATGTGCTCGATAGGATAGCTCACACGGGTGTTCTCGGTGACGCTCTTGTCGGCGAAGTCGATCTTGCCGTTGGCATCGACGGTCACGTTCTCCAGCAGGGCATCGCGACGGATGGCGTTGTAGATGTCGGGCTCGCTGTCCTTGTCGAGGTTGATCACCTTGGCATAGCAGCCACCCTCGAGGTTGAACACACCCTCGTCGTCCCAGCCGTGCTCGTCGTCACCAATGAGCAGACGCTTCGGATCGGTAGACAGCGTGGTCTTACCTGTACCAGACAGACCGAAGAAGATGGCGGTGTTCTTACCCTCCATATCGGTGTTGGCCGAGCAGTGCATCGAAGCGATACCCTGCAGGGGCAGATAGTAGTTCTGCATAGAGAACATACCCTTCTTCATCTCACCACCGTACCAGGTGTTGATGATGCACTGCTCACGAGAAGTGGTGTTGAAGGCAACACAAGTCTCTGAGTTCAGACCCAGCTCCTTGTAGTTCTCAACCTTGGCCTTCGAGGCGTTGTAGATCACGAAGTTGGGCTCGAACTTCTCCAGCTCCTCAGCAGTCGGCTGGATGAACATGTTCTTCACGAAGTGAGCCTGCCAGGCGACCTCCACGATGAAGCGCACAGCCAGACGGGTAGCCTCGTTGGCACCGCAGAAAGCGTCGACTACGTACAGCTCCTTGTTGCAGAGTTCCTTGATGGCGATCTCCTTCACCTTGGCCCAAACCTCCTCGCTCATGGGGTGGTTGTCGTTCTTATACTCCTCAGTAGTCCACCATACCTTGTCGTGGCTCTGGGCATCGTCAACGATATACTTGTCCTTAGGCGAGCGGCCGGTATAGATACCAGTCATCACATTCACGGCATTGAGCTCGGTGTTTACACCTTTGTCGAAACCCTCGAGGCCTGCCTTTGTCTCCTCTTCGAAGAGGTACTCATACGATGGATTGTGGGCGATCACGGTACTGCCGGTGATGCCATACTGTGTCAAATCTAACTTTGCCATATAATTAACTGTTTTAATTGTGAAATTATCCTTGTTCTCTAAAATCGACTGCAAAGTTACATATTTATTATGGATTGACAAGTGCTCATTAGCAATAATTAGCGCAGTTACAAATCTTTTTAGGTTAAAGAATTTAAAAAACGATGTCGGAGCGGCTCTTTTGCCACTCCGACATATCAAACGTACGGCCTATTCCGTCCTTTATTTGGCCATCACTTTACCGTCTTTGATATAGAGGCCATGGGCGGGCTCCTGGCTCAGCCGCTGGCCTGAGAGGTTGTATATCTGACTGTCAGAAGCCGCCTTGGACTCAGTCTTGGTGGCGACGATGCCTGTTCCGAAGTCAGCAGTGACTCCTCCTGTGTACTGGCCGATGAAGAAGATGGCGCCTGTAGACTGCTCGCTGATGATGTAGAGGAAGGGGCGATTGGCGTGGAAGGGTTTCGGTTCTGGAGGTGAAGATATGCCAGTCTCATCCATTTGTATCACAGTGACGGCGGCAGCCTCTGTGCCCTCTTCGTCGAGTTTGATCTTAGCCACTTGGAACATATTGCTGATATAGACGGGTGCGTTGCAGAAATGGGGGAAATCGGCATACTCTCCAAAAGCGGTAGGCATGCCTAAGTCTGACATAGTCTTCACCAGATTCTGATTAGTGTCCGTTTCAAAGCGGGGCAACTTCAGGTCGATTTCTGTGGGGCAACCGTCAAACTGCCAGTTGCTGCCGTTGAGGGCGTCGAGCACGTCGCCGACCGTCTTGTCCTCACGGGGCAGGAAGACGGTCATCTCGTAGGCGCCGTTGCCGTAAGGCAGGCGGATGGCCTGATAGAGGTCGTTCTCTGCGTATTGGAAATCTTGGCCCATCTTGTGCATCATGGGCACTTCTTCTCCTCCACCAAATGATTCATTCGTGGTCATCTCTTTCTTGAAGGGGCTGCTCCACATGCCCTTGAAGTAGAGGGCGTTCAAGAGATAACTGACGGCACGAGGTTTGAATGTGTCTTCATTCAGCACTTCGGGAATCATTCCTTCCGTGTGGTCGCTGGCCCACTGGTTGATGACGTCCATCGTCTCGCCGTCAGCGAAGTCACGGTTCTGGGGCTCAGCATCGTAGTAGGTGTTTGCCTTGTCGATGAATCCCTCCTGCAGGCGGTAGCCCAGGCCTTCGTTCACGAAGATGGTGTTGGCAATGAGGGCCTTGGTCTCGAGGTCGAGGGCGTTAGCCTCCTTGAGCATCTTCTGGCAGAAGGCGTTGATGGCGTCGGCACCAGCCTCTCCAAAGCCGAGTGTCTGGTTGATCTCCTTCAGGGTCTGGCCGTCGGCTCCGTTGTTGAGCATGCCCAGGGCATAGGTGATGCTCAGGGGTGAGAGGACGCAACTGGTATCTATGCGGGCCTCGCGGAAGAGGTTAAAGGCAAAGTCGTTGTTGCTCTCAATCAGTTGCTGCTCACCCTCAGCGAGTTCGATCTCCTTGGGGGCATCGAAGTCGGAGGCGGTGAAATAGAAGTCATTGCAACTGACGGAGTAGAGTTCCTCGTAGTCGCAGATGCAGGTTGGTACAGGTTCGAATGCGAAAGTGGTCAAGCCGCTCCTCTGATAGCCGACTCCCTCCACGCCGACAGCGTCGCTGTCTGTGTAGCGATAGCGGGTGAAGAGCTTGCCGTTGGCCTTGATGGTCTCCCGGATGGCAGAGCCTGGATATCCATAGGGCCAGTCGCCATTGCTCTCTTCCTTCATGACTGGCTCTGTGAAGTCGATGATCTTGAAGTCTTTTTCGCCTCGATACTCAGCCATGTACACCCCTCCTTCCTCATCTTCGCGGTAGGCGGCATAGTATTGTGTCGTATAGTCGGCGATGTTGAACCTATACATTTTCATATATTGGCGGCCATCGATGACGGTGTCGCCTTTAAGTGTGTATTCGACTGGCCATCCCTCTCTGCCAGGTACTACGTCAGATTCAGAGCCGGTAGGTGCCTCCTCAAAATGATGATAGATGTAAGTCCACGTCTTGCCCTGCTCCAGCATCTTCCGCTTGGGGGCTGCGGCATCGGCTGTCATGCAGCCAATGGCCAAACTCAGTAATAATAGAATCCTTTTCATACGCAAAAACATGTTAGTCTCTATCTATATAACCACAAAGATACGAAAAGGATGCACAAAGTGAACGTTTTTTAAGTTTATTTAAGATAGGGGGTGGCCTTGTCGCACAATTGAATATGATACGAATGTTTATTCACTATTGTGCAAATAATGTTAATAATAGGCAAAAAGTAGCGCCTATGAGAACAACGTATTGATATTTTTACTATATTTGCGGTGTATCAATTAAATTCATTGCTTATGTCTACTAAAACTAACGGGAAAGAAGAAAAGGTGAAGCTGAATTCGACAAATGCGGACAGATATTCACCAGAGCAGGAAACATCTATCTGGTATAACTAAACTCCGGATGAAAGACAACCGGGAGGGTACGCCTACTGATGAGCGTACCCTCTTTTTATGTGTCCTTCTTGATTTATTTTATCATCTTCTTCCACTTGAAGTAGCCAGCGATGGCAATCACCACGTAGAGCCCGTATAGCGAGGCCTTGAAGGGGATGTCCTTGTAGAAATAGAGGATGCAGGTGACCACGTCGACGGCTATCCAGATGAACCACTGCTCCAGGTACTTGTGCGCCAGCGCCCAGATGCCTACGATGCTTAGTGCTGTCGTGAACGAGTCGGCCATGGGCACATTGCTGTTGGTAAACGTTACGAGCAACCAGTATATCAGTGCCCATACGGCACCGATGATTCCAAGCCAGGGTAGCACCAGCCTGCGTGGGAAATGGCGCACGGGCAGCGCCTCTTTCGAGGCAGTGCCGTGAATCCATTTCCAGTAGCCGTAGAGAGTCATCGCCAGATAGTAGAACTCCATGCCACAGTCGGCATAGAGCCCTTTCTGGTAATAGAGCACGATGCCGAGGGCTTGCATCAGGAAACCCGCTAACCACATCCATACGCTGGCCTTATACTCAAGCAGGATGTACGCCAGCCCTAGCACTGTCGTCACAATATCCAGCCAATGTTCTGCCAAGAATGTAATCATCTGTAAACCGTAAACTGTAAACCGTAAACTTAGAATCTCAGCGTGACGTTCCCCTGCATTGTGAAGCCCGCCATGGGAATGAAGCCGATCTGATAGTAGCGGTTGTCGTTGCCGTGGCCCCCGCTTTCGTAGATAGCTGAGTAGACCCAGCCGCTGGCGGCATAGTGCTTGTCGAAGAGGTTCGAGAAGTTCAGGCCGAAGATACACTCCTTCATCACCTTCTTGGGCTTCAGCGTGTAGCTCAGCGAGAGGTTCGAGGTCGAGTAACTGGGCAGCGAGCGGTCGCAGTTCTCCGTGTTGTCGAGATATTGACGGCTCACGAAGTTGGTGTGCCATACGGCCTGCCACCCTTTGTGGTGCAGGCGGACGAAACCGTTGAGGATCGTCGAGGGCGAGAAGGCAAGCGTCGAGTTATCGTAGTGGATGGTCTGCGTGCCATTGTCCCAGTCTTCCACCACCTCGTCGAAGTCCTTGATTTTGTTCTTGCTCAGGGCAGCGTTGCCCTCGATGGTCAGCCAAGGGGTGGGATCGACAGCAGCCTGCAACTCGAGGCCCATACGGTAAGAGTCCTTGATGTTGGTGGTCAGGTTCTCGCCGATGTCGCTCACCTGTCCTGTCTGGACGAACTGGTCGGTATAGCTCATATAGAAGAAGTTCGCACCCAGGCGGAAGCGGTCGCCGTTGTAGGTATAGCCCACCTCGGTGTCGAGCAGCGACTCGGCCTTGGGGGCGGGGTAGGAGCCGTTGTCGGTGAAGTTGTTGCGCTCCGGCTCACGATGGCTCAGGGCCACGGAGCCATAGGCGCGATGGCCGTTCTTCTGCCACGAGATACCTGCCTTGGGGTTCAGGAAGTTGTATCGTTCATCGATGTCGAGCCAGTGCTTCTGGGGCACGCCGTTGTCGTCTGTGTAGTACTTGTCGTTGTAGCCGTCCGTCTCATAGCGTACATAGCGGTACTGGAGGTCTGCGAAGGCATCCCACTGCTCGCTGATGTGATAACTGGCCTTGAGGAACACGTTGGCATCCTGCTTGAAGGCGTCGGAATAGTAGTATCTGTACTGACCCTTGTACATCTCGCTGAAATAGGCTGCCACCGTGGGATGGGCCGTATAGGTCAGGTCGCCGTAGTGGCTTCCCTCGTACTGCTGTACGGAGAATCCGCCGATGATGTCCCAGGAGTCGTCCTTGTAGTTCACGTTGGCCAGGTAGCCGTAGGTGTTCTGGGTCAGCCCCTTCTTTCGCACGAAGTCGGTCTTCTTGATATTGTTGCCCTCTGCATCTGTCATGAGCAGTCCGTATTTCGTGAGTTTGTTGCTGGGGCGGAACTCGGTGTAGTAGCCGTAGCCGTAGGTGTAGTGCAGCGAGGCGGTCGCAGACCAGTGGGCGTTGATATCCCAGGCGGCAGAGAGAATGTTGTGGTTCTGCCAGAAGTTGTCCGTCGTCTTGTCCCAGAAGGTGCCGTCGCTCATCTTGTAGCGGGCTGTCTGATAGTTGCCGCTGGCATCCTTGGCAAAGTTGCCGTCGGCATCATATACCAGTGCCTCGTAGAGTGAGTTGTACTTTCCCAGGCCGGCGTTATACATGTCCTCATAGGTCTTGATGCCTGTCTTGGCACCATAGGTGCCGTCCATCAGGCTCAGGTCGTTGTCGCCGGCCGTGACGCCGTTCCAGGCCTGGCCCGTCTTCTCGAAGTTGCCGATATTCTTGTAACGGATCTGAAGGCGGTCGCCCACCCATGTCAGACCGCCATAGTACGAGCCGCTGCGGCCTGAGGTGCCGTGGATGAAGCCGTCGGTATTCGTCTCGTGGTAGGCTCCGTCGAGGATCAGGTGGTTCCAGAGAAGGCCTGTCGAGAACTTCCCGCCTATGTTAAAGGTATTGAAGGAACCGTAACTGCCGCTGACCTCCAGACTGGGTGTCTGCAGAGGTGTTGCCGAAGATAGGGCCACCGTACCGCCGAAGGCTCCGTCGCCATTGGTCGATGTTCCCACGCCACGCTGGATCTGCACACTGCCTAAGAGCGAACCATACGAGTTCATATTGGCCCAGAACACGCACTGGTCCTCAGGCGAGTTCAGGGGCACGCCGTCGAGGGTGACGTTGATACGGGAGTCGCCGGCACCGCGGATGCGCATGTAGGTCGTTCCTGTGCCCAGGCCGTTCTCGCTCCACGCCAACACACCGGGGGTCTGAGAGAACAGGAAGGGCAGTTCCTTACCCGTCTTCGAGAATTCATTCAACTGCTGTTTCTTGATGTTGGCGATGGCGTACGGGGCATTCTTCTGGGCCCTCACACCTTTGACTACCACCTCCTGCAGCGCCTCCACCTGCGTGGAGTCATACAGCGCTGCATGACGATTGGTACTCACCATCGAACGATTGGTACTCACCATCGTTTTCTGACTACTCACATTCGCAGCACACACCAGTGCCGCTACTCCTAAAACAAATCTTTTCATTTTCTTGTACCTTTAATTAATAAATAATGTAAAGGGGGACATTGTATTGATTAAGCCTGCTATCCATCCCTACGCCGGCATGATCCGGATCAGGTTAGAGGGTATCATCTCAGCCCACACCTGTGGGCACCCCTTGATAATTCGGCTGCAAAGGTAAGCATTATTTCTGAATCCGCCAAATCATTCTATCCCTTTTTCTCATAGATGCAGAAAATAATTTGGCGGGAGTGCTCACGGCAAACTCTTTTCGCTTCCGATATTTGTTTTCTTTTAACTATGTAATACATTATTACTTCTATGTGATCACGAAATTGTTTTCTTTCCATTTTCTTTTCATTATTTCTTCTCCAAATGCCATATTCTGATTTACCACCTTCTATATCAGTTGATTAGCTTATGGCATTTGATGTTGTATAATGCCATCATATCTTCATTATTTGCTTAAAATAGCGCAAATTCAGGCTTAATATGCATTTAACCCATTGAAAACAAGGCAGTTGCTAATCACATCCATGCCTTGGACTGACAGTTTAGACAGTGTAAACTGACAGTTTAGACTGGGTAAACTGTCAGTTTGCCCTGTCTAAACTATCATAAACTCCTATCTTTAACAGCAGTAACTCGTCTGTAAAACCTCTATAATATGTATGATAAATTCCGAATTATAGCTGATTATGACATTTGTATGGCATTATAAACGAGTAAACTACATAGTCTTTCAGCTTGATAATCAGTAAGATAGTTTGCATTATGGCATTTTAACCACTTTTTCAGATACTTTGAGAGAACTTTTTTCGCTTGCACAGAAATCATCCTCAAGATAGAGGTTCTCATCGAGCAAAAGCGTATGCTGATTCTCACCTTTTGCCTCTTTCTTGCGTCCCGTTGGTAGCAAGCGACCAAAGGTCAAGCGCCACTCACCTCTAAAACTGAAGCAAGCAGAGCTTGTGAAAGTTGAGTCGATTTATTTTTATCTGATACCCATGCGGGCTTCGACGACGTTCACCACATAGTCGCCGAGCTTCTCGCACTCGTTGATGAGGTCCATGTAGATGGTTCCTACGGCGTAGGTGTACTCGTGGTTGTTGATGTCGTTGATGTTCTGGGCCTTCAGCTGGTTGCGGTAGTTGTTGATCTCGTGCTCGATGTTGAAGGTGCGGTTCACGTCGAACGACTCCTTGCGGCCACCCATCAGGCGGTTCATCTGCGAGAGCGACTGGTCTGTCAGCTCCATCATCTGGTGGATGTGGTCGTACTGCTTCTCGATGAAGTGGTCTTCTTTGCCGTTGTACTTGCGCGAGATGGTGCGGGCCATGTTGTAGCAGGCGTCACCAATCGACTCCAGTTCGGAGATCTCACGCAGCATGGCGCGGATCTTCGCCTTCGTGTCGTCGGAGAGGTGGGCGTCGCTCACGGAGTCGAGATACTTGGCGATTTCCAGCTCCATATTGTCGCTGATGCCCTCGTATTTCTCGATACGGGTATAGAGTTTGTTGAAGTCGCCGGCCTTGTTGTCCTTCTTGTTGGTTGAGCTGGCTGAGAGGGTGAGCAGCTCCCTTACCATGCCGAACATGCGCTGCATGCGTTCTGAGAACGACTGTATCTCCTTCTGGGCCTCGAGCACGGAGAGCTCTGGGGTCTTCATGAAGCCGGCAGTGATGAAGTGCAGACGGAAGTCCTCCTCTTCGTCGTCATTCTTGGGCTTGATGACCCAGCAGACAAAGCGCTCAATCTGTGGTATGAACCAGATGAGGATGAACGTGTTGGCCACGTTGAACGAGGTGTGGAAGGCGGCGAGCACGAAGCTCAGCTTGGCGGCGTTGGCCAAGAAGACGCTCGTCTCTACGGCATCCTTCTGCATCGTCACGTCGTAGCCTACCCAGCCGCACACCATGTCGATGAAGGGACGGAACACGAACAGGATCCAGATGACGCCGAAGACGTTGAAGAACATGTGGGCCAAGGCAGCGCGGCGGGCCTGCGTGTTGGCCGAGAGGGCGGCAAGGTTGGAGGTGACGGTGGTGCCGATGTTCTCACCCATCACCAGGGCGATACCCTGATAGATGGGCAGGGCGCCGCTGGAGCAGAGGATCATCGTGATGGCCATCACCGCTGCCGACGACTGTACGCAGAACGTCAGGATGCCACCCAGCAGCAGGAAGATAAGCGTGGTGAGGAACGAGTTGGGGTCGAACGAGGCGAAGAAGTCGAGCAGCGCCTGATTCTCGCCTAAGTGCATCTCCGCGCCAGTGGCGCGCAGCGTGCCCAATCCTAAAAGCAGGAACGACAGTCCGAAAAGGAAGTCGCCTATGTAGCGGTACTTCTTCTGATAAATCAGGATGATGCCCAGGAAGAAGGCCGGATAGACGGCGCTGGTGATGTCGAACGACATACCTGCCGACATGATCCACGCCGTGAGCGTCGTACCGATGTTGGCACCCATGATCACGGAGATGGCCTGCGCCAGCGTCAGCAAGCCGGCATTGACGAACGAGACGGTCATCACCGTAGTAGCCGTAGACGACTGCACGGATGCTGTCACCAGCATACCTGTGAGCATACCTGTAAAGCGGTTGGTGGTCATGGCCCCAAGGACGTGGCGCAACTGCGGTCCTGCCATCTTCTGAAGGGCCTCGCTCATCGACTTCATACCGAACATCAGCAACGCGAGCGAGCCAAGAAGTTTAAATATGATAAGCATAAAAGATAGCTTTTAATTCGAATTCGGCCACAAAGTTACAAAAATAATTCGTAATTGACAATTGATAACTGATTATTTTTGCACTGTGGCAGCAAATTTTTCACTATTTGCTTTTAGCTCTTCATTTTTTTTGTTATCTTTGCAGGCAGATAAAGAACTATAAATATGGAACAGACAGTACAGATTCACATTCGTAATAACGGCCAGACGATAGAGGCACCGATGGGTTCGACACTCGATGAGGTCTACGCCCTGTCGGGACTTCAGATGCATCACGGCCCTATTTCGGCACATGTCAACAACAAGGTGGAGGGTATGCACTACAGGGTGTATAATCAGAAGGAGGTGGAATTTCTGGATATCACCTCGTCGAGTGGTAGCAGGGCTTACACCAGGTCGCTCTTCTTTGTGCTCTGTAAGGCTGTCCATGATCTCTTCAACCCTTGTAAGGTGGCCATCGACATCCCCGTGAGCAACGGCTACTACGTGAATCTGAACATCGGGCGGCCCGTGACCCTCGACGATGCTGGGGCCATCCGCCGCCGTATGCAGGAGATCATCGACGCCGCACTGCCTATCCATCGGCATGAGACAACCACCAAGGAGGCCATCGAACTCTTCGACAGCCTGCACAACCGCTCGAAGGTGAAGCTGCTGAAGAGCATCGGCAGCCTCTACACCACCTATTATGATATTGACGGCTATGTGGACTATTATTACGGTTCGCTGCTGACGAACACCTCGCAACTCTACCTCTTCGGGGTGGAGAAATACTACGACGGCCTGCTGCTGCGCATCCCCTCCCGTGAGCACCCCGACGAACTCGGTGAGATGACGCATCAGGACAAGATGTTCGGCATCTTCAAGGAGCACCACCAGTGGCAGGACATCCTCGGCCTGCGCACCATCGGCGACCTGAATGAGGTGATCGGCAAGGGCTACTCCTCGATGCTGATCCAGATCAGCGAGGCCCTGCAGGAGAAGAAGATTGCCAGGATCGCAGACGAGATAGCCCAGCGCAAGGGTATCAAGATGGTGCTCATCGCCGGACCGTCGTCGAGTGGCAAGACCACCACCTGCAAGCGCCTCAGCGTACAGTTGGCTGTCAACGGCATTAAGCCCGTGGGTATCTCCCTCGACGACTACTTTGTAGACCGTGAGCAGACACCGCGCGACGAGAAGGGCGACTACGACTTCGAGAGCCTGTACGCCCTGAACCTGCCGCTGATGAACGAGCAGTTCAGCGCCCTCTTCCGTGGCGAGGAGGTGGAGCTGCCACGCTACGACTTCCCCACGGGCACCAGTCAGATGAGCGGCAGACGCCTTCAACTCAAGGAGAACGAGATACTGGTCGTGGAGGGTATCCATGCCCTGAATCCGGAACTGACCTCTGCAATCCCCAACGACCAGATCTTCCGTGTCTACGCCTCGGCCCTGACCACCATCCTGCTCGACAACCACAACTATATCCCCACCACCGACAACCGTCTGTTGCGCCGCATCATCCGCGACCACAAGTATCGTGCCGTGTCGGCCCAGGAGACCATCCGCCGCTGGCCCAGCGTCCGTGCGGGGGAGAACAAGTGGATATTCCCCTTCCAGGAGAATGCCGACGCGATGTTCAACACAGCCATGCTCTTCGAGCTGGCCGTCATCAAGCGTCAGGCAGAGCCCCTGCTCGAACAGGTGCCGGAGAACTGCGCCGAGCACGCCGAGGCCTACCGCCTGCTGAAGTTCCTGCGCTACATCAAGCCCATCCCCGAGACGCAGATACCGCCCACCTCACTCCTCCGTGAGTTCCTCGGCGGCTCTTCGTTCGAGTATTAAGATTGAATATTTATTGTATAGAAAGTGTATATTTGCAAGAAAATAAAGGCGAATATACACTTTCTTTACATTTCTTTTGGCATTTTGGGCAAAAATGAATAATTTTGCAGCCCGAAAGTTAGTAATAAACCAAATAATTATGGCAGAACAATTAGAAGTGAAAGAGCTCGACCAGGTGGTCGTACGCTTCTCTGGTGACTCCGGCGACGGCATGCAGTTGGCTGGAAACATCTTCTCTACGGTCAGTGCCACCGTTGGCAACGGCATTTCCACATTCCCTGACTATCCCGCTGACATCCGTGCCCCGCAAGGATCGCTCACGGGCGTTTCTGGTTTCCAGGTACACATCGGTGCGGGCAAGGTATATACGCCTGGCGACAAGTGCGACGTGCTCGTGGCTATGAATGCCGCAGCGCTGAAGACACAATACCGCTACGCCAAGCCAAGGGCAACCATCATCATCGACACGGACTCGTTTGGTCCGAAGGATCTGGAGAAGGCACAGTTCAAGACAGAAGACTATCTCGGCGAAATGGGTATCGACCCCGATCGCGTGATCCAGTGCCCGCTGACGACGATGGTGAAGGATTGCCTGGCTGACTCGGGTATGGACATGAAGGCGATGATGAAGTGCCGCAACATGTTTGCACTGGGTCTCGTGTGCTGGCTCTTTGACCGCGACCTGCAGCTTGTGGCCAACTTCTTGAAGGAGAAGTTCGCCAAGAAGCCTGCCATCGCTGAGGCAAATATCAAGGTGATACAGGCCGGCTACGACTACGGACACAACACCCACGCTGGAACCACCAGCGTCTACCGTGTGGAGTCGAAGCACAAGGAGCCTGGACGCTATATGGATATCACAGGTAACAAGGCTACGGCTTACGGCTTCATCGCTGCTGCCGAGAAGGCTGGCCTGAAGCTCTATCTGGGCTCTTATCCCATCACCCCCGCCACCGACGTGCTCCACGAACTGTCGAAGCACAAGTCGTGTGGCGTCATCACCGTACAGTGTGAGGACGAGATCTCGGGTTGCGCCTCTGCACTGGGAGCATCGTTCGCTGGCGCACTGGGCGTCACCTCGACCTCTGGCCCAGGCATCTGCCTGAAATCGGAGGCCATGAACCTCGCCGTCATTATGGAACTGCCGCTGGTGGTGCTCGACGTGCAGCGTGGCGGTCCTGCTACGGGACTGCCCACAAAGTCGGAGCAGACAGACCTGCTACAGGTGCTCTTCGGACGTAACGGCGAGAGCCCTATGCCCGTGATGGCCGCCACCAGTCCTACAGACTGTTTCGATGCCGCCTATCAGGCCTGTAAGATGGCTCTGGAGCACATGACTCCAGTGGTGCTGCTTACCGATGCTTTCGTGGCCAATGGCTCGGGAGCCTTCAAGCTCCCTGATCTCGCCCAGCTTGACCCGATCAATCCACCGTACGTGCCTGAGGAGCTGAAAGGCAAGTGGACACCCTATATGCGTGCAGAGAATGGTACCCGTTACTGGGCTGTGCCAGGACGCGAGGGCTTCGCTCATATCCTCGGCGGACTGGAGAAAGACTCGCAGACGGGAGCCATCTCGACGAATCCTGAGAACCACGACCTGATGACGCGCCTGCGCCAGCAGAAGATTGCCAATATCCAGGTGCCAGACCTCGAGGTGGAGGGCGACGTAGACGATGCCGACCTGCTCATCGTTGGCTTCGGCTCTACCTATGGTCATCTGCACTCAGCCATGGACGAGTTGCGACAGAAGGGCTACAAGGTGGCCCAGACGCATTTCAAGTATCTGAACCCGCTGCCGCAGAATACAGCAGAGGTACTCTCTAAATATAATAAGGTGGTGGTGGCCGAACAGAACATGGGACAACTCTCTGCCTATCTGCGCATGAAGGTCGACAGGTTCGTTCCTTTCCAGTTCAATCAGGTCAAGGGCCAGCCCTTCGTGGTAGAGGAACTCGTCAATGCGTTCGAAGAGATTCTAAAGAAATAATTAAAAAAGTCTAAGGATCTAAGGATTTTGAGGATTTGGGCTTTTGCTGGCAAAAGCAATCCTTTATATCCTTAAATCCTTAGAATAAAAAAACAAAGAGTATGGAATATACAGCACAAGATTTCAAGAAAGGCCAGCCGCGTTGGTGCCCGGGTTGCGGTGATCATTTCTTCCTGGCATCGCTACATAAGGCTATGGCCGAGATAGGCGTAGCACCCGAGAACGTCGCAGTCATCAGTGGTATTGGTTGTTCGAGCCGTCTGCCTCACTACATGGCTACCTATGGTATGAACACCATCCACGGTCGTGCCGCTGCCATTGCTACAGGTGCGAAGGTGGCAAACCCTAACCTCACCGTCTGGCAGGTGTCAGGCGACGGTGACGGCCTGGCTATCGGAGGTAACCATTTCATCCATGCCAACCGTCGTAACATCGACCTGAACATGATCCTGCTCAACAACCGTATCTACGGTCTGACGAAGGGACAGTACTCGCCGACCTCTCCCCGTGGCTTTGTTTCGAAGTCGAGCCCCTACGGCACTGTTGAGGACCCCTTCCGCCCAGCCGAACTCTGCTTCGGTGCCCGCGGACACTTCTTCGCCCGTTGCGTCGCTACCGATGCCAAGGGTACTGTCGAGGTGCTGAAGGCGGCCTACGAGCATAAAGGTGCTTCGGTGACGGAGGTTCTTCAGAACTGTGTCATCTTTAATGATCACTGCCACGATGTGGTCTACAACAACGAGGGTCGTAAGAAGAACGCCATCTATGTGCGCCACGGCGAGAAACTCGTCTTTGGCGAGAACAATGAGTTCGGCCTCGTGCAGCAGGGCTTTGGCCTGAAGGTCGTGGAGATCGGCAAGGATGGCTATACCCTGGACGATGTACTTGTTCACGATGCCCACTGTGAGGATAATACCCTGCAGTTGAAACTTGCCCTGATGGGTAACGGTGACGGCTTCCCCATTGCCCTCGGCGTGATTCGTGACGTGGAGGCCCCCACCTACAATGACGCTGTCTATCAGCAGCTCGCAGAGGTGTCGGCACAGAAGAAGTATCATAACTTCGCGGAACTCTTGGAGACAAACGATATCTGGGAAGTGCGTGAATAAATACCGAGGCGACTGATTCGCTGAAGAAATCGGGGCATTCGTTGAATAAAAACGGCGGATGCCCCGATTTATATTACCTTTGCATCCATCAAACAGTTGAGCATCCCCGATAAGCGGGGAAACGGCTTAAGCCAAAGGGGAAATAATAAAGTGAAATAATAAAATGAAGAAGATTTATTTGCTACTGATGATGGTCATGGCAGGTGCACAAAGCTTACGGGCGGCAGACTATACCTACCTGACCTTTGAGACAACAGACGGGGCCAAGGCCTCCGTAGAAGTATCGTCGCTGACGATTACTGTCAGCGGAAACACGCTGACGGCTGGATCGCAGACATTCGCTCTCTCTAACCTTCTGAAGATGTATTTCTCGAATGCTGATGAGACCACAGCCATTGAGGAGATAACTGCAGAGACGCTTGACGAGGCTGTCGACGTCTACGACCTGCAGGGCCATAAGGTGTCGAAAGACCAGTTAAGAAAGGGCATCTATATCGTGAAATCAAAAAGTAGAACCTATAAAATGATGGTGAAATGAAACGTATCTTCTTATCCTTGATAACCCTCGTGCTGACAATAGCAGCCATGGGGCAGACGCTGAATGTGAAAGTAGGTCAGGTGACCTACCAGTTTCCTGCTACCCAGACAGGTGAGATGGCCTATGAGAATGGCACTACCCTGACAATCATGGGTCGGACCTTTAATCTCGCAGATATCGATGCGATGACGGTTGATGAGGCAAGTGTCACAGACAATCAGGTGGTCGTCACTTATGACGGCACTTCGGCTACGGTGACCATTGCGGGTAATGTGGCCCAATATGTCACTCCCACTATCAGCGGAGCGCATGTTAGCATCGAGCAGACCAACACCGAGGCTATTGACGATGATGAGATCACCTATGTACTCTCGGGAACAACCAGCGATGGCGAGTTTGCTCTCTCGGGCTCTTATAAGTGTACTGTTTCACTGGCAGGCGTCACCCTGACCAATCCTTCAGGGGCGGCCATCAATATAACCAACGGCAAGCGCATACAGATCAGTGCCAAGAAGGATACGGAGAACACATTGGCGGACGGTTCTGGCGGCTCGCAGAAAGCCTGTGTATACAGCAAAGGACAGATTCAACTGCAGGGTAATGGTACGCTGAACGTGGTAGGCAACACCAAGCACGCCATCAAGAGCGGCGACTATATCACGGTGAAAAACCTTACGCTAAACATCACCTCAGCAGTGGGCGACGGTATTAACTGTGAGGAGTATTTCCTAATGAAGAGTGGGACTGTCAGTATTAGTGGCACGGGCGACGATGGCATACAGTGTGACCTGGGTGGCGACGCCTCCACTGGTGAGATCGTGGCCACGGAGACTGTCGATGCCCACGACGATGAGGATAGCGGCAATGTCTATATCGAGGGTGGAACCCTCAACATTACCGTCACAGCTGATGCCGCCAAAGGTATCAAGAGCGAGGGCGACCTCAAAATCAGTGATGGCACCTTCACCATCAAGACCACTGGTGGCGGCGCCTGGGACAGTGACGACCTTAAGACGAAGGCCTCGTCTTGTCTGAGTGCCGACGGGAACACCACTATCAGCGGCGGCACGCTCAGTCTGACCAGCACAGGTGCTGGTGGCAAGGGTATCAATGGCGACGGTGCTTTCACTGCCACAGGTGGTAACGTCACCATCAAGACCTCAGGCAATGCCGTCGTTGCCTCTTCAAGCGGCAGCCTCTCCACGGTATCCTCTTCCTCGCAACTTGACCGCTATAGCAGTGATTACAAGTCGTCGCCCAAGGGGCTGAAGATCGATGGCACCATCACCATTAGCGACAATGCCGTGATCAGCGTTACCACCACAGGTGCCGGCGGCGAGGGCATCGAGGGCAAAACCTCTATCGACATTACGGGCGGACAGGTGACGGTGGTTGCCACCGATGATGCCATCAATGCCTCTACCAATACTGAGACCAATGGCTCAGGCGATCTGACCATCAGCGGCGGTTACGTCTATGCCCGTTCCACTGGCAACGACGGTATCGACTCCAACGGCAACTGTTACATCAAGGGCGGACTGGTGTACGCCATCGGCACTTCGTCGCCCGAGGTGGCCATCGATGCCAACACCGAAGATCGCAAGCAACTCTATGTGCAGGGTGGCACCCTTATCGCCATTGGCGGCATCGAGTCGGGCGCCAGCCTCTCACAGTCGTGCTATTCCACAAATTCTTGGAGCAAGAACACCTGGTATGCCCTGACGGTGGGCAATGATACCTTCGCCTTCCAGACTCCGTCGAGTGGCGGTTCGTCGATCGTCGTCTCTGCAGCCTCACAGCCTACGCTGAAGAGTGGAGTCACCGTGAGCAGCGGCACCGTCATCTTCGATGGCAATGCCTATACTGATGCCAGCATCAGCGGCGGCTCGTCAGTCAGTCTCTCTTCTTACAGCGGCGGCAGCGGCATGGGACCCGGCGGTATGGGCGGTGGCGGCATGGGCGGCGGTTTCGGCCCTGGCGGAATGCACTGAAACAATATTTTTCAATTCCTTACGTTATTGTTGATGGTAGGAAGTTATAGTATGAAACAGTCGCGACAGGAGAATACCGTCTACTTGGTAGTGTGGGGCCTGCTCTTTGCAACCCCGCTACTGAGTCTGTATATACGGACGGTAAGCGACTCTGATATCTCTTTCGACTGGACAGAGGTGTTCCTTGTATGGCGGAAGTTCACTGTCTATCTCGTCTTGTTCCTGATCCATAATTTCTTGCTGGCCCCATTGCTCGTCCATGGCCGCAAGCGCATGGTTTATTTCTCTATAGTGGCGGCTCTCCTGGTGGCTTTCACGCTGTATCAGTGTAACAGTCGGCCAGAGAGATACCACCAACCTCGGCTTGAGGATCATAGGCACGGCCATCCACACAATATGGATCAAGGGCACGTACCTCCGCCCCCTCGTGCTCACGATGACATGCGTCATGCTCCTGGCGATCATACCCCTCCACCTTTCGTCGGCGAGCACGATATACTGGCCATCATCGTCCTTATCCTGATGTTTGCTGCGAACCTCGGTGTGAAGAACTTCTTCCGCACTCGCGACGACCGCAAGCGGCTGGAAGCGCTGGAACGGCAGAACCTTGAGCAGCAGTTGGAGTATCTGCGTTATCAGATTAATCCCCACTTCTTCATGAACACGCTCAACAACATCCACGCGCTCGTCGACATCGAGCCCGAGAAGGCCAAGGACACCATACTTGAACTGTCGAAGATGATGCGGTTCGTGCTTTACGAGGGCAATAAGAACTTCGTGCCCCTGGGGCGTGAGTTTGACTTTATCCGTCACTATATCACACTGATGAAGTTGCGCTATACCGACAAGGTGCGTATCACTGTCAGCCTCCCTGAGGAGGCGCCCGATCGGCAGATACCCCCGCTGATTCTTATCACCTTCATTGAGAATGCCTTCAAGCATGGTGTCAGTTATCAGCACGAGTCGTTCATTGAGATTGCGGCTCGCGTGGAGGACGGTACGCTGCAGTTCTCCTGCTGTAACTCGAAGGCCGACACGCCGAACCATGAGAAGGGTGGGGTGGGACTTGCCAACATACGCAAGCGTCTCAGCCTGATTTATGAGAATCGATACACGCTCCGCATTACTAACGAACCAGGCGTCTATGCTGTCATGCTTACCCTCCCCCTCGATCCAATATCCTCTCTTAACTGATCATAATTATTAATTGTCAAATTATCTATGTCAATCCGTTGTTTAGCTATCGATGATGAGCCCCTGGCTCTGCAACAACTCGTTGCATATATTAATAAGGTGTCGTTTCTCGAACTCGCAGGCCAGTGCCAGAGTGCACTCGAAGCCCGTTCATTCCTGGAGCATGATAGCGTGGATGCCATCTTCTGCGACATCAACATGCCTGACCTCAATGGCATGGACTTCGTAAAGTCGCTCCCCGCCCCGCCTCTGGTGGTCTTCACTACGGCCTACTCCGAATATGCCGTTGAGGGTTTCCGTGTCAATGCCGTCGACTATCTTCTGAAACCTTTTGGCCTTCAGGAGTTTCAGCGTGCAGCGAACAGGCTAAAGTCGAGGAGTGAGAATAGTTCAGGCGCCGATAACAATCTCACTCCATCCCCCTCCATCCTTCCTCCACAAGAGGATACCATCTTCCTCAAGACCGACTACCGCATCGTCAAGGTCAGCATCTCGGATATCCGCTATGTCGAGGGTATGAGTGAGTATCTGAAGGTCTGGATAGAAGGGGAGGCAAAGCCCATTATCACGCTGTTGTCGATGAAGAAGATGGAAGAGCACCTGCCTGACTATTTCATGCGTATCCATCGTTCCTATATCATCAACCTTACCAAGATTCAGGAAGTCAACAAGAACCGTGTCATCATGGATGCTGATACCTATCTACCTGTCGGCGACATGTATAAGGAGACCTTCCAGGCGTGGCTCGATACCAAGTTCCTGGTGAAATGATTTTGCAAACTCCACTTGTCAATCATCCCCCTGCTCCCAGGCAACGGGGATGGTTTTGTGTAATTATACGCTCAATACTCGTTTTTCTTTTCGCTTTCCACGTGCCCTATTCCACAATTTTTCGTACCTTTGCACACGATTATCAGCTTGATCATTAAAAAACAACGATAAGATATGTTTCACATTTATGAAGGTTTCCATCTGGTCGACGCATACCACAAGATGCGCCATCAGCGGAAGTACCATCCTGAAGACAGCACCAAGCGTGCCATTAAGATTGCCCTCGTGGCAATAGTAACCCTCCTGCTCTGGAACATACCTGCCGAGTGGTACGGTATTCAGAACCTCACCGTCATCCAGCAGCGTATCATCGCCATCTTCGCCTTTGCTACGCTGATGTGGGTCTTCGAGGTTGTCTCCTCATGGGCCACCTCCGTGGCCATCATCGTGCTGATGCTCCTCTTCTGTACAGACAGCGGCATCCTGCCTATGGTGAACGAGGCCGAGGTGGGCAAACTCCTGTCTTACAAGGGAGTGATGGCAACCTTTGCCGACCCTGTCATCATGCTGTTCATTGGTGGTTTCGTGCTCGCCATCGCAGCCACAAAGACGGGTCTTGACGCCCAGCTGGCCAAGGTGCTACTCAAGCCCTTCGGCACCCGCAGTGAGATGGTGCTCCTTGGCTTCCTGCTTATCACGGGCCTCTTCTCGATGTTCGTCTCTAATACGGCCACGGCAGCCATGATGCTTACCTTTCTCACCCCTGTGTTCCACCAGTTGCCTCCTGAAGGCAAAGGCCGTATCTCGCTGGCCATGTCTATCCCCATCGCCGCCAACCTCGGTGGTATGGGCACGCCCATTGGCACTCCCCCGAACACCATCGCTCTGAAATATCTTAATGACCCTGATGGTTTGAACCTCGGCCTCGGCTTCGGCCAGTGGATGATGTTTATGTTCCCCTTGGTCATCGTACTGCTGTTCATCAGCTGGCGATTGCTGCTGAAGCTCTTCCCGTTCACGCAGAAGACCATCGAACTGAAGATTGACGGCGGCATGAAGAAGGGTTTTCATTCCTATGTCGTCATTGTCACATTCTTTGTCACCGTCGCTCTCTGGTTGCTTGATCGTGTGACAGGTATCAACTCCTATACCGTGGCCATGATCCCCTTTATGGTGTTTGCTCTGACGGGTGTTATCAACAAGCGCGACCTTGAGCAGATTAACTGGAGCGTTATCTGGATGGTGGCTGGCGGCTTTGCTCTTGGCTATGGTCTCAATGCCTCCGGACTCGCTGCCAATGCAGTGGAGAGCATCCCCTTCGGTGAATTCTCGCCGCTGCTCATACTCCTCATGGGTGGACTCATCTGCTATCTGCTTAGCAACTTTATCTCGAACTCCGCCACTGCAGCCCTGCTCATGCCCATCCTCGCCATCGTCTGTGGTGCCATGGGCGACAAACTTGCACCCATTGGCGGCACGCCCACCGTCCTTATAGGTGTAGCCATCGCCGCCTCGTCGGCTATGATCCTACCCATCTCCACGCCGCCGAATGCCCTGGCCTTCGCCACAGGCTATGTCAAGCAGAACGATATGGCCCGCATGGGTATCATCATGGGTATCGTCTCGATGGTGCTGGGCTTTACCCTCGTCTACATGATGGGTACATTACATATCATCTGATCATTCGTGACCCGATATAGAGGAAAGTAATGCCTACTACGAGTTGTACAGGAATTAGTACGAGTCGTAGTAGGCATTACTATGACTAAATTCACATTCGGTGCATGAATGGTAACTGCTGTGCCTGCTGTAGAACTGCCTCGGCCAAAAAGGTGTTGGAAGGCTGTTCGCCGTTGACGATGTCGAAAATGGCCTTGATGCCAAAGAGTCCACCGCCCTGTTTGAGAACATGTACAAGGCAGAGGTTCTGCAAGCCGATACTCTCGGAGAGGATGTCGAGGTCGGTGACGGCGAGCTGGGAGAGGGCCAGCTGGTAGGCGTCGTCGCTGTTTTCGTCGATGAACTGCTGCACGTCGCCGAGATTATTGAAGCGGAAATTCTCCAGCACGGGTAGAAAGACGTCCATCGGGGCGGGGAATATCTCTGCCTGGTTGACGGCGGCGATGCGTTGGTTCAGACGGTCGAAAGGCCTTAGCTCAAGATATTGCTGGAAAGACTCGGCGGAGAGCGATACCTCACAGAACTGTCCCGACCTGACGAAGGTCTGCACCTGGCGGCGGTACTCGGACATGGTGGTGCGCAGGCGGCTGAACTCGTTGTCGGCCATCTCGAGCATGCCTGCCAGACGGCCGAACTGGCGAATGAACTCAGGTGGCAGTTTGACGGCTCCCTTGTAGCCGATGTCGTGCTCGATGGCCGACCAGACGTGCTGCAGGGCTGTCCGCATCTGGATTTCAAAGGGAATTTTGCGCAGAGGCCCTTCCTTCATGAAGCAGATGTAGTGGAGTGACAGATAGCCGAAGCTGTCGAGTTGGTGTTTGCGCTTGTCGACAGAGTTACGCCAGTCGACATCGAAGGTGCGTTTGGCGATGGCAGCAACTTTATCGACATCGTCGGTATAGTAAGTGACGACCCTAATGCCCACAAGGTCGGTGACATCGTAGATTGTCTTGTATTTGTAGCCTTTCTTCTCGAGCTTACCCCTGAGCGATTCCTCGTCTTTGATGCGGCGTTCAAAGGCATTGATCTGGATGTGCTGTTCGCCCAAAGCATTAAAGAGCAGGTCTGAGGCCTGCTCGATAAGCTGTTCCAACTGTGGCAGGTGCTGACGGTATTCGTCTATCAGGGCCGCAGTGTGGGTGGTTTTGTCGGTCATACAAACTCGAAGAGGTGGGTGAAGCCAGTCATGGCAAACACCTGTCGGAGGCTGTCGCTGATGTGGGCTACGCTCACTTTGCTACCCTTCGTCTTGGCGCCCTTGAGCAGTGACAGGAAGAGGCGAAGACCGGAGGAGGAGATGTACTCAAGTTTTTCGCAGTCGAGGATGATGTCATGGCCTTCGCAGTCGTAGAGAACTTTCATCTCCTGTTCTGTCTTGATGGAGGCGGCGGTGTCGAGACGGCCTTCAAAATGCATGATGTATTTCCCGTCTTTTTCTTCAAATGTTGTGTTCATAATCTTTATATTACTTTATTCTGATTCGTGAATGTTATTCTCTTTTTTTCCGGAGAGTCAAGATGTTGTGCCCGTCGACGTATTCATATTGGATGTCGTCCATCAAGCGGCGCACCAGATGAATGCCTAAGCCTCCGATGCGGCGCTCTTCGGCAGAGAGGGTGATGTCAACTTCTGCGCTCTTCGTGGGGTCGAAGGGCTTGCCTGTGTCGGTGATGACGAAGGTGAGCCACTCGTCGGTGGCTGTGACCTCGATGTCGACATGGCCATTGACACCTTCGGGATAGGCATAGCTCATCACGTTGACGACGGCTTCTTCGATGGCGAGGTTCATCTGAAGCATGGTCATCTCGTCGAGGTTGATGGCTGTGCAGATATCCTCTACGAACATGGAAAGCTGCGGCACGTGCTGTACGTCGTTGGGCAATGTAAGAGTCCAACGGCCTGGGGGCTTGTTGTGGACTTGTGACATGGGCTATCGTTTTTCTGGTATTTTACGGAATGATTGTAGTTTCTCACCATAGCAGAGGTCGCCACAGTCGCCGAAGCCAGGCACGATGTATTTCTGCTCGTTCATGCCCTGGTCGATGGCGGCGCACCAGATGTGGCTATCCTCTGGAAGGGCAGCCTTCACCACTTCCAGACCTTCTGGAGCGGCGATGATGCAGCAGAGATGGATCTTCTTGGGCTTGCCCGTCTCCAGCAGCGAGTCGATGGCTGCTGCCAGAGATCCGCCTGTGGCGAGCATGGGGTCGACGATGAGCAGTGTCTTGTTCTTCACGCTCTGAGTGGCGATGTACTCTGTGTGGACGCCCACCTCGGTATGCTCGCGGTTGATGTACATCCGAAAAGCGGAGACGAAACCGTTGTCAGCCTTGTCGAACACATTGAGGAAACCCTCATGAAAAGGCAAGCCTGCGCGTAGGACAGTGGCGATGACCATATCGTCCTTAGGCAAGGGGATGTCGATGGTGCCTAACGGGGTGCTGATGGTTTTGGGCTTATACTCGAGCGTCTTCGACAGTTCGTAGGCCATTAACTCGCCAATGCGCTTGACGTCGTGCCGGAAAAGGAACCGGTTCTTTTGGAAATTCTTGTCGCGTAACTCCGACATGTAAAGGTTCATTACAGAGTTGCTCTGACTGAAATCTGTTACTTCCATTGCTCTTTGGTTTTAAGTTTTGGTGCAAAGATAAGCATTTTCTTAGAATTATTTGCTTTTTTTCCAAAAAAATTGTAACTTTGCAGCGGATATATAGAAAGCGACTATGCAAACAAACACTCATTTGGCCAGGTTGATTCACGATCAGGCAAAGATTTATGGAGACCGTGAGGTGCTGATCTATAAGGATTTCGGCGGCAAGGAATGGAAGTCGTATTCCTGGAATCAGTTCTCTCAGACGGTGAAGGTTGTATCCAACGCGTTGCTGAATCTCGGGGTGAAAGTACAGGAGAATTTGGGCGTGTTCTCGCAGAACTCTATCCAGTACCTGTTCTGTGATTTTGGAGCCTGGGGTGTACGGGCTGTCACCATCCCCTTCTATGCCACCAGTTCTGAACAGCAGATTCAGTTTATGGTGAACGACGCGAAGATACGGTTCCTCTTTGTTGGCGAGCAGGAGCAGTACGACAAGGCCCGTCGCGTGTTCTCTACCTGTCATACGTTGGAGCGTATTATTATCTTCGACAGGAATGTGGCTATATCCAGTCAGGATCCGTATGCCATGTATTTCGACGACTTCCTGAAATTAGGTGAGAACCTGCCGCGGCAGTCGGAGGTAGACACGCTGACAGAGCAGGCTTCGATGGTCGACGTTGCAAACATCCTATATACCAGTGGCACTACGGGCGACTCGAAAGGCGTCATTTTGACCTGTGGCCAATACCATGCTGCGTTGGAGGCCAATGGCAAGTGTGTGCCCGTGGGAGAGAACGACCGCGTGCTGAACTTCCTGCCTTTTACCCATATATTTGAGAAAGGATGGAAGATACTCTGTCTGACGACGGGTGCCACACTCATCGTGAACACCTACCCTCAGGAGGTGCAACAGTCGATGAAGGAGACCCATCCCACGTGTATGTCGTCTGTACCCCGCTTTTGGGAGAAGGTTTACATGGGCGTGCAGGAACAGATAGAGAAGGCCAGTGCTCCAAAGCGTAAACTCTTTGTCCACGCCCTGAATGTGGGCAAACGGCATAATATCGACTACCTCTCGAAAGGCAAGCGCCCGCCATTGGCCCTGCATCTGGAGTATGAGGTGCTTAACAAGACGGTATTCTCCCTGGTGCGTAAGGAACTGGGACTGGAGAATGCCCATTTCTTCCCCACGGCAGGTGCGACCGTGAACCCCAAGGTGGAGGAATTTGTCCATTCCATCGGCATAAACATGGTTGTAGGCTATGGACTGACGGAAAGTCTGGCCACCGTCAGCTGTAATCATCTCGGTGACCCGTTTACTGTGGGAGGCGTAGGTATCCCCATCGAGGGCATCGACATCAAGATCAGCGATGAGGGTGAGGTGCTGCTGAAGGGTCCGACCATCACGCGAGGCTATTACAACCGCGACGACCTGACGAAGGCCGCCTTCACTGCCGACGGCTATTTCAAGACAGGCGACTCGGGCTACCTGAAGGACGGCGAACTGTTTCTCAAGGAGCGTATCAAAGATCTCTTCAAAACCTCTAATGGCAAATATATCGCTCCGCAGATGATCGAATCGAAGCTGTTAGTGGATAAATATATCGATCAAATCGCAATTATCGCAGACCAGCGTAAGTTCGTCTCAGCACTGATCATCCCTGTCTATCCGCTTTTAGAGGAGTATGCCCGTGAGCATCATATCCCCTTTGAGACGCGTGAGCAACTTTGTGCAGACAGTCAGATATACGAGATGATGAAGGAGCGTATCGACACGCTGCAGCAGCAGTTGGCCCACTATGAACAGATTAAACGGTTTACCTTGCTGCCTCACAATTTCTCGGTGGAACGGGGAGAATTGACGAACACGCTGAAGATAAAGCGTCGCGTGCTTAACGAGAACTACCGCAAGGAAATTGAAAAGATGTACGAGGAATGATTACGCAAGACCAGTTAAAAGATGTAATGGAACGGGCAGAAGCACTGCACCGTTATCTGGAGATAGACAAGAAAAAGATAGAGTATGAAGAGGAGGATCTCCGCACGCAGGCCCCAGACTTCTGGGACGACCGAAAGCGTGCCGAGGAGCAGATGAAGAAGGTAAAAGGCATCAAGAAGTGGCTCGATGGCTACCAGACGGTGCGCACCTTTGCTGACGAGTTGCAGCTGGCCTTCGACTTCTATAAGGATGAAATGGTGACGGAAGAAGAGGTGGAAGAAACCTATGCCAAGGCCATCACCGCCATCGAAGACCTGGAACTGAAGAACATGCTGCGCCAGAAGGAAGACCCGATGGAGGCCGTGTTGAAGATCAACAGTGGTGCGGGAGGTACGGAAGCTCAAGACTGGGCCTCGATGCTGATGCGTATGTATATGCGCTGGGCTGAGGCTCACGGCTATAAGGTAACGATATCCAATTTGCTCGACGGCGATGAGGCCGGCATTAAGAGTGTGACGATGCAGATTGAGGGTGGCGAGTATGCCTATGGTTATCTGAAGTCTGAGAACGGCGTGCACCGCCTGGTACGTGTGTCGCCTTTCAATGCCCAGGGAAAACGCATGACCAGCTTCGCTTCTGTGTTCGTATCGCCACTGGTAGACGATACAATCGAGGTGTATGTCGATCCCGCCAAGTTGTCGTGGGACACATTCCGCTCGTCAGGTGCCGGTGGACAGAACGTGAATAAAGTGGAGTCTGGCGTCCGTCTGCGCTATTGGTACACTGATCCGGATACGGGCGAAGAGGAAGAGATACTCATTGAGAATACGGAGACCCGTGACCAGCCGAAGAATAAGGAGCGCGCCCTGACGCTGTTGAAATCACAACTCTATGACCGCGCCATGAAGAAACGCCTGGAGGCTCAGGCGAAGATCGAGGCGGGCAAGAAGAAAATCGAGTGGGGCAGTCAGATACGCAGCTATGTCTTTGATGATCGCCGTGTGAAGGACCATCGTACGAACTATCAGACCTCTGACGTTGATGCCGTCATGAACGGTAAGATCGATGATTTCATCAAAGCATATCTGATGGAGTTCCCTGTGAACGACGAAGAGCAATAATCGAAGAACAATAATCATTAAATAACATATATTATGGCACAAATAGCAAAAGCATCAAAAGCCACCAAGAAGAAGGAGGCTTATCAGAAGAAACAAGAAGACAACGGAAAGAAAGTTTTGGAGTGGATCTTTGGCGTGTTGGTCGTGCTGGCCATCATCTTCGTCATCTATTCTATTTTCATCGTGTCTTGATGAAAGACTGCGAAGAGGAGGGGAAGCCCCAGAAAAGCTGTCTGGAGATCGAGCGCAAGTTTCTCGTTCTTAACGATGACTACAAGCGACAGGCTTACGACAGCAGCCGCATCTGTCAGGGGTATATCTGCAGGAACCACGGACGTACCGTCAGGGTACGTATCCGTGGCGATCGCGGATACCTGACGATTAAAGGACCTTCAAATGCCGATGGAATCAGTCGTTTTGAGTTTGAGAAGGAGATTACGCTTGATGAGGCTAAGGCGCTGATGACTCTCTGCGAGCCAGGACTGATTGACAAGACTCGCTATCTGGTAAAGGCAGGTAGTCATACGTTTGAAGTCGATGAGTTCTACGGCGACAATGCGGGTCTCGTGATGGCGGAGGTGGAGCTTCAGTCAGAAGATGAAACGTTCGAAAAGCCCGATTTCATCGGCCAGGAGGTGACGGGCGACCGTCGTTACTACAATGGTCATCTGTCGAAGAATCCTTACGTTAACTGGAAATAAAAGTCTACTTTTTCAGCTTATATTTAAGGACAATCATTCCGAAGACCGCTCCTAAGGTTACGCCGAACGCATTGGCAGCAAGGTCGAGCCAGTCGCCATTGCGTGTCTCTGTGCAGTATTCCTGTAGCAGTTCGAGCACGCCGCTCATCAGGATGGGAGCCAGCCAGGTCCAGAAGAATAGCTTCTCGTAGTCGGGCTCTTTATGGCGGCGGATATATTCTAACCACAGTACGCTACAGGTGCCGCCGTACATGATGAAGTGTACCCACTTGTCGATGAAGAGTTCTTCTTCGAGTTGTATCTCAGGTGCCTTGAAGAAAAGGGATAGATACCAGATGGCTACAAATAGTAGGCATGAGACGGGGTAATCCTTTATAAAATGCGGTACGATATTCATTATTTATGCAATTTGGCTGCAAAATTACAAAATTATCCGTTTAAAATGCGTCATCAGCCGTTATTTTTATTACTTTTGCAAAAGAAAAAATGAGGGAAATGGAAATGTCTAAACTGGAAAGGGTAAGTTTTGGCAGTAAGCTTGGAGTCATTCTGGCTACGGCAGGGTCGGCCGTGGGTCTGGGAAACATTTGGCGATTCCCCTATATGACAGGTCAGAATGGCGGGGCCGTGTTTATCATGATCTACGTGTTCTGCGTGCTGCTGCTTGGAATCCCCTGTATGATCAGCGAGTTTATTATTGGCCGTCATGGGAAGGCAAATACGGCCCGTGCCTACCGAATCCTGGCAGGCCGAACGATGTGGTCTGTCATCGGCTATATGGGTGTGCTGACGGGATTCCTCATTTCGTGCTATTATGCAGTCGTTTCAGGCTGGTGTCTCGAATATGTATGGGCATCGCTCTTTGGAAAGATTCAGGGCAATTCGGACTATATCAATTCTTATTTCTCGACGTTCTCCCAGGATCCCGTGAGGCCAGTGTTCTGGACTTTTATCATCTTGCTGGCGACTTACCTGATCATTTCGAGTGGTGTGCGCGACGGTATCGAACGGGCTTCGAAGCTGATGATGCCCACGCTGTTCATCCTGTTGCTGATAATTGTTGGTGCCTCGTGTGCGCTGCCGAATGCGGAGAAGGGTATAGAGTTCTTGTTTAAGCCCGACATGTCGAAGTTCACGGGCGACGTATTCCTTGCAGCCCTGGGGCAGTCGTTCTATTCCATGAGCATTGCCATGGGATGTATCTGCACCTACGCCAGCTATTTCTCCCGTCAGACGAAGCTGCCCAATGCGGCCGTACAGATAGGTGTCATCGACTTCCTCGTGGCTTTGTTGGCTGGCCTGGTGATTTTCCCTGCCGCCTTCTCTGTAGGAGTGAGCCCTGACAGTGGGCCGTCGCTCATCTTTATCACCCTGCCCAATGTCTTCCAACAGGCCTTTGGTGCCATACCATACCTGGGCTATGTCGTCTCCGTGTTGTTCTATGCCCTGCTGTCGATGGCAGCCCTCACGTCGCTCATGTCCTTGCACGAAGTGTCGACGGCCTTCCTGCATGAGGAGTTGCGCATCAGCCGCAAGCGTGCAGCGCTCATTGTGTCGGTAATGTGTGTGATGCTTGGCACGATATGCTCTCTGTCGTTGGGGCCGTGGCGCGATAAGCTGTTCTTTGAAAAGACCGTCTTCGACCTCTTCGACTTTGCCACAGGTCAGCTGTTCCTTCCGATCGTGGGCTTCTTGACGTGCATCTTCATTGGTTGGTTTGTGCCGCATAAGGTGGTGCGCGAGGAGTTCACCAACTGGGGTACGCTCCGCAACGTGGGCCTCTTCCATTTCTACCTGTTCCTGGTGAAGTATGTATGTCCTATCTGTATCCTGTTTATTTTCCTGCATCAGCTCGGGCTGTTGTAGATCGTGGGATGAGGAATGTGGCCTGTGGAATGAGGGATTGTTGATATGTCAGAGAGAGGAACATTTGGCAGCAAGTTAGCCATCGTGCTGGCGACGGCGGGTTCTGCCGTAGGGTTGGGAAACATTTGGCGGTTCCCTTTTATGACTGGGCAGAATGGCGGGGCGGCCTTCATACTGCTTTATTTCGGATGCGTGTTGCTGCTGGGTATCCCTGGCATGCTCAGTGAGTTCATCGTGGGTCGCTATGCGCAGACGAATGCTGCCAGGGCTTATGGCAGCATCGCGGGGAAGGGATGGCGCTGGATAGGCTATCTGGGCATTATTACCTCTACGATCATCCTTGGCTTCTATGCTGTGGTGGCAGGCTGGTGCCTTCAGTACCTCTTTGCTTCCATTGGCGGACAGCTGAGTGGAGATTCTGCCTATGTCATCAATTATTTCAAGACATTCTCCAGCGACCCCATACGTCCCTGCCTCTGGGGAGTGGGCTTTGTGCTGATCACCCACCTGGTTGTATCGCAGGGCGTCAACAAGGGCATCGAGCGGGCATCGAAGTTGCTGATGCCGCTGCTCCTGTTGCTGCTGCTGGTGCTGGTGGTTGCCTCGTGCCTACTGCCTGGTGCATCGCGCGGTATAGAGTTCCTGCTGAGGCCCGACTTCTCGAAGGTCAGCGGGAGCGTGTTCCTCGAAGCCCTTGGCCAGGCCTTCTTCTCGCTGAGTCTTGGTACGGCATGCCTGTGTACCTATGCCTCTTATTTCAGGCGCGACGTGAACCTGGTGCGGTCTGCCACGCAGATTGCCTTCCTCGATTCTGCCATTGCCATCCTCGCTGGCCTGATGATCTTTCCGGCGGCCTTCTCTGTGGGCGTGCAGCCTGATAGCGGCCCTTCGCTCATCTTCATCACCCTTCCCAACGTGTTCCGCGAGGCGTTCAGCGCGGTACCTGTGGTAGGTTACGTCGTGGCCATCCTGTTTTATGCCCTGTTGGTGTTTGCAGCCCTCACCTCAACCATCTCGATGCACGAGATAGGTACGGCTTATTTCCACGAGGAGCTGCATCTGCCAAGGAAGCGTGCGGCATCTATCCTCACGGTTATCTGTTCATCGATAACGGTTGCCTGCTCGCTGTCCGTGGGGGCCTATGCCAATCTGCAGCTGTTCGGTATGTCGCTGATGGACTTCTGTGATTACCTGACGGCCCAGCTCATGCTGCCCGCTGGGGCCTTCCTGACGAGCATCATGCTTGGATGGTTTGCCAGCAAACAGCTCATCCACGATGAGTTTACCAACGGCGGCACGCTGAGGGAGTCGTTCTTCCACGTGTGGCTCTTCTCCATCCGTTACGTGGTGCCGCTCTGTATCGTGCTGGTCTTCCTCCATCAGTTTGGCGTGGTATGATCCGCGAGTTCTTCTATCTGCAGAAGTCAGACCGCAAGGTCATCCTCACGGTGCTCTGTGTGGCCGTCGTTGCCCTGGGTGTGATCTTCTTTGCAGGTGGTGAGAATGACAGGTCAAATACACTCGTTTCTGCCGATTCCATCGATCGTTTTGCGCCTCGTAAGCACCCTCGCGACAGCTCGACTTATCGCAGGCGATACGGCCAGGGCCCATCTTCGGCCACTCGAACGGTCTATGTCCGGACGAAGATCGTCTATCGTGATACAGCCTTCAGTCGTGGTCGCGCCATCAGTCAGGGTGGGCGTGATACTGTCAGGGCCCACTATCAGCCGAAAATCCGGCAGGGGGAGCACATCGTGTTGAATACGGCCGATACCACCGCCCTGAAGTCCGTGCCAGGCATAGGCCCTTATTTTGCGAGCAAGGTCGTTCAGTACGGCGAGCGCCTGGGGGGCTATGTAAGCGTCGATCAGCTCGATGAAATCGAGGATTTCCCTCTTGACGCGAAGGAATATCTTGTCGTAGAGCATCCTTCCCCAAGGAAACTGAACGTCAACCAGCTTTCGCTCAACGAGCTGAAGCGCCATCCCTACATCAATTTCTATCAGGCTCGTGCCATCACAGACTACCGTCGCCTTCACGGCCCGCTTAAGAGTCTCGACGACCTGCGCCTCTCGAAAGACTTTCCCCAGCCAGCCATCGACCGCCTGAGGCCTTACGTAACGTTCTGAGCAGCCCCTTTCTTTCGGACTCTTGCGAGTCTTGGAGGTGATAAAGGCGCCCGGAATGGCGATGGCGAGGTGATTGTTGCCGGCACAGACTGTGGACGAAAGCGTCACGGTGTGGGTGGGAAAGTGGTACTAAGTAGGGTGTAAAAGCTTGTTTGACCTTCGTCAAACAATCGATTGACGGCAGTCAAACAATCGTTTGACGAAGGTCAAACGATGGATAACATGGTCTTAAGTACGCCTCAGGAGGGCGCAGCGTGCACGATTGCAGGCCGCCGCCAGCGGGTTGGCAGTATGCGGCGGCAGCATAAGCCTTGAATGTTGCGCAAGAAAAAGTGGCATAAAATTTGGCGGTTTCGATATTTATTCTTATCTTTGCCACCTGAACTGAACTATTTTAATATATATGATAGGATTAGGAATGCAGAACATCCTGTTATTCGGATTGGGCATGCAGGAGGTACTCATTATCGCCCTGGTAGTGCTGCTGCTCTTCGGCGGCAAGAAGATCCCCGAGCTGATGAAGGGCCTGGGCAAGGGCGTGAAGAGCTTTAAGGAGGGGATGAACGAAGTGACTGACGGCGATAAGGGCGACGAGGTGAAGGAGTGAAAAGGTGAACGAGTCAGCACCCATGACCTTCTGGGATCATCTCGACGAGCTCCGTGGCGTCATCATCCGCATCCTTGTCATCACGGCGGTGGCCGCTGCGGTGGCGTTCTGCCTGAAGGAAGAGCTGTTCGCGGTGGTGCTCGCACCCCGTACGAGCGACTTCATCACCTACAGGCTGATGGGCGTGGAGCCCTTTGCCATCAGTCTGATGAACACAGGACTGACGGAACAGTTCATGATTCACCTGAGGACAGCCTTCTGTGCGGGGCTGATCGTGGCCTCACCCTATATCATATATGCGCTCTTCGGCTTTGTGTCGCCAGCGCTCTACGACAATGAGAGGCGCTATGCCACGATGCTCGTGGGCAGCGGATACGTGATGTTCATGCTGGGCACGCTGGTGAACTACCTGGTCATCTTCCCGCTTACGGTCAGGTTCCTGGGAACGTATCAGGTGAGCCCCGACGTGGCGAACATGCTGACGCTGCAGTCGTATGTCGACACGCTGCTGGCGATGACGCTCGTGATGGGCATCGTGTTCGAACTGCCCGTGGTGAGCTGGCTGCTGGGAAAGATGGGATTGGTGGATGCGCGGATGATGCGCACATGGCGGAAACACGCCATCGTGGCGATCCTGATCGTGTCGGCCATCATCACCCCGACGACGGATGCCTTCACCCTCTTTGTGGTTGCATTGCCGATATGGCTGCTCTACGAGGTGAGCATCGTGATATTAAAGTTTACAGTTGACGGCTTACAGTCTGCGGATGATATGACTGAAGGCCGGCATTACCGCAAGAGTAATCAACTGTAAACCGTAAACTGTAAACAGTAAACTAAATACAAATACTCTATGCTAAAGAAAATCAGAACAATCCTGGCGGCGGTGTTCTTCGTGCTGATCACCCTGCTCTTCCTCGACTTTACGGGGACACTGCATCACTGGCTCTCGTGGCTTAGCAAGATCCAGTTCCTGCCTGCCGTGATGGCCCTCAATGTAGTGGTCGTCGTGGCGCTCGTCATCCTGACGCTCATCTTCGGGCGCATCTACTGTTCCGTCATCTGTCCGCTGGGCGTGTTTCAAGACCTCTTAGCCCGATTCCATCGGAAGAAGAACAAGTACAGCTACTCCAAGGAGGTGCGCTGGCTGCGCTATCCTGTGTTGGGACTGTTTATCATCGCTCTGGTGGCTGGCGTGGGTGCCTTCTTCCAGTTGTTGGCACCGTATAGTGCCTATGGCCGTATCGCCACGATGATCTTCCAGCCAGTCTGGAAGTTCGGAAATAATATACTGGCGACGATAGCGGAGCGGACCGACAGTTATGCCTTTTATAGCGTCGATACCTGGATGCGTTCAATGCCTGTGTTCGTCATCGCTGCCGTGACATTGGTGGTTCTCTTTGTGATGGCCTGGCGCGGGGGACGTACGTATTGCAATACGATTTGTCCTGTGGGTACCTTCCTCTCGTTCTTCGCCCGCTTCTCATGGCTGAAGATCCACTTCGACGAGGAGAAGTGCAAGAACTGTTCGCTCTGCTCGAAGAACTGCAAGGCCGCCTGTATCGACTTCAAGACCCACAGCGTGGACTATAGCCGTTGCGTGGTTTGCGGCAATTGCATAGAGAGTTGTAAGTTCGGAGCGCTGAAGTATTCGGGGAGTGTGGCGCGTGGCACGCAGAGTGAGAGCACGCAGGACAAAGGGCGCCGCTCATTCCTCCTGGCCTCTGCCTTGGTCACTACCGCAGCGATGGCCCAGAAGAAGGAGAAGCTGATGGACGGCGGTCTGGCAGAGATAGAAGACAAGGTGGCTCCTCAGCGCCAGACACCGCTCACGCCTCCTGGATCGCTCTCCTTCGACCACTTCGCTCAGCATTGTACGGGTTGTCAACTCTGTGTCTCGGAATGTCCGAACCAGGTGCTTCGCCCCAGTAGTGACCTGATGCATCTGATGCAGCCCACCATGTCGTACGAGCGGGGCTATTGCCGTCCTGAGTGCACACGCTGCTCAGAGGTATGCCCTGCTGGCGCCATCCAGCCCGTGGACAAGCCGGCGAAGTCGTCGATACAGATTGGCCACGCCGTCTGGATCAAGAAGAACTGTATCCCCCTTGTCGATGGCGTAGAGTGCGGCAACTGCGCCCGTCACTGCCCTTCGGGGGCTATCGAGATGGTGCCCTCCGATCCTGATGACGAGAAGTCGCTGAAGGTGCCCGTCATCAACGAGGCGGCCTGTATCGGCTGTGGCGCCTGTGAGTATGTATGCCCGTCGCGCCCCTTCTCGGCCATTTATGTCGAGGGCCATGAGGTGCACAAGATGATATAAGTAATCCCTCCCAAGGGAAGGGAATAATAACATCACTAAAATAGAAATCAACATGAGCAAGAAAGATAATCGTAACACATATCACTCCTCTCCCTTTGGCGAGGAAGGGAAAGGGTCTCTGTCGCGCCGCTCGTTCCTGAAACTGTTCGGAGCTGGCGCTGTAGGCACGGCAGTCGTACTGGCAGGGTGCAAGGGAGGCGACAAGGCTGGAAAGCAGGCTGCTGAGGAATACAAGAATCAGGTGGAGCCGCCTGTGGGTAAGATGACCTATCGCGAGAACCCCAGGACAAAGGAAAAGGTGTCGCTCCTGGGCTATGGAATGATGCGCCTGCCAACAAAGGTGGACAACTCTGACGAGTTCGACCAGGATATGATCAATAAGCAGGTGGACTATGCCATCGAGCACGGCCTGAACTATTTCGACACGTCGCCCGTCTACTGTCAGGGCAAGTCGGAGCATTGCACGGGCATCGCCCTCCACCGCCATCCCCGCGACAAGTATTTCGTGGCGACGAAGCTGTCCAACTTCAACCCTGATTATCACACCCGCGAGAAGGCCATCGAGATGTACCATAACTCGATGAAGGAGTTGCAGGTGGACTATATCGACTATTACCTGCTTCACAGCGTGGGTGGCAGCTACGAGGAGTTCCTAAAGCGCTATGTCGACAATGGCATGATGGACTACCTGATGAAGGAGCGCGAGGCAGGACGCATCCGCAATCTGGGCTTCTCCTTCCATGGCAAGCAAGAGGTGTTTGACCAGGTGCTGGCCATGCAGGACAAATATCATTGGGACTTCGTGCAGATCGAGCTGAACTATCTCGACTGGGACTATGCCAATGAGATTAATAGCCGTAACGTCGATGCCAGCTACCTCTACGCCGAACTGCATAAGAGGGGCATCCCGGCCGTCATCATGGAGCCGCTGCTCGGGGGCCGCCTGGCCAATCTGCCCCAGTATCTGGTGACGGAGCTGAAGAGCCATGCCCCTGAGAAGAGTGTCGCCTCGTGGGCCTTCCGCTATGCTGGAACGCCAGAGGGCGTGCTCACCGTCTTAAGCGGGATGACCTATATGGAGCACCTCAAGGATAATCTACTGACGTATTGTCCGCTGGTGCCCCTTTCTGACAAGGAGATGGAGTACCTCGACGATGAGATTGCCCAGAAGATCGTGGGCCTCGAGAATATCCCGTGCAACGACTGTAAGTATTGTATGCCTTGTCCTTACGGCATCGACATCCCGGCCATCTTCGTACATTATAATAAATGTAAGAATGAGGGTTCGCTGCCAAGGGCTACGGGTGATGAGGAGTATCGTAAGCACCGTCGACAGTATCTGATATCCTTAGACCGGGTCGTGCCCCCTGAGCGCCAGCCAGACCATTGCATCGGCTGTCATCAGTGTGAGCCGCATTGTCCGCAGAATATCCGTATCACACGGGAGTTGCACAAACTCAGCGATATGATTGAGCAGCTCAAGCGTGACCCTGAAGGCTTAGGCAACCAAGCCTAAGTCGGCAGGTCATGCGCTGAAAAGCATCGTCAGCAGGGGGATGGTGAGCATCGACAGGATGGTGGTCATCAGCGTCACCTCTGTCATAAGGGTCGTGTCGCGGTTGAACTTCAGGCAGAGAATGGTGCCGTAGGTCGCTACAGGCATGGCGATGACAAGCGTGTTGATATTCACCACGTAAGGGTCGAAGCCCAGCGCATGGCAGAGGTAGTAGAAACCCAGGGGGATGAGCAGTAGGCGGAAGGCTGTCGTCGTATAGACCGTCAGGTTGCCAAGCATCGTCTTTGCAGAGAGTTGTGACATTGACGAGCCGATGATTAGCAGAGCCGCGGGAACGGTGATATTACCGATCATCGTGAGCGGTTGGCTGATGATGCCCGGGATGTTGTCGATGCCCAGCGCCACGATGAGCATGGCCAGATAGGCCGAAAGCATCGGCGTGCTGTAGAGGACCTTCTTCTGGAAGCGCTTCCCGTCGCCCAAGTCACCCACGATGAGTATCGTACCTATGGTGAAGACGGCAAACGTGTTCACCACGTTGAGCACGGCGGCGTAGAACACAGCCTGATGGCCAAAGATGGAGGCGACGACGGGATAGCCCATGAATCCTACATTGCCGAACATCAGCGCGAAGCCAACGACCCCTTCGTCTTCCTTCTTCCGTGTGAGATAGCGCGGCAGCAGGAGTGCCACGCCGGAGAGGATCACGTAGGTGAGCAGGCTGATGCCCAGCAGCGGCAGGATGAGTGCCCTGTCAGGCAGGTCGCCTGTCATCGACGAAGAGAGGATGAGCGCAGGGCAGGTGATGTTGATGACCAGGCTCGACAGCTTCTTGTCGAACTCGCCCCCCATGTATCCCAGCCTGCCTGCCACGTATCCTACGACGACGATGGCAAAGAGCGTCATCATTACTTCTATCATCTTCTCTTGCCTTAAAAGACAAATGGCTGACGAATCAGCCATTTGTTACTTGCATTCTTCTGCTTTGGTCGGGATGAGGCGACTCGAACGCCCGACCCCTACGTCCCGAACGTAGTGCGCTACCAACTGCGCTACATCCCGATCTTTAGAAATCGGCTGCAAAGGTACACACTTTTTTTCAATTACGAGAAGAATTCACAAGAAATTTTTCAATTAAGCCTTAAAAAAGCATCCCCAGCCAGAGGATGGGGATGCTGTCTTACGACTTAGTGGTATTGTTTCTTGAACTGTATGAACTCGTCGCAGCGCGATACGTATTCGCTGGTGTTCTGCGGGTTCTGCTTCTCCAGGTCTGCCAGGCCCTGGAAGGCGCGGTACTGGGGTGACTGGGGCTTCACCTTCCATGCCCAGTCGCCGATCTGTTCGTCCCAGACGCACTCCCGCCAGAGGTCTTTGCTTCCGGTCTCGAAGTCGCTGGTCCTGTACAGTTCACTCCATGCCATGGCGAAGAGGGCTTTCTCCTTGAGGTTGAAGTCATTGCTCAGGGCTGCCTCCTGCAGGTAGTTGAGCGCCTTGGCTCCGAGGTCTGTCTCGTTGACGCGTACGGTGTCCATCACGCTCTTGCCGTCGCGCATCAGATACCAGCAGTCGCCAGTGAAGTTGGCCTGTGCGTAGCGTATGGCCAGGTCGTAGCAGCTCTGCTCCCTGGCCTTGCCTGAAAGCAGGTGCATGGTGGCTTCCTTCATCTGCATCTCCTTGGCGAAGACGAGTTTCGGGTTCTCGCGGATGGTCCAGTTGTACTTCTCGGCATACTCGTAGTCCTGGTCTGTGATCCACTGTCGCTTGATCCAGGGGGCGATGTCCGTCTTGCGGACGTAGGCATAGATCTTGTAGCCTTGCTGGTTGTAGAACTTTGCGGGCACGTACTCCAGCCACTTGATGGCCTTGTCCCACTGGCAGAGGCGCATGTACTTCGTGCCGATGAGGTCTTCGAGGATGGTGTCGTTCTCCTCGATGCGTGCCTTCAGGTACTTGTCGAGTCTGGTCTTTGCGGGGGTGTTGGTGTAGATGAGGTACTTCTCCAGGCGGTCTACGCGCATCGTGTCGATGTAGCAGTCATATAAGTATGTGCCTGCGGACTTGAACAGGGCAACGGCTGTGACGGGGCGGCTGGCATAGCGCTTGGCGAGCACCTGATGGGTCAGGCGGTCTTTGACGCGGTAGAAGTAGCCGTCGTTGATGTCTTCGGGCTCCTTGATCTTCTCGTCGAGCCAGGCCAGTTCGTCGGCGAGGTAGTCGTCGAAGGCCTCGCCGTCCTTGGCCTGGTTGGCTGTGATATAGAGCAGGATGGCGCGTGCGCACTCTTTCATGCGGGCGGTGCCGTCGAGCTTGGCAGCCTCGAGGATGTCTTTCGTGGCTTGTTTCTTGTCGCCGAACATGTATTCGAGCCAGGCCTTGGCGGTCTTCCAGAGGATGGGCGTGTCAGTCTTTCCCTCGCGCACCACCTGCTCGCAGAAGTTACGCATCTGCCACACCTCTTCCTTGGTGAGGTCGCGCACGAAGAGTTTGCCGAAGCCGTCGCTGTCGTTAGCCTCCTGGGCGTTGTTCACGAAGTCCTGCACGAGGAAGGGGAGCACCTTCGACGTGGGGTTCTCCATGTAGTGCTGGCGGATGGCCTGGTAGGAGCGCTTCTTGTAGAACTGCGTCATCAGGCTGTTGCAGTCGCCCATCTCTGCGAAGATCTCAGCGGCCTCAGCCTGTCGCCCGCTCTTGTAGAGGGCGCCGGCGTAGATGTTATGCATCATCTCCTTGTAGATGGTGTCGATGAAGTCCTTGGCGGTCTGCTCCCAGTAGGTGATGTTCTCCTGATGGCGGCCCAGTATCATGTTGCAGCGCATGTAGAGCAGGGCGTGCTGCGAGCGCAGCCTGCTCTTGGTCTTGCCCAGGGCATAGGTGCGTATGGCCAGCAGGTCCTTCTGCTGCTGGGCGATCTGCTCCTTCGAGGGATAGCGCCACTCGTAGAGTTTGTCACGCTCCAGGTCTGCGCAGTCGAGGTACTTCTTCAGGTTCTCCACGTAACTCACCATCAGGGCGTCGCCCTTCTGGCGGGCGGCCTTGGTCACGTCGTCGGCATTGAACCAGAAGTACTCCTTGTCTATGCCGAGGTAGGCCTTCCAGTTGTCGTCGCACACCCTGCTGACGCGCTCCTGGAACTCCAGGTGGTTGTAGGCGCTGAACAGGTAGTAGTTGTGGTCGTCTATCCACAGACAGGCTTTCATGGGCAGCATGGCGGCTGCCAGCAGGCTAATGATGATAAATCGCTTCATAGGTATCTGGTTTATATCTGTTAATATTGTCCTTATCCAGGTGGTAGGTGATGATGCTGCGGCTCAGGTCTGGGCGCTCCTTCTCCACGGCGCGCTTCACGCGCAGGATCTCCTCTGCCTCTACGGTATGCTCCACGCGGACGCCGTGGATGTTCCTGATCCACTGGTAGACGGGATAGGCTGCGGCCAGGGGCAGGGGATAGTCGTCGAGGCGGCTGAGGTAGGGCGTCACGTCGCGGATGTCGAGTATGGGGTTGCGCTCCATGAACTTTCTCGGGTCGCCCGTGTTGTAAATCATCAGCACACCGTAGTCCACGGGGGGGGCTGGCATCGACAACTGATGCAGCCGGATGGTGGTCGAGATCCTTAGCGGGGGGTGGAGGGTGGAGGGAGAAGTGAGATTAGTCTCGGTCTCGCGCCTCACTGCCTTAAGGAAGTCGTAGTAGGTCTTGCGGCTGCGGGAGGTGTAGTCGCAGTCGATCTGTATCTCACGGACGCCGTGGATGTCGTTGGTCTCGTTCATCTGGAGGATGCGCCTCACGATGAGCGTCGCCAGACTGTCGTTCGGGACGTGCATGCAGTCTTCCGTGATGTAGACCGTTGGCACCATCTCGACCCCTTCTGGCAGCGTGTCAGAGAAGGCGATGGTGGCGTTGGGCTTGGGATGGCCGCCGTCGCTCATCACCACGTCGAAGTAGCGGCAGTACACCTTATTTATATTATAGGTGCCGAGAAAGGCTCGCTCCGCGGTGTCGAGCCTCAGGTCCGTGCGCCAGTAGTAGGCGGCATTCTCCACCGCCAGTTCCTGCCGCCCGCCAGCCGCCTTGCTGCATCCGGCAATCATCCCTGCGACTACTGCTGCGAGCACCGTGCCTATCACTTCTCTTCTCATTGGCTGCAAAATTACGAAATTATTTCCAAACTACAAAGATTATCCTCAGGAATAGGCCTTTTTTTTATTCCGTGCGCCGTCTCTGGTGCCTGTTGCCAGCGGGCCAGCAGGCTTTAAGCCGTCGCTTTCAGTAGTCTAATCCACCTCTCCGACTATAGTCAGACACTTGTCTGACTTAAGTCGGACAGTTGACTGACTTAAGTCGGACACTTGACCGACTATAGTCAGAGACATGGTTTACAGGGTCTTGACGCATGGTTTCAAGGCTGCAGGCACACGGCTTCAAGGCAGCAGGCACACAGATTCATGCCGCCAGACACAGCGTGCGTGGCGGCATGAGGTGAAAGGAGTCGGCTTCTGCGACCCCCTTAGAGCAGTTCTGGCAGTTGGAATAGTTTGTTGCTGTTCGAGCCCTTGATGAGGATGTAGTAGCCTTCGGGGCAATGGGCGGCGATGGCAGCCTTCACCTCCTCGACGTCGTGGAACTTGCGGAAGACGGTGGAGCCGGCCTGCGACTTTGAGTCTGCACATGGGATGTCGCGGAAGTTGTCGCCCACGAGCCACACCTCGTCGTAGCCTGCCGTCTCGAGATAGTTCACGAGCTGGCGGTGCTCCTTGTCGCTCTCCTCGCCGAGTTCGCCCATCTGCCCGAGGATGGCCATCTTGTGGTCTGCCTGGATGAGGCTGAAGTTGTCTAAGGCGGCCTGCATCGAGGTGGGGTTGGCGTTGTAGGCATCCACGATGAGGTGGTTCTTCTGGGTGACGGTCATCTGCGAGCGGTTGTTCGAGGGGGTGTACTCCTCGAGGGCGGCGCAGATTTTCTTGCGGTCTACGCCGAAGTTGATGCCTACGGCGATGGCGGCCAGGAGGTTGTCGATGTTGTAGGCTCCCACGAGTTTCGTCTGCACCTTGTGCCACTTCGTCGAGCGCCCCTCTTCTTCGAGCACCATCAGGGGCTCGCGCCAGCGGAACTTCAGGAAGGGGTTGCACTCGATGACCTCGCCGGAGATGCAGCTGTACCAGTTGTCGGGGTCGGTGGAGTAGGGCGAGAGCCAGATGTCCTCGTCGTCGCCGATCCTGCTCATCAGGTGCTCGTTGTCGGCATTGATGAAGATGAGGCTGTCCTCGCGGCTGCGGAGGAAGTCGTAGAGTTCGCACTTCGTATTGATGACACCCTCGAAGGAGCCGAAGCCCTGCAGATGGGCGCGCCCCACGTTGGTGATCAGTCCGCAGGTGGGCTCAGCCGTCTCTACGAGGGTCTTGATGTCGCCTGGGTGGCTGGCACCCATCTCGATGACGGCTATCTCGTGTTCCTTCGTCAGGCGGAAGAGGGTCTTGGGCACTCCCACGTCGTTGTTGAAGTTGCCCTGGGTGTAGAGCACGTTGTACTTCTGCGACAGCACGGCGGCGATGAGTTCCTTGGTTGTGGTCTTGCCGTTGGTGCCAGTGATGCCGATGACGGGGATGTCGAACTGTCGGCGATGCTCGCGGGCCAGGTCCTTGAAAGTCTGCAGGCAGTCGTCGACGAGAATTATTTTATTGTTTACAGTTGACGGTTTACAGTTTACAGTTGATTGGCTGGCAAGCCCTTCAGACTCGTTTTGGTAATCATCTGTAAACTGTAAACCGTCAACTGTAAACAATCCAGGGTCGTCCACGATGGCGTAGGCACATCCCTTCTCGAGGGCTTGGAGGGCGAACTTGTTGCCGTCGAAGGTCTCGCCTTTCAGGGCGAGGAAGATGCTCCCCTCAGGGCAGTCGCGGCTGTCTGTCGTGATGCAGGGGTGCTGCTGGTAGAGTTTGTATAGTTCCTTAATATCCATAAACTTAGTGAATTTTGCTGCAAAGATAGTGAAAATTCTTAATTCTTCGCTCGGCTTTGCCGCTTTTTCTCAAAAAAGGATTCTTAATTCTTAATTATTTTGTATCTTTGTAGCCGATTATGGACTATACGCTCAATATTCACGGCCGACTGCTGGACTTGGCGACGCCTCAGGTGATGGGTATCCTGAATGTGACGCCAGACTCCTTCTATGCCGCCAGCCGCCAGCAGACGGAGCAGGAGATAGCCCGGCGTGCCAGTCAGATCATGGCCGAAGGCGGTACGATCATCGATGTCGGCGCCTGCTCTACCCGTCCCGGGTCCCAGCCTGTCTCTGAGGCAGAGGAGATGGAGCGGCTGCGATGGGGGCTGGGTATCGTATGTCGTGAGGTGCCCGACGGCATCATCTCTGTCGATACCTTCCGCCCTGATGTGGCCCGGATGGCCGTCGATGAGTTCGGCGTCGGAATGATCAATGATGTCTCTGAGGGTAGCGAAAGGATGTTTCGTATGGTATCCCGTCTTCGCGTACCTTATATATTAATGTCTGTCCAGCCTTCTATCCGGGAGATGCTCCTGTCGTTTGCGGCGAAGGTTCAGCAGCTGCGCGACCTGGGGGCTGCGGATATCATCCTCGACCCAGGCTTCGGCTTCGGCAAGACGATGGAGGAGAACTATCTGGTGATGAACGAACTGGAGAAGTTGTTGGTGATGGACCTGCCGTTGCTGGTGGGCGTGTCGCGCAAGTCGATGGTCTACAAGCTGCTTGGGGGGACGCCTGACGAGGCCCTCAACGGCACGACCGTCTTGGATACCATCGCCTTGGTCAAGGGCGCCTCCATCCTCCGTGTCCACGATGTGCGAGCAGCTGTGGAGTGCTGTAGGATTGTGGAAAAGGTGAAAGGAAAATCGTAAATAAGTAAATCGTAAATAAACAGTCGTGTTATTCGAGTTCGGAATCAAGGATGTCATCGACATACTGCTTGTCGCACTGATGCTCTACTACATCTATCGGCTGATGCGGGAGTCGCGTTCGCTGAATGTGTTTGTCGGCATTATGGTGTTCATCGTCACCTGGCTCTTCGTGTCGCAGGTGTTGCAGATGCGCCTGCTGGGGTCCATCCTCGACAAGTTGGTCAGCGTGGGTGTCATCGCCCTGATCGTGCTCTTCCAGGAAGACATCCGCAAGTTCCTCTATAATCTTGGCGCCCATCGGCGTATGAAAGCCCTCAAGCGCTTCCTCTCCTCGTCGCGAGGAAAGGATAAGACCAAGAGGGATGTGAAGGAAACGATCATGCCCATCGTGATGGCAACCATGAACATGAGCAAGGGAAAGGTGGGCGCACTCATCGTGATAGAGCGCTCGGTGCTCCTTGACGACATTGTGGTGACGGGCGATCTGATCGATGCCGCCATCAACCAGCGGCTGATAGAGAACATCTTCTTCAAGAACTCTCCCTTGCACGACGGGGCCGTTGTCGTCGCCAACAAGCGAATCAAGGCCGCTGGCTGTATCCTGCCCGTGAGCCATAACCTCGACATCCCCAAGGAGCTGGGACTGAGGCACCGTGCTGCCATGGGAATCTCGCAGGAGAGCGACGCCCTGGCTGTCGTGGTGTCGGAGGAGACGGGAGGCATCTCCGTGGCGGTGAATGGCACATTCCATCTGAGGCTCTCGGCAGAAGAGCTGGAGAGCATACTCACCAAGGAGCTGGAGTAGCAACGTAAAGGTTTTCACTTAATTTTCTGAAAAAAGCCAATCCTCATTCATGTTATTCGGATTTTTATTAGTATCTTTGCGGACTACAAGACAAACTGAAACATTTAAAAGATAGCGAACTATGGATTTATTAAGTCAAATTGTGGCGCGCGCTAAGTCAAACAAGCAGCGCATCGTGCTCCCCGAGGCTCTGGAGGAGCGTACTCTTCGTGCAGCAGACAAGGCTCTGGCTGACGACATCGCAGACATCATTCTTATCGGTAATCCCGCTGAGATCAGCAAGCAGGCCAAGGAGTGGGGGCTGACCCATGTGGACAAGGCTACGATCATCGACCCTGAGAACAATCCCAAGGCTGAGGAGTATGCTCAGAAGCTCGAGGAACTCCGCCGTAAGAAGGGCATGACCATCGAGCAGGCCCGCGAACTGATGAAGAACCCGCTCTACCTGGGTTGTATGATTATCAAGACAGAAGGGGCTGACGGTCAGATCTCTGGCGCCCTCTCTACCACAGGCGACACTCTGCGCCCTGCCCTCCAGATCATCAAGTGCGCTCCTGGCATCTCCTGTGTCAGCGGTGGCTTGCTGCTCATCACTAAGCAGCCCCAGTATGGTGAGAATGGTGTGCTGGTGATTGGCGACGTGGCTGTTACGCCGATGCCTGATGCAAACCAACTGGCACAGATCGCAGTTTGCACAGCTCAGACCGCCAAGTCGGTGGCTGGCTTTGCCGAGCCCCGCGTGGCCATGCTGAGCTTCTCGACGAAGGGTAGTGCCACGCACGAGGTGGTAGACAAGGTGATCGAGGCTACGAACCTGGTGAAGAAGATGGATCCAGAACTGAAGGTCGACGGTGAACTGCAGGCTGACGCCGCCCTTGTGCCCTCTGTAGGTGCCAAGAAGGCTCCCGGCTCAACAATCGCCGGCAACGCCAATGTGCTGGTGTTCCCGAATCTCGAAGTCGGAAACATTGGTTACAAACTCGTTCAGCGCTTGGGCGATGCCATCGCCATCGGCCCGATCCTGCAGGGTATTGCCCGTCCGGTAAACGACCTGAGCCGTGGCTGCTCTGTCGATGATATCTATTACATGATTGCCATCACAGCCTGCCAGGCTATGGATGCCAAGAAGTAAATTTTGTCAACAAGATATGAAGATATTAGTATTAAATTGTGGTTCGTCCTCCATCAAGTACGCTTTGTACAATATGGACGATAAGAGCGTGATGACCAGTGGCGGCGCCGAGCGCGTGGGCCTCGACGGAGCGTTCGTAAAGGTGAAGCTCGCCAATGGCGAGAAGAAACAGATCATGCACGACATCCCTGAGCATACCGAGGGCGTGAAGTTCATCTTCTCGCTGCTGACGGATCCTGAGATTGGTGTCATTAAGAGTCTCAACGAGATTGATGCCGTGGGCCATCGTATGGTGCATGGCGGCGAGAAGTTCAACAAGTCTGTCATCCTGACCGACGAGGTGCTCAAGGAGTTTGAGAAGTGCTCAGACCTGGCTCCGCTGCACAATCCCGCCAACCTGAAGGGCGTGAATGCCGTGAAGGAACTGATGCCGGGTCTGCCACAGGTGGGTGTCTTCGATACTGCCTTCCATCAGACCATGCCCCCCAAGGCATATATGTATGCCATTCCTTATGAGCTGTATGAGAAGTACGGCATCCGTCGCTACGGTTTCCATGGCACAAGCCACCGTTATGTGTCGCAGCGTGCCTGTGAGTTCCTCGGCATCCCTGCACAAGGCACGAAGATGGTGACCTGTCACATTGGCAATGGTGGTTCTATCGCTGCTGTCGTAGATGGCAAGTGCATCGATACCTCGATGGGTCTGACTCCCCTGGAGGGTCTGATGATGGGCACTCGCGCTGGCGATATCGATGGCGGCGCTGTGACATTCATTGAGAAGAAACTGGGCCTTGATGCTGACGGCATGTCGAACCTGCTCAACAAGAAGAGTGGCGTGGCCGGTATCACAGGTGGCTCAAGCGACATGCGCGACGTTGAGAATGCGGCCAAGAGTGGTGATGAGCATGCCAAGCTGGCTCAGGATATGTATTTCTATCGCATCAAGAAGTATATCGGTGCCTACGCAGCTGCCATGGGTGGTCTCGATGTCATCGTGTTTACCGCTGGTGTTGGAGAGAATCAGGTCTCTATGCGTTCTGAGGTCTGCAAGGGCCTGGAGTTCCTGGGCGTCAAGTTTGATGAGTCGAAGAACAATGTCCGCGGCGAGGAGGCTATCATCTCTGCCGACGACTCCAAGGTGAAGGTGGTGGTCATTCCTACTGACGAGGAGCTGATGATCGCTACCGATACGATGAATCTGCTGTAGAATCATCTTACATATTGTAGAAGGCAGTCATTATTTGGCTGCCTTCTTTGTATGCATACCTGCTGGCATCAAGAAATAAGTGCGAATTAACATAAAAAATCGTAAACAGAGTTTAAATATCAAATAAAAGTGTTACCTTTGTACCCCATTATTATATTAATTAGGTAGAATAATAGTACATTTGATATGAAGAAATTTGCGTTTTTAGCAGTTGTCTTGATGTGCCTTGTTTCATGTAAGACAGACTTGACCGATATTGAAAATCGTATCACGGAGGTGGAAAAGGATGGACAATCTATAGAGAGCAAGGTCAAGCAGTTGAAAGACGAAAGCCTACGTCTTTCTGATGCAGTGAAAGCCCTTCAGACGAAAAGTGAAGAGCTTCAGAAGATTAGCAAAGAGTTAGAGAATAAGAGTGCAGATATTGAGAAAGGAACTCAGACACTTAAGGAAGAACTTGAGGATCTGAAGAAAACAAGCCAGGACCTCGCTACTCAGCTCCAGACACTCCAGGACGAAGGAAAGACTCTTTCGTCTCATCTGGATGAACTGGAGGGTGAGAATAATACGCTTGTCGAAGAGTGGGCAAATCTTCAAGAACTGATTGCTCAGGCGCAAGATACCATCGAGCAGCTGACAGCAAGGATATATCAGACTGATCCGCGGTTGCTCCACATGGAATTCTTAGCCTCAGAGAATCCGTTACAGCTTGTGGAAGACGCAGAGTGCGAGATTATTGGCGACAGCGCTATTGAGTGCAGGGTCTTGAACGTGATGAGTGCAAAAACCCTTATTCCGCGGTTCCGCTTTACAGGTGACTATGTGACGATTGGCAACCAAGAGGCTGTCAGTAGTAAAACAGCATTTGACTTCCGTAGTGAACGACTTTTGGTTGTTCATGCAGGAGATAAGAAAAAGGAATATACCGTTACGGTAAGTGCATATACGGGTCTTCCTACGTTGTGGGCAGAGACCAATGCTCGCTCCTTAAGTGAAGCAAATTCTTATTATAGGTCTACGATAAGCCTTGTAGATAATGCCAGCTATGGCGGTACGGGCAGTCTCGCAGAAACTTCTGGCAGGATTATGGCGCAGGGGTCGCTTCGCTATTATAAGAAGAAAGTGGATTGGTCTGGTGAGACAGAATGGGGTAAGAACGATTACAGACTGAATTTTACCTATGCTGTATCGCTGCTGAATATGCCGTCAAATACTGATTGGCAATTGTCACCCAATGTGGAGGACATCACCATGTTGCATAATCAGACGGCTTTCTTCATGAGTAAAATAAGCAAACTTGATTATACGCCGCGGTTCCATTATGTAGATTTGATGTTTAACGGCCGTTATACTGGCACTTATATGTTGGGAGAGAGTCTTACGGCAGGCACGTCGAGAGTTAATGTCGGTGACGATGGTTATATCCTTAATATCGGCTCAAATACATCAGGCTCTGTCTTCATGACATCTCTCCTTGAGCAGCCGGTAAGTATATTGTATCCCACCTCTCAGCCAGCATCAGTCGTTAAGTATATCACCAATGTCGTAAAGGAAGCTGAGAGCGTACTGTTCTCTTCTGGCTTTGCTGATAAATCTACTGGATGGCAGAAGTACATGGATATCAATTCCTTTGTAGACTGGTATCTTATCAACGAGATTGCAAAGAATACGAAAGGCGCATTTTGGTCAGGCTGCATCATGAACTACAAGCGTGGCGGCAAGTTGAAGATGGGACCGGTTTGGGATTTTGAACTCGCCTTTGGCAACGCAGGCAAGACAAGTGCCACAGGGTTTGTTATCAAGGATGTAAGCTGGTACAGACGTCTGTTCTTGGATCCGGCATTCGTCTCACAGGTGAAAGAGCGCTTTGCCTATTTCTATGATCATCAGGAGGACATCCTTAGCAACATTAATGAGAACGCTCAGTATCTGAAGTATGCTATTCAGGAAGACAATACGAAATGGGATACGTTTGCATCATACAGCTCATCTGGTCTCGACACCTGGGTGTTGTATCAGGGACAGGTGGCTAGTATGAAGAACTGGCTTACGGAGCGAATGGAATGGCTCAAGAAGCAGTATGATGCAATGTAAAGAACAGATAACTAAACGGATGGTATGAAAAGATTATTGTTCATCGCTTTTGTGTTTCTGGGTCTTGTAGCCTGTAAGGAAGATCTCTCAGAATATTATAATCGCCTGAACCAACGGGAATCTGCCAATAAGCAGGCAGAAGATGATATAGCCAGATTGGAGAAGGAGAATGCCAATCAGGAATCAGCGAATGCCAATCAGCAGGCATTAAATGATGCTCAGACAGCCCTTAACGAGGAGAGAGAGCGTTGGAATGTCGAGCAGATTCTGAGAAATGCCGAGCAAGGCCTTCTCAACGATTCTATGGCTCATGTGGTAGACTCTCTGCTTAATGTTAAGGGACTTTACTTGGATCAGGCGCTTGTGCTACAAAACAGAGTTAATACTCAGGCACAGTATAATGCTGACCAGGCAGAGCGCAACGGCCAGCTTCGACTGATGTGGGAGGATCTGCAACAACGGATCCTTGACCTTGAGAAGCTGCTTGACGAGCGTACGGAACCAAAGTTTCTTTCTATGGAGTTTGTAACGGCCGACAATACCTCGCTTAAGGAGAATGTGAAATGCAAGATCATAGGCGACAGCATCATCGAATGTTGGTTGCCGGGAGCCAATAACTCAAAGGTTCTTAAGCCACGTTTTACATTTGAAGGTTCCATGGTGGTCATCGATGGCTTCGAGGCAACAAGCGGAAAGACGGCGATAGATTTTACAAGACCGCGAATGGCGATGGTCGCCACTTCCAGCAAGAAGAGGTACTATTCGGTTTATGTCCATTCTTTTACAGGCCTTCCTATGCTGACGATTACCACAGATGGATTTCAGGAGGTGACTTCGAAAGATGTCTATATCGGTGCCAATCTGACGTTGAGAGAAGATGTCAGGACTCGTGCTGCTGGCGACTATGTGGAGTCGAGGGTAAATATTAAGGGACGTGGTAACTCAAGCTGGAAATTCCCCAAGAAGCCCTTCCGCCTTAAGTTCGACCAGAAAATATCCTTGTTGGATATGCATAAGGATAAGTCGTGGGTGCTGATACCAAACTATAACGACAAGTCTATGCTGCGTAATAGTCTGGCATTCTACATGAGTAAGATCAGCAATCTTGATTATACGCCTGAGAGCCATTTCGTAGACCTGACCTTCAATGGTAAGTTCTGGGGAACCTACCAGCTGTGTGAGAAGATCAAGGTTTCAGACCATAGGGTGGCTGTGGGCGATGATGGATTCTTGTTTGAGATTGACAGCCGTGCCATGGGTGAGTCCGACTCACGTTATTTCGCCGTACCCCATTTGGAGAACGTTGTCAATATCCAAGATCCTGAGGTACAGTATTCTGACGAGAACTACCGTTATGCGAAAGACTTTGTGATGAAGGCTGACGAGGTGTTGTTCAGCAGTAACTTTACTAATCCTTCAACAGGGTGGCAGGCTTATATTGATATGGATTCTTTTGTCGACTGGTATCTGATTCAGGAGATTGGCAAGAATCTGGATGGTAATTTTGATACCAGTTGCTTTATGCATCTGGCCCGTGGGGGGAAATTGAAGATGGGCCCCATGTGGGATATGGATGTGGCTTATGGCAATATCGATCAGGCGAATCAGTCGTGCTATCGTCCCACAGGCTTCCATATCAAGAATGTTCAGTGGTACACCCGCCTGTTCAGAGACCCAGTCTTTGTGAAGCGAGTAAAGGAGCGTTTCAACTATTTCTATAGTCGTCAGGACGAGATCCTGGCCAATGTGAATGCTGATGCGATGTATCTGAAGTATTCTGCCCAGGAGAATGATGCTGTGTGGCATCTGCTGAATGTAAAGACTTGGCCTAATTACAACATCTGGGGAAGCTACCAGAACGAGGTTCAGGAGCTGAAGGTGTGGTTTGTCACTCGTATGGAGTGGCTAAAGACCCAGTTCGATGCGATGTGATAGATATAATAAGATAGGAGGAGGGAAGAGATATTGGGCCAACGAAACGTTGGCTTAACATCTTTATATGACGGTCTTGTAGAGCGTGCTTGGATTATGGTGGCCGTCAAGTACGTCCATGATCTCCTCCTCTGTCGAGAGGTTGAAATCCCCTGGGATGCTGTTCTTGAGGGTTGCAGCGGCGAGAGAGTAGTTCAGCTGCATCTGTTTATCGTCGGGGAAGAGAGTGATGGCGTGCAGCCAGCCGCCCATAAAGGCGTCGCCTACACCCACGGGATCGATTACGTCGAGGATATCCATGATGGGCGATTGCAGCAGTTCGCCATTCGTCCAGAGCAGTCCTGTCAGGGTATGGTGCTTTGACGACACCTCGTTGCGCATGCCCATCATCCAGGTCTTTACACGGGGGTAGTGCTCATGTAGTTCATCAAACCACTCGCGATACTCGTCCATCTGCATCTTGAAGGTAGAGTCGGTGGCCGTGAAGGGGGGCTGCGGATGCTGGGTGAGCCAGTCGAACTCCACGGCGTCGCCAAACATCATGTCGCAGCGGGAGAGCATCCTGCTGAGCGTCTCGCGGGGATTGGCACCCTCGTAGCGCCACAGGTTCTTGCGGTAGTTGATGTCGAAGCAGACGGTAACGCCCATCTCGTCGGCGATATCGAGTGCTTCGAAGGTGGCATTGGCTGCCTGCTGCGAGATGGCTGCCGTGATGCCTGATACATGGAAGTAGGCACAGTCTTTCAGTATCTCTCGCCAGGGGATCATTCCTGGCTTAAGGTCGGAGTAGGCGGAGTGAGCCCGATCGTAGATCACTTTGGGCGGCCTCATGCCTGCGGCGGGCTCGAAATAGTAGGTGCCAATACGCTGTCCGCCGTAGAGGATGTGGCTGGTGTCTACACCCAGTTGCGCCAGGTTCATCGCTCCGGCATGGCCTACGGGCGTGTCTGGCAAGCGGGTGATGTAGGTTACGTTCTCGTTTTGCGTGGCCAGCGATACGGCCACGTTAGCTTCGCTGCCGCCATACTTGCTGGTGAAGGTGTCGCCCTGTGTCAGCCTCAGGTGGCCGTTCTTTGAAAATCGGAGCAGCAGTTCTCCGAAGGTAACAATCTTTTGTCTGTTCATATCTTGTTTTTGTGGTCTTTATGGTTTGCTTTCGCCCTCGATGTACTGCGACATTAGGAGGTGGTCTCCGTCGTAGACGACGTAGGAGAAGTGGCTTATCCAGTCGCCGAGGATGATCATCCTTGCCTTCTTCGTCAGCTGCAGGTCGAGCTCGATGTGGCGGTGCCCGTAGATGAAATAGTCCACGTTGGAGTGGTACTGTATGTACCTCTTCGTATAGAGCACGAGGTGCTCGCGGTTTTCCCCCATGTAGGGGGGCTCCTCGCCGTTGGGGCGCTTCAGCCTTGAGTGCTTGGCCCAGTTCAGACCGAGCCACATGCCCCAGCGGGGGTTCATGGCGGAGAAGAGCCTCTGGCAGAGTGGGGAGTGGAATACGGAGCGTATGAGTTTGAACGACTTGCTGGGGTCGCCGAGGCCGTCGCCGTGGGCCAGGAAGAACATCTTGCCGTAGATCTCCGTCGTCTCGGGCTGTTTGTGAAGGATGACGCCGCACTCCTTCTCCAGGTAGTCGTAGGCCCAGATGTCGTGGTTGCCTGTAAAGTAGTGCACCTCGACGCCCATGTCCGCTAGTTCTGAGAGCTTGCCCAGGAAGCGAGTGAAGCCTTTGGGCACGACATACTTGTACTCGTACCAGAAGTCGAACATGTCGCCCAGCAGATATATGGCTGCTGCTTTCTCCTTGATGGAGTCGAGGAAGCGCACGAGCCTGCGCTCCTGCATCCGTTGGTGCGGAATGGCCAGCGACCCGAGGTGGGCGTCGGAGAGGAAATAGACGTTCTTCATAATGGTGGACTCTGAACTCTGAATGGTGAAATCTGAACTGTGAACTCTGAGCGATAGGCTCTGAACTAGTCAAACCCCAGCTCTACCCTTGCTTCTTCGCTCATCATCGACTGGTCCCATACGGGCTCGAAGACGAGGTTCACGTTGGTGGATTTCACGCCCTCGACGCTCTCCACCTTCGTGCGTACATCTTCTAATATGTAGTCGGCGGCAGGGCAGTTGGGGGCCGTAAAGGTCATATCCAGTTCCACGGAGCTGTCGTCCTGCACGTCAATCTTGTAAATCATCCCCAAGTCATAGATGTTGACGGGAATCTCCGGGTCGTAGACGGTCTTCAGCACATCTACGATCCGCTCTTCGATCTTTGTCTTTTCTTCCTGTGTCATATTCGCTTGCAAAGTTACGCATTTTTCCTCGATATTCGTTTGTTTTATCCAAAAAGTTGTTGTTTCGCCTCGGAAAAGGGTGAGATGAGCTGGCTGCGGCTGAGGGACATGTCTTTAAAAGCTGCGTGCGAAGCCTTCAAAAAGGTAGTAAGGAGAGCCTTGTAAAGTTGAAACGTCGCCGATGTTTGTTAATACAATGGCATCGTTTGATAAAACCACGCCAGTAATTGATGATTTTCTATCCTATATTTTCCCCTGCTCGTGAAAAGAGTAGTAGTGCCCGTCTGTGACAATGACGTGATCCAGGAAGTGGATCTTCATCACGCTGCAGGCCTGCTGTATGCTCCTGGTGAGCTCGTTGTCGGCCTTGCTGGGCGAGAGGTTGCCAGAGGGATGGTTGTGGCAGACGGCGAGGATGGTGGTGTTGGCAAGGACGGCCTCCCTCATGATGATTCTGACGTCGACCGCAGTCTCGGTGATGCCGCCATGCGAGATGCGCACTTTCTTGATGAGGCGGTAGTGCTGGTTGAGCAATAGTGCCCAGAACTCCTCTACGTCGAGATCCTGCATCACGGGGTGCATGTGGTTGTAGATGCGGGTCGCCGTACCAAGGTCTGGCCGCTCCTCGGGTGTCTCAGCCTGCCGCCGCTTACCCAGCTCGCAGGCAGCAAGAATGCTGATGGCTTTCGCCTCGCCAATGCCGTTGTATTGGCATAGGTCGCGAATGCTCATCTTGCCCAGCGTGTTCAGGTTGTTGTTGCAGTCGGCAAGGATTTTCTTCATCAGGTCCACAGCAGTCTCCTTCGTGGAGCCAGATCCGATGAGGATTGCCAGCAGTTCTGCGTTTGTCAGATTCTCAGCACCGAGTGCCGCCATCTTCTCTCGCGGACGGTCTTCCTCCGCCCATTGGTTGATGTTGAGTTTCTCCATAGTGTCTTGTTTAAGATTAAAGTGTCTGTATGTATTATTTGTAGAAAGTCTTTTCGAAGGCCTGGAACTCATCTTGCTTGCGTACACATCGTTTCCACCACGACTCGATGAAGCCCAGCCCGTAGCCCATCAGCTGTACAAAGGCCGCTGGCACACTGAGCAGCCCCACCTTCAGACTTTTGTTCTTTACGGTCGAGTCGATACAGATCAACAGGCTATATAATATAATAGGTATCCAGGGGGCGAAGCACATCCAGTAGAACTGGTCGCGATCGACGTAGTGCATCAGGGCCCGCCCTACGGCAGAGATGAGTATCAGGGCGATGACGCCTACGGTGAAGACCGTTGGCAGGAGGTGGACGAGCTTCATCGTGCCAGGATGCCGCTTCTCGAGATTGATGCGGGCGATGCCGCTGTTGTACACCTGGCGGAAGAACTTCCTGAAGTCTGTGCGGCGCTTGTGCCATACCCAAGCCTCTGGGAAGAGCCTTGGCTGATGGCCTGCCTCCACGATGCGATAGGAGAAATCTATGTCCTCGCCAAAGCGCATCTTCGAGAAGCCGCCCAACTGTAGGTAGACATCACGACGAATGCCCATGTTGAACGAGCGGGGATAGAACTTGTCGAGCTTCGCCTTGCCTCCTCTGATGCCGCCTGTGGTGAAGAATGACGTCATCGAATAGCTGATGGCCTTCTGCACAGGGGTGAAGGATTCGTGGGCAGCGTCGGGACCGCCAAAGGCCGTGACAGGGGTGGGCGATGCGTGGTGGGCAGCAAGAGAATCGTCGACAGCCTGAAGATAGCCCGTGGGGAGCACGACGTCGCTGTCGAGAATGATGACCCACTCGCCGTTGGCGCGCTCCGCTCCATAGTTGCGGCTCTGCCCAGGACCGCTGTTCTCTTTGGCATAATAATGCAAAGCAAGGATGTTTGCGTATTTGTCGCAAACATCCTTGCAGGTCTTTACTGATCCGTCCTCAACAATGACAACCTCGAAATCCTTCAGTGTCTGATTAGATAGGCTCTCGAGAAGTTCGCCCACTTCGTCTGGACGATTGTAAACGGGGACGATGATCGAGTACTTCATTATTCCTTGACGCGCTGTAGATAACTGCCGTCGCGGGTGTCCACCTGGATGAGGTCGCCCTCGTTGATGAACAGAGGCACACGTACCTCTACGCCAGTCTCCAGCGTAGCAGGCTTCAGCGTATTCGTGGCTGTATCGCCCTTGATGCCGGGCTCTGAGTGAGTGACGCGAAGCACGGTCTTGACGGGCATCTCGGCATAGAGGATGGTACCATCGGTAGTGTCGGAGACAACTTCCACGATGTCGCTCTCCTTCATAAACTCATGGCCAATCACGAGCTCGTTGTCAATGGGAATCTGCTCGAAGGTCTCCTGGTTCATGAAGATGCGGCCACTCTGATCCTCGTAGAGATACTGGTAGGGGCGGCGCTCGATGACCACGTCTTCCAATTTCTCACCGATATTGAAACGGCGCTCCAATACGCGGCCGTCGCTGACGTTCTTGACCTTGATAATCATAATGGTGTTACCCTTGCCTGGCTTGCGGTGCTGGAAATCGATGCACACCCAGATGCCGCCATCCATACGAATGGCAGTGCCTTTTTTAATGTCTTGTGAATTAATCATATACCTTAAAATGTTACTTTTATATCGTTTTCGGGTGCAAAGTTACGCAAAATCTCGAAAAAAACACAAAAAGTTGCACTAAAAATCGAATATTTCTTGCGTAATTCAAAAGAAATGAGTACTTTTGCACCCCAAAACATTGAATTTGAACAAATAAATAAGAATAAAAAGCAATGAAAAGAACATTTCAGCCGCACAATCGCCGTCGCGTCAACAAGCACGGCTTCCGTGAGAGAATGGCCACCAAGAATGGTCGCCGCGTACTGGCCGCCCGCCGTGCTAAGGGCCGCAAGAAGTTAACGGTTTCTGATGAGAACCACGGCAAGTAATTACTGCTGCAAAGACATCGGAATTCGGATAGAAACAGAGTGGAGTGGAGAGAAATCTTCACTTCTTTCTGTTTTTATGCCCTTTTCTTTTGCTTTTTGCACGCTTATCGAATAAAAATCTTGCGTTCAACAAATAAAATCATTTATTTGTGCTCACTTAATCGATTTTTTCGTACCTTTGCACGTGAGAAATTAGAAAACAGATGAAAGCAAAGGAATTCTTCGGTAAGTTTGCCAGCCTGTATCTCTGGGGTAACCTGCTGGCAATGCTGATTGTCATAGTACTTTTGGGACTGGGCGTGAAGTACGGACTCGACTGGTACACTCATCATGGTGAGGGTGTCAAGGTGCCAAAGGTGGAGGGCATGGACTATGCCAGGGCCCGCAGCCTGATTGAGGACTATGGACTGAACGTCATGGTCAGCGACTCGGGCTACAACAAGGCGATGGCCGCCAACAGCATCCTTATCCAAAATCCGGGTGCCGGTACGACGGTGAAGATGGGCCATACTATCTATGTGACAGTCAATTCCCCTTCGTCACCCTCATTCCCTATTCCTGATATCGTAGACAACAGCAGCTACAGGGAGGCAGAGGCAAAGCTGATGGCTCTTGGCTTCAAGCTGACTCCACCACAGGAGGTGCCTGGCGAGAAGGACTGGGTCTACGGCGTGCTCTGCCGTGGGCGCAGGGTATCCGCTGGCGACCATGTGTCTATCGACTCCCCGCTGACCTTGATGATTGGAAGTGGTGAATATGATTCCGATGAGGAACTGGAATATATAGAACCCGAATACCGCCTGATGGAGAGTGGTAACGTTGACGATTTTGAAGAGGTGATAGAATGATAGATAGTATTGATGACGACGAGCTGGAGCTGATTGGCGACGATGAAGCCGATAGTCAGTCGGGCGATGGAGAACTCTATGAGCACTTCCGTATAGAGGTGGACAAAGGGCAGGAGTCTGTACGCATCGACAAGTTCCTCTCTGAGCATCAGCCGCATTCCAGCCGCAACCGTATACAGAAGGCAGCAGACGCAGGATTCATTCATGTGTGTACTGTCGACGACCAGAAGCAGGGGCGCTGCGCTCGCCCTGTGAAGAGCAACTACAAGGTTCGCCCCGGGGATGTCATCACCCTGATGCTCGACCGTCCTCACTATGATACGACCATCTCTCCAGAGGATATCCCCCTTGAGGTTGTTTACGAGGACGACGATCTGATGGTCATCAACAAACCCGCTGGTATGGTTGTTCATCCTGGCTGTGGTAACTTCAGCGGTACGCTGGTCAACGCCATCGCCTGGCACTTGAAAGACTTGGCCTCCTACGATCCCAACGACCCAGAGGTGGGGCTCGTTCATCGTATCGACAAGGATACCAGTGGTCTGCTCGTTGTGGCCAAGACACCCGAGGCGAAGACATCGCTGGGAAAGCAGTTCTTCAATAAGACCACCCATCGTAGCTATAATGCCCTCGTCTGGGGGAACTTTGTAGAGGACGGAGGCAGGATCGAGGGGAATATCGGGCGTGATCCTAAAGACCGTCTGCGGATGGAGGTGTTCCCGCCTGACTCTGAGATAGGCAAGCCCGCCGTCACCCACTATCGAGTGCTGGAGCGCTATGGCTATGTCACGTTGGTGGAGTGTATCCTCGAGACGGGGCGTACGCATCAGATCAGGGCCCATATGAAACATATCGGCCATCCGTTGTTCTGCGACGAGCGCTATGGCGGAACAGAGATACTGCGAGGGGAGCGGAGTGCCAGCTACAAGGCTTATATCCAGAACTGCTTCAAAATCTGTCCCCGTCAGGTGCTCCATGCCCGCACGCTGGGATTTGTCCACCCCACTACGGGCGAGCAGATGGACTTCTCCTCAGAGTGGCCCGCCGACATGGCTGCCCTCATCGATAAATGGCGCAAATATACAAATAGTAAATTATAAATAATATAATGAAGAATTTGAAGAGAACGATTGCCATCGTCTGTGGTGGCGACTCATCCGAGCACGATGTGTCGTTGCGCTCGGCACAAGGACTTTACTCCTTCTTCGACAAGGAGCATTATGATGTTTATATTGTCGACATCAAAGGACAGGACTGGCATGTCGAGCTGCATGACGGTACGACGGCCAAGATAGACCGTAACGACTTCTCCTTTATGGAAAACGGCAAGGCCAAGTTGTTCGACTATGCCTATATCACCATTCATGGCACACCTGGCGAGAACGGTCTCCTGCAGGGCTATTTCGACCTGATCAACCTGCCTTATAGCACCAGTGGCGTACTGGTGGAGGCCATAACCTTCGATAAGTTCGTGCTTAATCAGTATCTGCGTGGCTACGGTGTCAGCGTGGCCGACTCCCTGCTGATACGCAAGGGCTATGAAGAGCTGGTCAGTGACGACGAGGTGGAGGAGCGTATCGGCATGCCGTGCTTCGTCAAGCCCGCTGCCGACGGATCATCGTTTGGTGTCACTAAGGTGAAGAACAAGGATCAGCTCGCACCAGCCATCCGCAAGGCGATGATGGAGAGTCCGGAGGTGATGGTCGAGAGTTATCTGGAGGGGACCGAGATCACCCAGGGTATCTACAAGACCCGTGAGAAGACTGTTGTCTTCCCCATTACGGAAGTGGTGACCAGCAACGAGTTCTTCGACTATGACGCCAAGTACAACGGACAGGTGCAGGAGATCACGCCGGCACGCATTGCTCCGGAAATAGCAGACCGCGTATCGAAGATTACAAGTCATATCTACGATATCCTCCACTGCAACGGCATTATCCGCATTGACTATATCATCTCTAAGGATGGCAAGATATCCATGTTGGAGGTGAATACTACACCAGGGATGACTGCCACGAGCTTCATCCCCCAGCAGGTGCGTGCTGCCGGACTCACTATGGCCGATGTGTTAAGCGATATTGTCGAGAACCAGCTTGCATGAGCTGGTAAGCGCATATAATATGTGATGGGCTTAGATTGCTATTGTTATGGATAGAGAAACACTGAAGGAGTTTGACGAGATACGGCCCTATGAGCCGGAGGAGATACGGCAGGCGTTTGACGAGCTGCTCAGCGATCGCCAGTTTAATGTACTGATGAAGGGCTTTGCCCCTTGGCTGCCCAAGAGCATCCGCAACAGCCTGCTGCGGCTCGCCTTCGTCGGGGTGAAGACACCCCTTGACTTCCAGCTGAGGTTTATGAAACCCATTGTGAAGTATCTCATCCGCAAGCATACCGATGGCTGTACGTTCGACGATACGATGTTGGACGGCGCTCAGTCTCAGCTGCGATATACGTTTGTCAGCAACCACCGTGACATCGTCCTCGACTCCGCATTCCTCGATGTCAAGCTGGTGGAGGCTGGATACCCTACGACAGTGGAGATCGGCATCGGCGACAATCTCCTCATCTACCCCTGGATCAAGCGCCTTGTCCGTATGAACAAGGCCTTTACCGTGCGTCGCGGCCTCTCCCTTCGTGAGACTCTTGCCGCCTCGCAGCTGATGAGCCGGTATATCCACTTCGCCGTGACTCAGAAGAAGGAGAACATCTGGCTGGCGCAGCGAGAGGGCAGGGCGAAGGACTCAGACGACCGTACCCAGGAGGCTGTGCTGAAGATGCTGGCCATGGGGGGCGACCTGCGCGAGCTGAATATCGTGCCGCTGACCATTAGCTATGAATACGATCCCTGCGATTACCTCAAGGCCCAGGAGTTTCAGCAGAAGCGCGACAACCCTGCCTTCAAGAAATCGCGTCAGGACGACCTCGACAACATGAAGACGGGCATCTTCGGCTATAAGGGTAGGGTGGTATACCGGGCGGCAGCCCCTGTGGATTCATGGATCGGCGAGCTCGCCGACCTGCCCAAGACCGAATATTTCAAGGCCGTGGCAGAGCGGATGGATAAGGAGATACACCGGAACTACGAGCTGTTCCCGTGTAACTACATCTCCCTTGATGAACTGAACGGCGATAGCGCCAATGCCGCCCACTACACCGCTGCCGACAAGCAGCGGTTCGAGGCCTATCTTGCTGGGCAGATAGCTAAGATTACTCTCGACAACAAGGACGAGGCCTTCCTCCGTGAGCGTATTCTCACGATGTATGCCAATCCGGTCCGCAACAAGTCTGCCGCCCTATGATGATGCCTTGCCGCCCTTCTGTCATATCCCGTCTGCTGACTCTTGCTGTCTTGTTTGTCTGTTCCTGCACCCAGGACACTTACGACAAAGGCGAAGGGCAGTACTCCAACATGCGCGGCGACTTTGCAGAGGCCACGGTGGGAGCCGACAAGACGATCGTATCCCTTTTCACCGACGACGGCGAGACTCTGCCCTTGTCCAAGCCCTTCAGCGCTCAGTGGATTACCCGCCCCGACACCGTCTATCGCTGCATGTTATATTATAATAAGGTACGCGATGACCGGAATCAGTATGTGGCAGAGGCTATTTCCGTAGGCGAGATACCGTGTCCGCAGGTGATACCGCTCGCAGAGCTTGAGATGCCGATGAAGACAGACCCGGTGAACTTCGAGAGCGCCTGGCTGAGCAAGACGGGACGGTATCTGAACCTGAGCTTCTCCGTGATGGTGGGGGCCGTCGACGATAAGGATGCCATCCATTCCCTGCGTGTTGTACAGGATTCGATCGTGACCTATGCCGATGGCACCAGCACCAGCCTTCTCCGGCTCTACCACGACCAGGGCGGCGTGCCCGAGTACTATTCGGCGCAGAGCTATGCCAGCATCCTCACCACGCAGATACCTGCCGACTCCGTCCGTATCACCGTCAACACATACAAGGGCCTGGTCGCAAAAACCTTTAAGTTGCATCAGAGCTTACGATGAAAGTCAGGATTGTCCTATTTCTGTTGGCCGTGGTGGCGGTGTTCTGCTTCTTCCAGTTCTGGTACCCCTATCACTTCTTCTATCATGAGCAGAATCAGATATTCCTATGTGAGTGGGAGTATGTCGCCGGCTATTTCCAGAGGCCGGGCGGCCTGGCACTGCTGGCTGGCGACTTCCTGACGCAGTTCTATTACTATCTGTATGCGGGAGCAACCATCCTGACTGTATGCATCGCACTGGCGGGATGGCTGACATACCGGATACTGGCGAACCTGAAGGTGAACGCATGGGTCGGCCTGGCACTGGCCTTGGGAGTGATGGCATGGCTGAGTGTGTGCCATTTCGGCATCAGCTACCGGCTGTCGTCGACGATGAGCGTCATCGGCTGGCTGCTGTGCCTCTGGATAGCCTCGACGGTCAGTAGTCTGCGGCTGTGGCTGCGGCTGGTGTGCCTGCTGACGGCAGTGGTGCCGGCCTGGCTGCTCTTCGGGAAGCCTGACATCAAGACGCTCAAGGGCCCCGACCTCATCCTGGAGAAGAACTTCGCCGTCGACAACGAGTACTACTTCGGCAACTACGACCGAGTGGTCGACATCGTGCGCTCCTCCGACGGATGGAACAACCAGATGCTCTTCTTCTACAACCTCGTGATGGCGCAGCGCGGCGAGCTGGCCGACCACCTGCTGGACTTCACGCCCAACTACCTGGGCACCTTCGAGAAGATAGGCCCCGAGACGCCCCGGCTGACCATCATCAACCAGAACGAGCTCTACTGGCTGCTGGGCGACATGACCTTCACCGAGCGGGCGGCGATGATGACCAACGTGTTCGCCCCCGACAACCGCAACGTGCGCATGATGCGGCGACTGGCGGAGTGCAACCTGGTGAGCGGCGACTCGCTGGCCGCCGAGAAATACCTTCGCATCCTCGACAAGACGCTCGTCTACCGACCCTGGGCACAGCGGCTCCGCCAGCACGGACGGGAGACCTACGCCCAGAAGATGCACCTGGTGAACCGCCGCGACACCATCACCATCACCGACAACGCCCACTTCCTGATGATGCAGCTGCTCGACGCCCACCCCGACAACCAGCCGGCCCTCGACTACATCCTCTGCAGCACCCTGCTGCTGAAGGACATCGAGAACTTCAAGCGCGACTACGACCGCTACTGCCTCGGCGACAGCCCCGGCCCCGACCGCGACGTGCTGCTGCACCGCATCCACACCACGAAGCTCTACCAGGAGGCCCTCTGCATCTGGCTCGCCGGGAGCCAGGCCCCGCAGGAGGAGTGGCAGCGCTACATCCACCGCGAGGACGTGATGCAGCAGTTCGTGGAGTACAACCGCGAGCGCGGCAATCCCCGCTTCCGCGGCACCTACTGGTATTACTTCGACAAAGAGAAAGCACCCGAGATATGAGGATATTTAATATAAAACGAGGCGTAGAGACACAGAGGCGGCTATGGGGGATTATGATTCCTCTGTGGCTCTGTATCTCTGTGTCTCAGCTGTTCACCGCCTGCACCCCGACGCCGCAGAACGTCGCCCAGACCGACGCCGAGGCGCCCATATACCCCGACTACCGCGACGTGACCATCCCCCGCAACATCGCGCCGCTCAACTTCCTGCTCCGCGCCGAAGGCTGCGAGGCCCTGGAGGTGAGCATCCGCCGGACAGGCGACGGGGCCGGGAGTACCGTCGACGACCGCGGAAAGCGCGGCGATGGCGAAGAAGCGGCGCTGACCATCCGCGCCCGGGGCTGCGAGGCCACGTTCGACGCCGGCGACTGGCGCGAGCTGATGGAGCAGTCGGCGGGAGGGCGGCTCGAGGTCACCGTCACCGCCCTCATCTCCGGCCAGTGGCGGCAGTACAGGCCCTTCGGCTGGACCGTGGCCGAGGAGGAGATAGACCCCTACCTGACCTACCGCCTCATCGAGCCCGACTACGAGATATGGAACCAGATACGCATCGAGGAGCGCTGCCTGGAGTCGTTCGACACCAGGGCCATCGGCCACTACGAGCAGCTCGACAACCGCTGCATGAACTGCCATACCTACGCCAGCCAGTCGCCCGGCCTGTCGATGATGTACGTGCGCGGCGCGGGCGGCGGGGCCATCCTCAACCGCGAGGGGCGGCTCGAGAAGCTGAGCATCCCCGGCAGCGTCTACTTCGGGTTCTCGCCTTCCGGCCGGTACATCACTTACTCGACGCAGAAGATTATCCCCGCCTTCCACAGCGACCCGCGACGGCGGCTGGAGGTGTTCGACGCGGGCAGCAACGTCTTCGTGGCCGACCTGGAGCAGCGCCGCGTCATCTCGTCGCCGCTGACGGCCGACAGCCTCGTGTTCGAGACCTTCCCGACTTTCTCGCCCGACGGCCGCTACATCTACTACTGCGCCGCCGACACCGTCAGCCTGCCGCGCGACATCAGGCGCCTGCAGTACGCCCTGGTGCGCATCGCCTTCGACGAGGGGGCGGGCCGCTTCGGCGAGCGGGTGGATACCGTCGTCAGGTGTACTGCGGCACTGCCGCAGTCTACGGGACAGAGGACCGGCACGGCGGCCCCCGGGCCGAAGGGCTCCGTCTGCCACCCCCGCATCAGCCCCGACGGGCGGTGGCTGCTCTACACCGTGGCCGACTACGGCACCTTCCCCATCTGGCACCCCGAGGCCGACCTCCGTATGCTCGACCTCAAGACCGGGGCCACTGACACGCTCGCCGCCGTCAACAGCGCCAAGAGCGACACCTATCACTCCTGGTCGTCGAACTCGCGCTGGTTCGTCTTCGCCTCGAAGCGCGACGACGGCCTCTACGGCAAGCCTTACTTCTGCTACGTCGATGCCTCCGGCCGCGCCCACAAACCCTTCTGCCTGCCGCAGAAGCACCCGACGTTCTACGACAACTGCCTCAAGTCGTTCAACGCGCCCGAGCTGGGCCGCGGCCCGCTGCCCTTCGACGTCGCCGACGTCGCCCGCGCGATGAAGCAGGAGGCGGTCGCAGTCGAGTAACCGACCAGATACTCCATACTTTTCGCCCCGGCGGTCGAGTAACCGACCGGATACTCCATACTTTTCGCTCCCGCGGTCGAGTAATGACCCCATTACTCACCCCCAGAGACGCCAGACGGCCCTCGACCGACCTCGGTCGAGGGCCATCCGATGCTCCGGCAGTTGTCGGCAGGGCTATTTCCTCACCTTCGTCTCCACCCTGCGGTCGGAGCTGATCTCGAGGCCAGCAGCGTGGGCGTCGAAGTCGACCTTCCGCTTCGTGAAGTCGGGGGTGTTAAACGAGTAGAGGCTCTCCGAGTAGTACTCCTGCGGGTTGCGCTGGGGCAGGAGGAATGGCTTCGTGAATCGGCCGCGGTCGTCGATCTGGGCCAGGTAGAGGCGCGAGTAGAGCCCGTCGTCGCGGCGGCTGGTGAAGACGATCCAGCGCGAGTTCGCCGACCAGTTGTGATAGCTGTCGGCCTTGTCGCTGTTCACCTCCGTCAGCTCGCGGGCCTGGCCCGTGCGGAGGTCGAGCAGCCACTGCTGGCTCTCGTTGTGCCAGATGGAGAAGTAGCCGTAGTCGGCGAGGGTGAACAGGAGCCATCGGCCGTCGTAGCTGGGGCGCGGCCAGGTGAGGCTCTTGCCCATCTTGACGGCGTTGAACACGGTGTCGACCGTTGCGCCGAAGCTGGCAGTCTCGGGGTCGAAGGCGATGCGGCAGAGGTTGTACTTCTCGTCCTTGAAGTGCGCGGGATACTCCTGCTGGCGGCAGGTCATGTAGTAGAGCGTGCGGCCGTCGGGGGAGAACACGGGGGCGTTCTCGCTCCAGTCCTTCGTCTCGAGCAGCGAGTCGGAGATGATTTCGTGGGTCGCGGGATTATAGACGAACACGTCGCTCTTGAGGTCGAACACCTCGATGCGCTCGTCGCGCACGACGTGGAATCCCTGGCGCGTCTGATTCGTCGAGAAGGCGCAATACTTGCCGCTCGGGTGCCAGTATGGATAGACCATCGAGCCGCCCAGCTGGTCATTGCTGGCCTTGAGCCACTCGCGGCGGCCGTCCGTCTGTACCATCGTGGCCCCGTGGTCGCCGCGCACGTGGAAGACGAACCGCGAGGGGTCGGTCTGGTGGGCCGTGTGGCAGTTGACACACATGCCGGGCACCTGCGTGTTCTCCAGGATGGCCGTCTCGTCAAACGAGGAGAGGTCGCGCTGGTAGAGTCCCATGTGACTATATACCTCGTAGCCCGGCGCGATGCGGCGGTAGGTGAGTCCCCAGGCGTCCATGCCATGGGGACTGACGTAGACCTTGAAGTCGCGGTACTGTCGCCACTGGCCGCCCTCGCGGGTGCAGACGGTGAAGGTCAGCTCGCCACCCTTGTTGCGGGCCGTCAGCGCGTGCCAGTCGGCGATGTTGAAGTCGGCAAAGTCGCCCTGGGCATGCAGTTCGCCCCCCCTCGAGCCGCGCACCACCACGTCGACCGCCTCGGCGCTGTCTCTGACATTGAAGTTCAGCGGCGCGATCTCTGCCGGTATCGTCACGCCCGCGTAGTCGGGGTAGATCTCCGGCAGCCGGTCAGTCTTTGTCGGGTTCACCGGGCCCGATGTGCAGGCGGTGAACAGCTGGCAGAGGATGGCGAGGAGCATATATTGCAGTCTCCCGGTGCAGAGTCCTCTCCAGATAGTCTTGAATGTCATCATGTGTCTTATTTTCCTATCGTTAGATAATACCATGCCGTGTTGCGGAAGCGTCCGAGCTCGGGCGACGAGCTGTTGGCGGCATAGATGCGCGCAAACTCATTCATCTGCTGCAGCACGAACTGGCTCACCAGTCCCTGCGGGGGCTGCTGGCGCTGCTGCATGAAGGCAAAGGCGATGGCCTCCTGGCAGTGGCGGGGGTTGTAGTTGATCTGGCTCTGCACATACTGGGCGTACGACATGAAGCGTGCGATGTCTATGTCGAGCAGCGGGGCCATCAGCAGATATTGCGCGGCCATCTGGTTCTTCTGGTTGTGCAGGAACAGCTGTCCGCAGATCTTGTCGAGCTCGTCTTCGCTGAAGAGAAAGTCGTCGGCGAGCCTGAACTGCCGCAGCGAGCCATAGAGCGGATGGGCGTTGATGGCCGCCTCGTTGCCCAGCAGCCGCAGGGTGCGCTCGGCCCAGGGGCGGTAGAAGATGGTCTTCTCCAGCATCTCGAGGTATTTACGGGCAACGGCATACTCCCCGTTGATGAGGTTCGTCTCGGCCAGCCGCTTTACCACCCTCCCGCTCTTGTTATAGTTGGGTATGCTCTCCATCGCCTCGAAGGCCAGGCGCTGGGCCGTGTTCACCAGGCCCAGGTGGAAGTATATCTCGCCCGTCAGCTGCGTCGTGGCGAAGTTACGCTCAAACTTCGGCAGCAGTCCCTCCGTGCCCCGCTGGTAGAAGTCGAAGGCCCGGTCGCCGAGCTGGTTCGTCATCGCTAAGGCGAGGTTCGTGGCCGATACGCTCATCGGCAGGTCGGGCGTCTTCGCCTCGGCCTTGGCGATGATGCCCTGCCAGTCCTTCAGGCGCACCAGATAGTCATACTCTATCAGCTCGTACTTCTTGCTGTCGTAGCCGCGGTCCAGGCCGACGAGTCCCAGCAACGCCACGCCGGCGGCCAGCCCCCAGGCCATCGGCCGCCTGAGCAGGGGCAGCCGACGGCAGCCGTGGCAGAGGACCGCCGTCACTGCGGGGATGACCATCAGCACGTATGGCAGTGTCATCGGCGCCCGGTAGTAGTCCACGCCCAGTACCAGCCGCAGCAGCGGATAGGGCTGTATCCATGCACTGCCCAGGATGAGGGCGATGGCATACACCGTGGCTCCTGCGGCGACCCATGTCGGCGACAAGCAGACGGCCACTAACAGCACCATCGGCCCTATCAGCCAATACAGTATCGGTATGCCCACTGCCGCCGCCACCAGCAGCGCCCTGCGCCCCAGGCGCCGCGCCACCAGTGCCGCCGCCAGCGCCATCGTCAGCGCCACGGTATATGTCAGCAGCATGTTCTCGTCGCCCATGGCGTACCAGAGCATGATGGCCGGCACGAAGCTCAGCGCATACCAGCCGTCGGCAACGGACTTCATCAGCTGCCACGTGAGCCGTTGTACCAGCATGAAGAGCACTGCCAGGATGATGGAGCCGAGGGTGACGCTGTTGTAGAACTGCACCAGGAACTCTGCCACGTATCTGGCGAGGCCGCCGGGCTCTGCCAGTCGCGTGGCGAGGTAGTCGCCGTCGAACAGGAAGAGCTGCAGCTGCTCCTGATAGACGAGCGCAAACGGGTAGCGGAGTCTCCAGAAGAGGAACACCGCCAGGCCGAGGGCCAGCGTAGCCAGCCACGGGGCGTATCTACGTAACGGCAGCCGACCGCCCTCTGGTCGCTTGCTGTCAGCGGAACTCGATAGATGTCTCACTTTTCACTAATCTCTTTTACCTTATTTTATCTCCTCGTTCGTGTCGGCATTCATCGTTACGATCCGCCCGTCGGGGAGCTTACGCTTGTAGGTCAGCGGGTAGAGACCTCCCAAGAAGTCGCCCAGCACCTGGCCTTCAAGGCTCTTCGCCAGTCGCCGTGTGTAGTTCTTATACACCAGATGGAAGCTGTCGGCACGCTGCTGCAGGTCGTTGGCCTGGGCACTGTCGCCCTGCGACTTCAGGCCCGCGATGTTCCTCCGCATCAGGCCTATCTGGCGGTTGTGGATCTCCGTCTGCACCTTCCACTGCTCCAGCGAGTCGTTCTGCGGTGTGCCTACGGCATGGCTGATGCTGTCGATGGTCACACGGATGGTGCCTGGCTCTCCGACGACAATCAGCGGCTGGAGTCCGAAGCGGTAGTGGTAGTCGAGCAGAATCTTGTACATCTGTATAGAGTCGGGCTCGAAGTGGAACTTCCCGTCGGTGATCTCCATCGAGTCGACCGTCTCTGCCGTTGCCGGACCACTGAAGGGCACCAGGAAGATGCGCTTCCCTTCATACTGTTCTCCGTTTACGGTTCCCTCGATGCGGCACTTCCCGTCGCCGGGCTGCTGACAGCCGCATAAAAGCAACAAGGCAAGGAGACAGAGGGGTAGAGCCTTCTTGCCTGCCTTCGTTGCTGAAACAATACTTGCTTTTCTCATCATATAATCTTTTACTGTTTTATCTTTACCTGTTCGCGCCTGTTGTCGAATACCTGCCGGTAGGCCTCATGGGCATCGAAGTCTACCTTGCGTTTCGTAAAGTCGGGCACGTTATACGAGTCCATCATCTCCCGGTAGAACTTCCTCGGATGTCGCTGGGGCAGGAGGAAAGGCTTCGACACCTGTCCGCGGCTGTCAATGTGGGCGATGTACAGTCGGGCGTACATACCATCTTCGGCCTTGCTGGTGTACACAAACCAGTGGCTGTTGCCGCTCCAGTTGTGGAAACTCTCTGCCCATTGGCTGTTCAGGGCTTTCAGTTCCTTGTGCTCGCCGTTGCGCAGGTCCATGAGCCATAGGTCGGCATCATCCTGGCAGACGGGGAAGTTGCCGCGGCTGCTCATACAGTACATCAGCCACCGGCCGTCGTAACTGGGCCTGACGAGGGTGTAGCTCTTGTCCGTGGCAGCACCGTTGAGCAGCGTGTCGACCGTCTCTCCGAACCGGCCCTGCTTGGCATCGAAGTCTATCCGGCAGAGGCTGCACTTCACCTTCTCATACTCTGCCGGTACGCGGCAGGGTTTCGAGGTGCTGTAGTAGAGCCACCGGCCGTCGTGGGAGAAGGCGGGGAAGATCTCCAGGTCTGCTGTCTGCAACAGTGGCGACAGGATGAGCTCGTTGGTCCGGGTGTCGAGCACTTCGATGTCGCTGAACTGGTGATAGACCTCGATGCGCTGGCCTGTTCCGACGAAGAAAGCCTGGTGCACGGAGTTGACCGCCATCGCGCAGTAGTCGCCATCGGGGTGCCAGTAACTATAGGATCCGGCAGCCTTGGTGGAGTCGGTCTTCGTCTCCAGCCAGTTCTGCTTGCCGTCTTTCTGTATCATCGTGCCGCCTCCTTCGCCGCGTATCTGCATCGTAATGCGGTTGGGATCGGTGCGGTTCGCCGTGTGGCAGTTCATGCATCGGCCGGGGACGGCGGTCTCTGTCAGGATACCATATTCATCAAAGGTGTTGAGGTTGCGCTGATAGATGCCGATGTCGCCGCCGACCTCATAGCCGGGCTTGATACGGCGGTAGGTCAGGCCCCACTCGTTGAGGGAGTCGGGGCTGACGTATATCTTGAAGTCGCGGTACTGCGTCCAGGCTCCGTCCTTCTCGGCGCAGACGGTCACGGCGAGCTCGCCACCCCGGTTTTGGCGGGTCAACTCGTGCCACTCATCGATGCCGAAGTCGGCCCATTCGCCATTGGCGTGCAGTTCGCCACCCTTCGAACCCTTTACCACTACGTCCATGCGGTCGATATCTTCATCGGAGAGGTTGAAGTTCAGCGGTGCGATGTCGGCGGGGATGGTCACCTCGATGTAGTCGGGATAGATGTCAGGCAACTGGCCGACCTTTACGGGAGTGAAAAGTGAAGAGTGGAAAGTGAAGAATTTTCTGCCGCCATAAACTGTCACGCCAAGGACAGCTATCAGCCCTGCCAATAGCCACCATCTATAAGACCTCCACTCTTTTATTATATTATTCTTCATTCTTGTATCGCGGTAGCAAATTCTTCACTTTCCACTCTTCACTCTTCTTCTCACGTATGCGGCATATGCCGAACCGGGGGCATTGCCTCTCGACTGAATGCAGCGCATGGCATCCTGATAGCCCAGCGGCATCTGGCGGTAGCCGCCGTACTGCTGCACCAGGCCCATATACTGAATGAAGCCCTGCACGTCGCCCTTCAGCAGCATCTGACCCATGAAGTAGTCGAGGGCCATCTTGTTGTCCTGGTTGTCCATAAACAGCAGGCCGAGCATCTTGTCTATCTCGTCATAGCTATAGAGGAAGTCGTTCTTGTATCTTAGCTTGCGCAGTTTGCCGTAGAGGGGATGGTTGTCCACTTGGTTGTTCTTGATCAGTGTCTCCATATCCTTGGCCCAGCCGCTGTAGTAGAGGCTTTTCTTCAGGATGTCGAGTTGCTTAGCGGCCGTCTGGTAGTGGCCGTTCACAATCATACACTCTGCAATGCGCTTGGTGCACCGACCACTCTTCTTGGCATTGAGAATCGACTCCTGGGTGTCGAACATATAGCGCTGGGCCGAGTTCACCATACCCAGTCGCCAGAAGGCCTCTGCCGTTGGCAGCATCGAGGTGAGGTCGCGGGTACGGGGGATAAGGAGGGCGTCCTCGCCGCTCTGATAGAAGTCGAACATACGGTCGGCCAGCAGTCGCTTCTCTGCCAGGGCCAGGTTGACACAGTTAGACCAGAATGGTGTCCGCACTTGATAGTCCTGCGCACGCTTTACAATCTCATCCCAACGCTCATGGCGTACCAGATAGTCCAGCCGTATCAGTTCGTACATATCCTTGTCGTAACCGGTCCACTGAGGATAGTGTAGGGGAATGCGGTAATAACTCAGGCCGGTCATCGCCTGCTGCAGCGGCCATTGCGGCAACAGCCAGGCATAGACAGCCAGTTGCAGGCCCACCAGCCAACCGGTTGTCCACAGGTGTCTCCACCCATGCTGCACCACCCGTATGATGACGTATAGCCAAACCAATGGACCAATCAGCCAGTAGGCGACGGGGAGGATGATTACCTCTGCCCATGAGCATGACTCCGACAGCCGCATATTTGCCAGTACCAATGCCAGCACGACCGCCACGGGAAGCGACAGCAGCACATTGATGTCGCCCATCAGCCACAAAAGCAGTGCTACAGGCAACAGGCTTAGAATCAGGGATACAGGTCCATGCTGCTTCAGCAGCCGGACCGTCAGCCGCTGCAGCAGCACGAAGAGCAGTGCCAGCAGCAGTGCGCCCAGCCATTCCACATAAAAGAACTGTACGATGAACTCTCCTAACCAGTCGGCAAAGCCCCCGGGAAGACTTACTTTCTCAATGAAATAGTCACCCGTCCACAGGAACAGCTGATATTGCTCCTGATACGACAGGGCATGAGGGTAGGCCACATACCAAAACAGGAAGATGCCGATGCCTACCAGCATCGACACTCCTATATTTATGTATTTCGTGACCGCTTTTGCCATAAATCGGTGCAAAGGTACGACTAAGTGCGCAAAATACAAAATAATTTAGTTATTTATTTTTCGTTTTGGGCGTGACAGGCTCCGTCGGGGTGGATAGCAGAGACAGTGCGCCAGCCTTCAACTGGTCGGCCGAGCACGACAAGACAAGTGACGAAGGGTCGTGACCACTCTGGATGAGCACCTGCGCCAGACCGTTGAAGGCAGGGATGCTGAATTCCCGACAGTCTTTCGCCTTCGGATGGTCTTCGCCCAGGTAAGAGGGGTCGCCATTGCCGGCACCGAGGATGCGTCCGTCACCCTCCAGCCGGAAGGTCAGCATCGGACAGGCATCGGGAACGACCCGCCCTTTCTGATCCTGTACCTCGACGGTGACTACGGCCATGTCGCGACCGTCGGCCATGATTGTCTGACGGTCGGCAGAAAGTGCTATTCTGGCAGCGGGTTTCGTTGTCTCAATGGTCTCTGTCAATATCCGCTTCCCGTTCTTATAGCCTGTGGCTACCACCTTGCCGGGACGATACACGGCCTTCCATTTCAGATGGCCGTTGCGTGGCATCTTCTGGCGACCTAACTTCTGGCCGTTCACCGTCAGTTCCACCTCGTCGCAGTTGCTGTAGGCCCAGAGTTCTATCTCTTCGCCTTCATGCCCCTGCAGGTTCCAGTGTGGGAAGATGTGGAGCGTTGGCTCGTCGGTCCACCACGCCTTCAGGTACCAGGCCTCGTCCTTAGGGAATCCACAGTAGTCGAGAATGCCGAACTCAGAGTCGGTGGCGGGGTATTTCAGAGGATTAGGCTCGCCTCGGTAGTCGAAGCCCGTCCAGTAGAAGAGGCCTGCTCCCCAAGGGCGTTCAGCATAGAACTTCCATCCGCGCTCGATGCGGTTCTCCGTACCATCCTTATCGGCGGTGAGGTTCATCGACTTCATGCGGCTCGGTTGGTCGGGCGAGTCGAAATAGACACCACGTGTGCCACAGCCGGTGGTTTCCTCTGTGCCTACGATCTTCCAGTCGGGATGTTGCTTGCGCCGTTCGTCTACATTGTTCTGCATGATATAGTTGTACCCCACGACGTCGAGTCCCTTGATCATCTCCCCGCCGCCGGCATTGGCGATGGTAGAATGGCGTGTGGGATCGAGCAGACGGGTGTACTCCCTCATGGCGGCGGCGATACGCGTTCCCTGTACTGTGTTCTCCATACCCCATTCCTCGTTGCCGTCGCTCCAGAGGATGACACTCGGATGGTTACGGTCGCGGCGGATCATCGCCTCCAAGAGTCTCAGATGCTCTTGGTTGATGCCTGCCAGACGGTTCTCGTCGATGACGAGCATTCCCTCGCGGTCGCAGATGTCGAGTAGGGCGGGGGTCATCGGGTTGTGCGACGAGCGGTAGGCGTTGCAGCCGAACTTCTTCAACTGCTGGATGCGCCATGCCATCAGTGCCTCAGGGATAGCGGCACCGACGCCGGCATGATCCTGGTGCATGTTGACACCCTTCAGTTTCACGGGCTCGCCATTCAGTAAGAACCCTTTGTCGGCATCGAAGGCCACGTCGCGGATGCCGGTGGTAGTCATGTAGACGTCCGTCACCTGGCCATTTACCTTCACCGTGGTCTCCACCTTATATAGATAAGGGTCGGCAGTGCTCCAGAGATGCGGGGCCGTCAGCGTCAGTTGCTGTTGGCAGCCTCGTGTCTCCTTGCCCTTCAGTGCGAGAGTGGTGCCCTCTGTCCGTCCCACCTCCTTGCCGTCGGCATCGAGCAGCCGCTGCGATACCTCACAGGTCTGAGCCGTGAGCGAGTGGTTGTTTACCTCTGTCTCGATGTGTATATTTGCCGAGGTGTATGGGGCTTTCAGTGCCGCATAGACAAAGGTACCAAAGGGTGCGACGCTGACGGCAGCCGACTTCAGGAGCCATACATCGCGATAGATGCCCGCCCCTTCGTAGAACCATCCTTCTTCGAGTGTGGCATCTGCTCGCACGCAGATCAGGTTGTCACCGCCATAGTTCACGTATTCCGTCACGTCGTAGACCTGTGTGGCATAGCCACTGGGTTCCGTGCCCATATAGAAGCCGTTGAACCACACCCGTGCGTCGCGGAAGATACCGTCGAACTGCAGGGCGATGTGCTTGCCGAGGTCCTCGGCGGGAATCTGTATGACCTTGCGATACCAGCCGACACTCGTCTCGGGATATTTATAACCGACGGTCTTATAGCCATGGGAGTGACTGGCCTCCGAGGCGTATGGCAGTGTCGTCACCCAGTCGTGGGGCACGCTTACCTCCTGCCAGTCTGAGGCATCGAATTTCATCACATAAGGCCCCTCATTGTGTATTGAGTTAGCCTTTGTCAGATAGTTGAAGTACTCGGTGCCGCAACCGAAGTCCTTTGCCGGATCGGCGGCATGGCCGAGGGCGAAGTGCCATCCTTCGTTCAACCGGATAGTCTCTCGCTGGCTTGTCTGGGCCGACATCCCAAGTGCCAGCGTTACAAATGCTGATAATAATACTCTTCTCATCATGATGTTATATGTTTTTGGTTTAAGTGCGTTTGTCTATTTCTGAGCGTGGATCAGTATTTCCTGAATCACGATACCAGGGTCGAGCAGACAGATACGTAGGCGCTGGTGCCCTTTGGCAGTGACCGGGATGTTTCGAGAGGCGTAGCCGCGGAGGACGTTCCATCGCCACTCTGCCGTGAAGTCGTTGGCGTGGATGGAGAACACTTCTGGTTTGGCGTCGCCTAACTGAACGGTATAGCGGGCATCACGACCATCGTAGACGTGGAGCGTCGGCAGGGTGCGGATCTCGATGGCAGTGTCGCCGTCCTTGATGTCGACGTCATATTCCACGTACGGCGTTTCTGCAGGATCCGTCGTGCCGAACGGCTGCACGATGACACCCTCGGTGTAGCCCAGTTGTGGGATGCGGCAGATGCCTCCTTGCTTGTCTTGGTACAGTGATGCCGGTATGCGGACACGTGGCTCTCTGGCAAACGGTGGATAGAGACCGATGAATATCTGGTTGATACGGGCATCGGGCTTTAGTTGGCTGACGCAGAGACGATTCTTGCCTTTCTTCAGGTGTATCGTCCCCACACGGCTCCACATCGGACCGACGTGTGTGGCATGCCATACATTATTAATAGGTGTAGCCGAAGCGTCGAAGTTCTCCTGGTCTGTCGAGATACGACAGAATACGTTATCGGCAGGCGCCTTGGAAAAATGACGGACGGGAGTCAGGGCCTCCATCCATAGCGGAATCTCAGCATCGCGGTCGCTCTCGATCAGGACGCCTTCTTCCGACAGAGCCTCGGCGACGGGGAGGAAACGGGCTTTCGGACCCTTCGCCGCCTGTGCAATCAGTTCCGGCGTGGCCACGGGCTGTTCTATCTTCTCTGAGCGGAACCAGTGGTATGGCTGCCAGTTGAAGAACTCCGCCCATTTGCCGTTGCCAATCTCCTCATTGTAGTGACGCGTCCAGTCGTTCAGTCCGTTGAACATCTGCTTCACACGGTTGGCGTCGGCCATCGCTCCGAGACTGTCGCCTGCCGTCGCCCGGACCATGCTGCGGCGGGCCAGCAACTGATACTCGTTGATCATGGCCGCACCGCGGACGGGGTAACTGACAAGTTCGAAATAACTGTCCTTCAGTGGCGATGGAATCCTGTCTGCCAGGTCTGCTGCCTGTGCCGACAGGGCGCGCCACCGGGCCACCCGCTGCTCGATCTGCGCTTCGGTATAGTTGACGAACCACACATGGGCATCTTTGCCGGCAGCCTGCAGTTGATAGTAGCCAGCCATCAGGTCGGCTATCTCCTGCGACGTCTCTGCGCCAAAAGTCTTTGTCGCCCAGTACTTGATATAGTGGTGTGCTTCTGCCGGTTTCCAGCGGTCGATGTTCCAGGCCAGTTCCATCACGAACGATATCTCCTTCTCGGCAGGTTTGATGTCGCCGACATTGAAGACCCATATTTTCCTCGCACCGTAGGTGTAGGCCTTGGTGAGTTCTGTGCTGAGGAAGGCAGGCGACAGCGGACTGAGCCAGATCCAACTGGCGGGGTCGCCGTGGTAGGAGAGGTGGTAGTAGATGCCGGCGCCGCCTTTCCGTTTCTGCTCTTCGGGGTTGGACAGGTTTCGGCAGTAGCCGTGCTTGTCATCGCTCCAGAGCAGGGTGACGTCGTCGGGCACCTTCAGGCCGTTGTGGTAGGCGTCGAGCACCTCCTCATAGGTGCAGAGCACCTGCGGAATCTCCTCGATAGGTTTCTTGATATTCCGTCTCAGCATGTCGCGCTGGTCATCGATGGCCTGCTGCATCAGTCTGACGCGCTCCTCGGTGGTGTTGGCACCTTCCATCGGATAGTCGTGGATGCCGCGCAGACCGAGGGTGTAGGTGTTTTCGTATCGGCCGTTGGTCTTGACACGTGTCTCCCAGTAGCGCTGCATCGTGGCGCGGTTGGTGATATAGTTGAAGTCACCCCACGTACCGGGTGCCCGTTGCTCCACTGCCTTCCACTCGCCCTCGTTGTTACACAGCATCTGCTCACAGTGTGACGAGCCCATCACGATGGCATAGTCGTCAGCCAGTCGGGCATTCTCCGGATCGTCGTTGAAGGCCTGGGTACCGGGATGCATCGCCGGCCAGAGGTAGTTGGCTTTCAGGCGCAGCAGCAACTCAAACACCTTCTTATAGGTCTTGGGGCCCACCTTGCCGGTCTCTTTATCGAAGTTCTGCTCTGCCCATCGTGCCCAGCCGCCAAAGCGCTCGTCGTTGATGAAGATGCCGCGATACTGTACTGAGGGCTCACCCTGGACGAAGGTGCCGGGCTCTACGTAGAGTGCCTGCTTCTGAACGGGTGTCACGTCGGCCCACCAGTACCAGGGCGACACGCCGATGGCTTCTGACAGCGATGTCAGTCCGAAGGCGGTCCCCCGACGGTCGCTGCCGATGATGAGCAGCAGCGGCGTGTGGGTCTTCGGGTGGTCTGCGGTCGTTATCATGAAAGATTCCCACTTCCCTTGTATTCCGCTGACATCAAGTTTCAGCCGTTTCACCAGTCCGTCTATCATCCGGCTCTTTCCCAGCGTGCCGGCAAGGATCATCGACTTCCCCTCGCCGTTCTGCGCCGGACGTTGACCAGTCACACGTTCTATATCGTCGGCCAGCATGTTGGCGGCGATGGCTGCTACCTTGTAGTCTTTCTCATCCGTACAGATGGCGGCGGCCCCCTCTGCTGTAACGAGGGGGAAGTAGCCTGCCTGCACGTGATCCTTTATTTGTGGGAAAGGTTGTGCCTCTGCTACTGTCATTAACAGCAACCCCCATAGGAGCATGCAAATCCGTTTCATATCGTACTCGTTTTTAGTTGATTCCTGTGATCTCTATGCGTGGCCGTTGTCCACGGGCGTCTTCTTTTCGCCATGTCACGTTGATGGTTTTCTGTTCGCCTGGCATCAGGGTGATGTAATTGTCGCTATAGGCGACGGGGAGTATCTGCTCTCCGTCCTCACCTGTCAGGTTCAGTCGGACGAAGGGTGCGGGCACCTTACTCTTGTTGCTGAGTGTGACGCTGGCACGGTAGCCGTTGCCTTCGTCGCTGATCCACATGCTGCTGAAGGCCCGTGAGGGCATCACCTCGACGTCATTGCCTGCGGCATCCTTGAACTGCAGTTCGCGGATATCCCAGTGGGCAGCACCCGCCATATCTACCACCAGTCGGAGGTGGTTTGTAGTGACGGGAGCGTTGAGGCGTATCACCTCGTTCAGCACGCGGGCCGGCAGCAGTTCCTGCTTCTCCTGTTTGTTGGGGTCGGAGTGTAACTTATAGTGCAGCGGCGTGCCAGGCAGTTTGTCACCTTTCAGTTCCCCGACGGTCTGCCACGACTGCCCGTCTGCCGATGTCTGGCACAGGATGGTAAAGCCTTTCGTGGCGACCTTGTCGTCGTAGGCCACCATCCCTTGCAGGGTCAGTTTGCTGGCTGTGACAGCCAGTGCCCCTCCCCAGTCGAACTGCAGCCAACTGCTGCTGCCCATGAGGATGGTGCGTGAGAACGGTCCGCCGTCGATAGACCACTCAGCCTCTCGGCGGGGCAGCCGCCCGGCAGGTGTCGTCACGGTGATGGTGGCAGGCTCTGACGTGTCGCAGATGCCATCGGTCACCAGATGGGCGGTGTGGTTATAGTCGCAGGTCGACGAGGCCCATGCCGCCCTGTGCAGGGCCACGTTGGTCAGGGCGTCACTACTCGCCCAACTGACTGTTGGCGCAAAATACTCATCTGGATGGCCTGGATACTGTCCGATGCCTCTGGTCTGGTCGTCAGCACCTTGCGCGGCTGTCGCAAGTTGCATGCAGGCTGCTAATAGTAAGTTCATCATAAGCGGTAGTTATTAGTTCTCGATTGCAAAGATAGTGATTTCTTTTGAAACCGAGGCGGTTTTAGCAGGAAAGTGTCGTACTATGGCATTATAGTATAACTTTCTTACTCCCCACCACCACCTGCGGCTCGCTGATGATGCTCGGACAGGTGTGGCGCTACTCTTCTACGGTCACGAACTTCTCCTTCTTGCGCTTGCAGCGTGGGCAACGCCACGTGTCGGGCAGGTATTCAAACTTCGTTCCGGCAGGTGTGCCGTTCTTGGGGTCGCCAACCTCTGGGTCGTAAGTGTACTTGCAAGGGCATTTGAACTTTGCCATAATCGTATACGTTTTAGGTTAAAATGAGGAGCGGCGAGGTTTGGTATCTCAGCCCTGGTGCTTTCCATTTTTTTTCATAATTATCCTACATCCTACACCTCTCCTACATCTTTCCCTATTCTCTCCCATCCTGATAGAAAATAAACTCGCTTTTAAGGTGATAGTTGTCATAATCCGCTGGTTTACAGCGTGTAAAGTCGTACTTTAGATAGACTAAACCTCAAAATTCTCTAGAGAATTTTAGAGAAAGGTGCCTGGTTTCTCTGACTTACCTGCCACCTTTCTCCGACTTTACAGGCACCTTTCTTTCGTTCTGATGCCTTGTACAGTTTGTGCTGATGCACAGTATGAGCTATTCTGATGCTTTTCCATTATTATAAACCGCTGTGTATAAGTGTTTTACGAAGTATCTCCGACTCTCGTGCCAGGTGTCTCCATCTCTTGAAATCATGGTGTAAAGGCAAAAAAGGTGTAGGATAGGTGTAGGATAAAAGATATCCTACATCGTTCAAAACGCCTTTATATACTAGTGTTTCATGGCAATTGGTGTAGGATGTAGGATATTTTGCATTTTATTTATGATAAGTTGTTGTTGCTGAATTTGCATTTGTATCTTATTTTGATTTTCGCAAGTTCCGTTTGTTGGGGATAACTTCCAAATGTTTAGTTGATTATTTACGCAAGCCTTTATCCCCGGCCCTTCCTTACGCAATCCGCCCCGAGCGCTGAGCCCGGGGCGGAAAGATATTATTTTTGTTCTTTCTCCTTCTTATCAGGCAATAGATAGTCACTCGCTTTTTCAGAAGTGATAACGGTATGGCCAAGTTGCGACTCCAGTTGATTTCGCGCAGCCTTGGCGACACTGCCGCCATCCTTTGCTGTCTTTGCGTTTTCTGGAAATCCAGTCGGATTACGTTGCTTGGAAAGTTCCGTAGCAGAGGCTTCTGCCAGCGTGTTGAGGGCTATCTCCACATTTGTCATATTATCTCGCAGACTTTCTTTCTTCAAGCCTTTCAGATGCTTGTATTGTTTAGTTGTTCGTCCGCTCCATTCCTTGGTAATGATATCTGTTAAAGTTGCAAACTGCATACCCTCTTTCATTCCACACCGTTTCCACTCGTCGGTCAGTTCCTTGCGCACTTCAATGCTCTTAATGCGCTGATTAATCCAATGGTCGCTGTAGCCAAGACGCTTATAGTCTGCCACCGCCTGCTCTATGGACAGTTCTGGGTCTTGCAGTTGGTCAAGTCTTGTTGCAGCGACATCAGCCATCCATTGCTTGAAAGGCTCAGCCTTGGGAGATGGGATTGATTGGATGATACGTAATATCTGCTTCATTGTTCCGACGTCCGTTAAACGCATCTTACCATCAGAAGCACGCATTTTCAAACTGTTACAATTTGTAACGGTTTCATTTCCTTCTGATTTTAAGCGTTTTTTTAGCACTCTCCAATAGACTTGGGGATTCTCACTGTTTGTAAGTGCCCCTACAACATCCACGACAGAGAAATACCACTCTTCTTTCTCATCATCCCACACTGCCCGAACCTTCCGATCCTCAAATAGTTTCATTGCTTCTCTTTTTGTCATAGTACTATATTTTATTGTTAGACGCTGCAAAGATACGAACTATTTCTTTAACTTCCAAATGTTTAGTTGATTATTTACGCAAGCTTGTTTCCCCGGCCCTCCTTACGCAATCCGCCCCGAGCGGTGAGCCCAAAGATAAACTCATAACCAGATTCCTTCATTTAGAACATTCAATTTAAAGAGAGAGGGGGGCAGATTCTCCCATTGCCTTCTTGTATATTCAAGCGTATTTATCTCTTTGCCAATTTCAAGACCCTTAGTCCATAGAATATAGTCCAAGTTACCTTTTTCATCAAAACTGAGGCTTGGCTTATCATGGATAACAATAATATCCCAATCCGAATCTGTTCTTGCCTCTCCACGAGCTCTGCTCCCGTAGAGGATGATGTCTGCGGTTGGTTCTTTCTCTCTCACAGTATTTATAATGAGATTGAGAACTTGGTCGTCTTTTTTTGTCATATAATGACTATACTTGATTATGTGCTGCAAAGATACGAACCATTTCCGAAACTTGCAAATCTTTCGATTATTATTTACGCAAACCGCCCCGGGCGGTGAGCCCGGGGCGGAATGATATAGAGGTATGTGAGAATTACTTCTTCTTGAAACGCCAGAAGGTAGCCTCTGCCCATGCACCAGGCGCAGCACTGCCCGGATAGACTAAAACTAGTTGATCACTTGTCAGACCAAGAATCTCGAACTCATTAACCTTAGTACCACCACCGTTAATCATATACGGATACAAAATGGCAGGTTCAGATGTCTTGAAGGTTCCTATATTCCAGGGGTTGCCGCCCACATCTTGACGTCCCTCGAAGATAGTTGCTTCGAAACTACCAGTACGCAAGGCTGTGCCATTGGCATCGTAAGTGGTGATGTTGCCGGCATCATCGAGAGTCATGTATGCATTGGCATCACCTTCGCCAGCCATGGCGTCGTCACCGTCGGTATGGCCATACTGACCGCCTTCGCCGTCATACCAAAGCATTTCAGGTTCGCAGCCCCACCACTGGTTAGCACCGCCGACAAAGAATTCTTCACCAGGTCCGCATGCGTAAGCAAGATTACCCCATGCTTGGCCATTCGTGCTGATATCCCAAGTCCAGTCTTTGTAGAGTAAGTCCTCATTTTCAACAGCTTTGAAGCGCCAGAAGGTTGCCTCTGCCCATGCGCCTGGTGCGGATTCTCCAGGATAGACGAGACAGAGTTGGTCGTTGGTGAGTCCGAGGATTTCAAAATTTGTCACAAGTTTACCACCGCCGTTAATCATATAAGGATACAAGATGGCTGGTGTGTTGGTGGTAAATTTACCAAGATCCCATGGATTGCCACCTACATCATGACGTGTGCCATCGTAATTCGTTACCTCAAATGTGCCTTCGCGGAGTTTGTTGCCGGCAGCATCAAAGGTTTTGATATTGCCATCCTCGTAGATTATCATGTATGCACCAGAATCGCCTTCACCTGCCTTAGAGTTATCGCCATCGGTATGGCCATATTGGCCGCCTTCGCCGTCATACCAAAGCATTTCAGGTTCGCAGCCCCACCACTGGTTCGCACCGCCGGTAAAAAATTCATCACCAGGTCCACATGCGTAAGCTAAATTACCCCATGCTTGACCATTGACACTGGTGTCCCATACCCACTTCTTGCTTCCACTGTTGCTGGCAAGATATTTGATTTCCGGAGAAAGTTCTGTAGGAACATATACATTATATGTCTTAGTGATTTCAGACATAGATCCGTCGTGGTTAGCCAAACGGATATAGAATGTCTGGTTAGGATCCTGACCTCGTTTTGGAATAATAGAGAACGAGCCATGAGCACCATGAGCCAGTGAAACCTCCTTACCATCAGAGTTGTAATTGAAGATCTGAACGGGCAGTGCCGGGCTTGTCGTGTATGTAAAATAGTTACCGTCGGCTGCCGGGTTGCCGTCAGCGTCTACCTGATTGATAGTAATTGCACTTTCAATGGTTGAAGTTGACGTATTACCATCCGGTGAACCAAGATCAAACTTGCTTGGGTCACATGCTGTCATGGCAAGTGCCAGCAGCGGTAAAGCCAAATATATCTTTTTCATTGTTGTTTATTTAAATTAATGTAAGTAACTTATCATTTTACCAACCAGTGTACTGTGTATCGGCACCTTCCCAACCTGGGTTCTGAACGATACCACCTTCGGAAAGGGCGACCTGGTTCTCAGGAATCTTTTGGAATCCGGCTGTTGCATTGTAGCGGGCCTTGTAACCACCTCCGTGAGGTGTGTTCGTTGTAGCCACACCCTTGTTATAGATGTCGATGCCCTGCTGCTTATCAAGAGCGTCGGCAGCAATATGCCAACGACGAATGTCGTTCCAGCGGATACCCTCCATAGCCAACTCCCAGCGGCGCTCGTTCTGCAGAGCCTGCAGAGAATAGCCGTTAATAGCGGGCAGACCGGCTCTTTCGCGTACCTTATTAATGCCAGTGACGTCCTCCTTCAACTCAGACTGCATCAACAGCAGGTCTGCAAAGCGGATCAGCACCATATCGTGGATATTGTTCAACTGCATGTTCTCTGCACCGGCAACGTCCCAGCCGCCAGGATACATCAGGTTCTCAAAGCAGACGGAAACATAGGGAGTTCCATCGTCCTTCACGGCATTGGCCTCCACAGGAGAGAGTTTCATGCCGTAGAAGCCAGACTCCTGCATGTAGTCGCCACCACCGCCGAGAGCGAAGCCGCTCAGTTTGCTCATGTCCTGAATAGTTGCGTCACGACGCTTGTCGTTGGGCTCTGTGTTCTTCCAGTCATTGACCAGATTCATAGCCACAGGACCGGCACCCCATCCGGCACCGAAGGGGAACACGGCAGTACCGCGAACACCGAAGTGCAGGGCGTAACCGTTAGCATAGCCGATGGTCGTAGACCAAGATGCCTGTTTGTTGAACTTCACTGCAAACATGGACTCTGGATTGATGGCATTGTCATCCTCCACCCACTTCAGGCCCTGGCCTTTGGTGTAATCGAAGTCCTCCACGGTGAAACGGTTGGTGTATGCCCAGAGGTTACGGAAGTCGGGAACCAGTGAGTAGCCAGAGTTGTTCACAGCCTCGTCGACCAGTGTGATAACCTGCTGCTTGGTCAGCGTCTCGCCATTGGGCAGGGTGACAGACGTCAGCGGGCTGTAGTTGGTGCTGACGAGATCAGCCAGATCCTCGCCGTTGCAGTACATACCTGTGTAGTACAACCAGGCACGAGCGAGCATGGCCGAAGCCGTGTACTTGTCGACGTGGCCGTTGGTCAGGCGCTGGGCAGGCATGGTGCTTGCAGCCTCATAGAGATCCTGCAGGATCTGTCCCCAGAGTTCAGCAGCCGTAGGCTGAACGGGCTGTGCTGCCGATGATGTAATCACCAGAGGCACATTGCCATACATGGAGGACAACTCATAGTAGAAGAAGGCACGGAGGAACTTAGCCTCACCTGCGATCTGATTCTTCTGTGACTCTGCCAGTGAGATATTGTTGATACCGTCGAGCAGAGAGTTGGCTCGGTTGATACCTGCATAGCGGTCAATCCAGAACTGCTGGGTCATATTGTCGGTAGAGACCATCATCAGGTCTTCTGCCTGCATCAGCATATCGTTCTCACCGCCACCGCCGAGGGCATCGTCGCCTGCCAACTGGGCTACATAGTAGAATGAGCACTGAGGAGTAGCGTTAGGCACGTTCAGATTCTGATAGATACCAGCCAGAGCCTGATCGGCATCCTCGGAAGTCAGCGGGAAGTTCGACGTATCCTTCTCAGTGTAGTTGATAGCGTCGAGCGTGCAGGAAGTGAGTCCTGCCATAGCGATGGCTGCCGCACTTAAAATATATGATATCTTTTTCATTTTACGTTATCTGTTTGATTAGAATTTAACATTGACACCTACCAGGAATGTACGAGGCTGCGGGTAGTTGCTGATATCAGTACCGGTAACCCATGACTCGCTGGCGATAGAATTACCCTGCTCAGGCTCCATACCATCATACTTCGTGATAGTGAAGAGATTCTGTGCCTGGAAGTAAACACGCAGTTGCTGCAGCGGGAAACTCTTGAACAACTTGGCGAAGTCATAGCCAAGCGTCATGGTCTGCAGACGGAAGTAGTCAGCATCGTCAACATAGATGTCTGATACCTGGATCATGTTGGATGAAGTACCGGGCTTCAGGATCGGATAGCGGCCATTACCGGTACCCTCACCGTGCCAGTAGTTGTATACGTTGGTCGACCAGTTGTCATACTGGCTGTCACCAAAGCGACGGTAAGAGTGAGCCACCTGCTGACCGAGAGCAGCATATCCGCTCACGCTGAAGTCGAAGCCTTTGAAGTTGCAGCCCAGGTTAATACCCATTGTCACATCGGGATGCGGGTCACCCAACTCAACCTTGTCGTCGGGAGTGATGACACCGTCACCATTTGTATCAACAAACATCAGGTCGCCAGGAGCGATAGAAGCACCCTGCAGAGAGTTGTTGGCATCACCCTTACAGTTGCGCTGCAGATAGGCATCTACATCGCCCTGATTCTGCATCACACCTTCTGTCTTGTAGCCCCAGAAGTATCCCAGAGGATGACCTTCCTCAAATCGGGCCATAAAGGTAGTACCCTGTGAGAGCAGATTCTCTCCACCGTTGATGTAGCCAGAACCGTTGTTTACCTTCGTTACCTCGTTCTTGTTGGTAGCGATGTTCCAACCAATGTTGTAAGTGAAGTCTTTGCCGATGTTGTCATTCCAGTTCAGAGCCACCTCAATACCTGAGTTCTTGATGGTACCGGCGTTGTCCATCACGTATGCAAAACCGTTGATGGCTGATACAGGCACGTCAAGCAACAGGTCCTTGGTCTTCTTCACATAGTAGTCGAAGTTCATGGCCAGTTTGCCACCGATGAAGCGGGCGTCGAAACCGAGGTCAAGTTGCTCAGAAGTCTCCCAGGTGATCTCCTCGTTGGAAAGACGCTCAGGATAAGCACCCTGGGCACCTACGTCCTTGGCATTATTGAATGAGTAGTTTCCGTAAGGACCGAAAGAGTAGGTGGCAGAATACTTGAAGGCACCGATACCCTCGTTACCATTCTGACCCCAACTGCCGCGGATCTTCAAGAAAGAGAGCCAACTTGAAGCCTTCTCCATGAACTTCTCATTACTGATTACCCAACCTGCGGAGAATGATGGGAAGACACCCCAGCGATGGCCTTCTGCAAAGTTTGAACTACCATCGGCACGCAGGATGGCGGAGAACATATACTTCTCTGCAAAGTCGTAGTTGATACGGCCGAAATAAGAGAGGATAGAGTGGTCGATTGAAGGCAGGTTGCTGTTATAAGGCAGTGTTGCACTACCGTCACGTCCGGAGAAGTTAGCGGGGTAGGCATGTGAGAACATGTTCTTGAACACGTTACCACTAACCTGTGCACCGAGGTTGTCGCCCATGCCATTACCCTCACGAGAATACTCAGTACCAGCCAATACGTCAACGTGATGGCTCTTGATGTCGAACACGTAGTTCAAAGTGTGGGTCATACCCCAGTTCCAGCCGGTACCCATGTTCTCGGAAAGAACATCGTTTGTGTTCTGGTCGTTGTCATTGTTGCGGTAGGTCTGCTCATAGCCCTTCCATACGCTTGACCAGTTCTTATAATATACCAGTCCTTTGTAGGTCAGACCCTTCAGCGGAGAAATGGTGATATAGCCCGTTGCATTCAGATTGTGGCTGCGGCTCTTGTTGTTGGCCTGTGCCGAATGAAGCAGCGTGTTGAGCGGGTTGCCATAATACTGGTTAAGGCTCAGCATACCATTGGGGTACTGATCAGTGTGGATACCCTGTGCGATCAAGTCGTCGTAGTCAAACAACTCACCGTCCTTGTTATATACAGGAATCAGTGGAGAGTTGTGCAGCATGGAGTAGATGGCATTGGAATACATGTTACCAATGTAAATACCCTTCTGCTGGTTGTGAGAATAGTAGACGTTCTCGCCAAAGGTGATGATGTCGCGGCCGGAACTGCTCTTGGCAATGATATGCTCAGAGTTCAGACGCATGGTGAAACGGCGATAGTTAGACGGAGCAATAGAGCCACCGATGACACCATCCTGATACTGATAACCGACACCCGTAGAGAATTTCGACATCTCGGAACCGCCACTCACGTTCAGAGAGTGAGAGGTGGTAATGGCGTTCTTGTTGCGCAGCAACTCCAGCCAGTCGGTACCGGGGTTCGAACCGTTGCGATAGGCCTCCAGCAGGTCAGCATCGATGAAGTTCTCCCAAGAGTGAGGAGAACGACCGTCGTTGACGATGGTCATATCCATAATGTCCATATACTGCTTGGCATTTAACTGCTGCGGAACCTTCACCAGGTTAGACCAACCGACATTACCATCATAGTTCACAGTCACCTTACCGCTCTTACCTTGCTTGGTTGTAATCAGGATCACACCGTTGGCAGCACGGGCACCGTAGATGGCTGCTGATGCAGCATCCTTCAGTACGTCAATACGCTCGATATCGGCAGGGTTCACTGAGTTGATGTCTCCCACGACACCGTCAACGACATAGAGAGGTGCGGTATTACCATTCGTACCAGCACCACGGATGTTAACCTTGAAACCATCACCAGGCTTACCAGAAGCAGCGACAATGTTTACACCCGGGCTCTGGTTCTGCAAGGCAGTCAGGGGGCTGATTGTATTACGGTTGGCGATGTCCTCACCCTTCACCTCAACGGTAGCACCAGTGACGAGTTTCTTCTTCTGGACACCATAACCTACGACCACCACTTCGTCGAGCAGAGCATTGTCTTCCTTCAGAGTGATGTTGTAAGAACTCTGGTCACCAATCTTGATTTCCTGAGTCTCGAAGCCGATGTATGACACAACGATTGTTGCACCAGGCTTCACTGAGAGAGAGAAGTTACCATCGAAATCAGTAACTGTACCGTTCGAAGTACCTTTTTCCATTACGCTGGCTCCGATGACTGGGCCTTGAGCGTCGACCACAGTACCTGAGACCTTCTTCGTTGCCTGCTGAATCTCCTGAGGAGCGCCAGCGGCGTTGGCATTTGACGAGTAACCGAGTCCTAACAGGGCCATGGCACTCATCAGCAGCGCTGTCTTTCTAAATTTTCGATTCATACTTGAGTGTTATACTTAGATTAATGTTATGATGATTCACACTTTGGTTCTGGTGTCCCTTATATTATAAATAAGGTACACGCGTAGTTAGGTTGAGTTGTTTAGATTCATACTGTTGTAATTTCGTTATATTGTAGTTAATGACAAATGTCTATAAGCTTCATTTTTCCGATGCAAAGGTAAAGAGTTTTTTTGGAAACACA
>CAMNPN010000037.1 GCA_946548085.1 uncultured Prevotella sp. | reverse complement strand
GACTACCTGCGCCTCCAGCAGCGTCAGAAGCAGAACGCGCTCACGCAGGAGTTCGTGCTCCGCTCTCATGACAAGAGCCGCTGGCAGCATACGTCAGGTATCTTCGGCTCTTATCAGTGGTTGCGCACCGATGCCCCTGTCTGGTTCGGCGACGCCATCACGGGCCCCATCGGCATGGCTATCACCAATGCCATGAAGAGAGCCATGCAACAGGCCATGTACGGACGGATGCTCGAACAGATGACAGGACAGATGGCGGCAGAGATGGTGGCCCAGGGTATGCCTGAGGCCATGGCCGCACAAAAGGCCGCTGAACTGGCTCCCGCCGCAGCGGAGAGGGCAGCGCAGGCTGCCGTTGAGGCAGCAGGCATCACAATGTCGGCGGAGATGGCCGTGCCAGAGTCATTCCGTACCCCACAGATGAATCTCGGCCTGTTCCATGAATCGAACATCCTGTTGACAGACCGTCTGAAGCTCACCCTCGGCCTGCGTCTGAACTACGACTGGATGAAGATTGACTACGACGCTCTTGCCTATATGAACATGACGGGCGGCACAGCAGAGCGACAGGCTACCTACCACCTCACGTCGCACGTCGTCGACAGTCGCTCGAAGTCGCACACACAGCTGCTGCCAAAGATTGGTATCACCTACACCGTCGACGAGCAGTTGGGTAATGTCTATGCCATCGTGTCAAAAGGCTACCGCGCTGGAGGCTATAACATTCAGATGTTCTCAGACATTCTTCAGACGGATCTAAACAAACACCAGCAGGATGCCATGCGCGGTGACTATGATGTTGAACACACCACACAAGACTACGATAATATCGAGGAAACCATTGCCTATAAGCCCGAAGAGTCATGGAACTTCGAACTCGGTACCCACCTGAACCTCTTCGACCACCAGGTACACTTCGACCTCGCCCTCTACTACATGCAGATCCGCAACCAGCAGCTCTCGCAGATGATCCCCCGCTCGAACTACGGCCGCATGATGGTCAATGCGGGTAAGAGCCACTCCTTCGGACTGGAGGCTACGCTGCGCGGACGAGCCATCGACAACCACCTCGACTGGGGTGTCACATACGCCTACACCAGTGCCAAGTTCGACGACTATGTGGCCAATACGCAGACGATAGATGATGTATTTAACACGCCCTTGCGCTACGACGACAACTACGTGCCCTTCGTGCCCCAGCACACAATGAGTGCGATGGTCGACTGGCACATCGGCAAACTGACTGTCGGCGCCAACCTCAGTGGTCAGGGAAAGACCTGGTGGGACGAGGCCAACACCTTCGCGCAGAAGTTCTACGCCCTCTTAGGTGCTCATGCTGACTACGACTTCGGACCCGTACTCGTATCGCTCTGGGGACGAAACCTCACTGACACAGCCTACAACACCTTCGCCGTACAGAGCAGTGCTGCTGGTGGGGCGCGCTACTTCGCACAGCGAGGCAATCCCATCCACGCAGGAATCGATGTGAACATTCACTTCTAAACGACACATCCGCTATTAAGTAATCAGGGCCCGCATTTGCGAGCCCTGATTGCTTTATCGGATAGCATAGAGATAACCCAGCAGGGCCATCTTCCCTCGCATGGTCTCACGGGGTGTGAACTCACCGTTGACCCAGAAGTAACGCTGGTTGAAGTACGACTCCTGTCGCGGCCAGGTGGTGGTCACGTTGCCATTCTCTACCGTCCAGGCAGGATAGCAGTATTTCAGGATGACTCGCGCATCGCCCCCATTGTGTCCTGGCGACCAGGTCTCGGTGCCGTTGAAGGGCGTCTGTCCCGGATGACTCTCAGGGGCACCGTCGTTACGTCCCGTAGTGTAGCAGTCAATGATATGGCGTTCGCCCAGTCCCGTCATCTCCACGATGTTTCCGGGATTACGACCCAGGGCCCAACTGGCCTCAGTGAACATCACGTGCTCGAGCTGCTTTTTACGGTTCTTGTCTGCGATATAATGGGCCAGCATGACGAGTTGCAGGTTCTGCGACACCTGCCAGCGGCTGTCGTTGGCACTGCGACGCGAGGGGCGCTGGGACATGTTCGCGATATTATAAGCCTCAGCCTGGGCGTTGATGCTGGCTTTGAGGTTCTGGTAGAGTTCTGCATAGTGACGAGGCTGCGGACAGGTGAGGTAGGCAGCTGCTGCCCAGGTCTGATTAAATGGCACGAGGTTCTTACTCTCCTCATGCATCACTCCCACGCCAAAGAACCCATGACGCCCCTTGCTGAAGACGGGCGACTGCGCATCCTTGATCATGCTCTCCTGAGCAAAGATATCTTCCCACTCGGCATCACCCGTAAGGTTGTAGAGGAAGGCAGCAGCCAGCTGACGGAAGTCGCGCCCGCGCATCTGCATCGATCCGATGTCCTGCAGGTCGTCGAGCTGCGTCCACTCCTGCTTCGAGGCAAAACGGAAGGCCTTGATGGCCTCAGTGGTGTAGTACTGCTGCAGCGAGTCGTTATGGTGCAAACGGAAGGCCTCGGCGGTGATGGCGCAGTTGGCGGCATTGGCCCAGGCGGCCATCGTGGTGCAGCCCGCCTGATACATCACGCTCCAGTCGGCGCTGGGGTTGGTGACACCCTGCGAGTATCCCTCGCCGTCGCGGATGGAGAGGAAGAAGTCCACCTCGTTGCGGGCCTCGTCGATGATGTCGGGGATGCCGTTGCCGCTCTCGCGGATGCCGAGATTGTCGTCAGAGAGCCGTCCGCCGCTGAGGATATAGGGCAGCAGCATGTCGTAGATATTGCTCACATGGGCCAGGTGGCGGTCCCAGTCGAAGGCGTCGGAGTGTCCTCCGCGCACCTCGGTGTTCACGGGGTTGCCCGGCAGGCGGTGCTGCCAGAAGCGCGAGGCCATCACGGGCTTGAAGTGGGGCTCGTCCCACACGTCGGTGTGCAGGTCGCGCCACTCCTGCATAAAGGGGTGGAAGTCGGTCTTGTAGACGGTCAGGCCCTTCGGGTCGGTCTCGGGGATAAACTGCGGCTGGCGGGGTATGGGCCATACATGCTCTGGATCCTTGGGCTCGCCCAGGCGCATATAGTAATAGCCGCGCACGGAGTAGCGGAAAGGCTGGTAGTAGACGTCGCTGGCGATGTCAAAGTCCATCGAGCAGCCCACATCCTCCACCACCAGACGGTAGCGCCCAGGCTGTGTGCCGCGGAAGTCGATGTTCCACACGTCAGTACCCACGAGGTTCTTTCCGCCTGCCTCCTGTTTGGCATCAGCGGCGTGCTTCCAGAACTTTACGGTGCCTGCATTCTGTTTCTTCTTCGTATTCACATTATAGAGCCACACCTTGCGCCCCTGCCACGAGGTGTAGTCGCGCTGGCCGCCATCGCCCAGCCACTGGTAGAGATCTGCCGCATGGCTCTGCTCTGCGGGCGTGTAGCCGATGATGTTCACGTGGATAGCTTCAGACTGGGTATTCCAGATATCAAAGCACACGCTGGCCGTCGACTGGTCTGCCCCAATACCCTGCGGGATGGCGACGGTATAGGTGCATCCCTGGCGCATGGCCTGTGACAACTCGAGGAACAACCAGTGGTCGTTCTCGCTGGTGAGCGTATGGTCGGTGTTCATGGGCTTCGACTTGCGCCACACCTTCAGTGGCTGTTGGCTGGCGAAGGTCTTGTCGTCTGCAGAAGTAACCTGCCAGAGGGCGGCCTTCTGAGCCTCTGCCGTCTTCAGGCGCTCACCAAAGACGAGCAGGGTATCGTCGCCCTCGGAGAAAGAGTGTCCCAGATAGGCACTGGGGCCTTCCCCGCTGTCGCGATAGCGCACCTCTCCATCACGGAAATGCACCATCAGGTAGTTTTTGTCGATCACGCGCAGGCCAAGCAGTTTCGTGGCCTTCACAGGTTGTGAGGCGAGCGATATCAGTGCTGCCAACAAGAGTAAGGGTTTGTTCCTCTTCATAATTGGTTAGAGTTTAGCTATTATTATAATGTCTGTTTGTCAATCCCCTTGATTCTCTTCACTGCTCGACCTCCTGAATCTTCACATCACCAGGCTTGAAGAGCAGGCCCTTGCAGGTGGCGGCATCAGCCTTATAGGCCTTCAGTTCGATGGCGCTCCAGTCAATCTGGTCTGTACGCTGTGCCAGGGGGGCATGGGGTATGAGCGAGCCGTCGCGCACGAGGATGACGGCAGGGATACGCCCTGCCTCGATGGTCTGATAGCCGCTCTCATACACTTTCCCACTCTGATAGTCGATCCACTTACCCTTCGGCAGATACACCGTGCGGCTGTTGCCCGACTCCAGCAGGGGAGCAACCAGCATCTGCGAGCCAAACATATACTCGTCTTCTACGAGCCAGGCCCCCGGATCCTGCGGGAACTCAACCAGCAGGGCGCGCACCATAGGCAGTCCGCGCTCCGAGCAATCCTTTGCCTGGGCATAGACATACGGCATCAGACGGTATTTCATCTCCGCACAGTCGCGGAAGGCATCTGTGAACGACTCCGAGATGAGCCAGGGCTCCGTGGGCGGTGCGCCGTGGGCACGGGTATGACTGCTGAGGAATCCGAAGGGCAGCCAGCGACGGTAGATATCCTCTGGCGAGGCGGTCACGAAACCGCCCATATCGTGACTCCAGAACGAGAACCCAGAGAGTCCGAAACTCAGTCCGCCACGCAGGTCGCCCAGCATACCTATATTATTAGTAGCCGCGTCGCCACCCCAGTGCAGGGCGTAGCGCTGTGAGCCGGCCCAGGCAGAACGGGCCCAGATGATGCCCTGGCCAGGATACTGTCGCTCGACGGCCTCCCACAGTGCCTTGTTGTAGCGCAGGGGGTAGAGGTTATGCTCATAGAGTCCGCCCTTGCCACTGTGGTAGAAGCCGTTGTAGGGGGCAGCCTCGCCGAAGTCGCACTTGATGGTCGAGACGCCCTGCTTCAGCAGGCCTGTGATTTTGTCCTGATACCAGCCGACGGTCTCGGGGTTCGAGAAGTCGAGCACGGCATCCTCGTAGGGCATGCCACCCGTGGCGTTCGTCACGTGCAGGCCCCTCTCGATGATCTCTGGGAAGAAGCGGTTCTTCGGAGTGAAGTAGGGCAACTGCCACAGACAGGTGTGGAAACCGTCTTTCGAGAGTTGCTTCAGCATCTTCACGGGATCCTCGAAACGGTCTTTCGCAAACTGGTAGTCGCACTGCCAGTCGACACCGAACCAGCCCGTGTCGAAGTGAATAACGTCAGAGGGAATCCTATGTGCTCTCAGCTGACGGGCGATCTCCAGTCCCTCCTGCTGCGAGAAGTAGGTGATGCGGCTCATCCAGGTGCCGAAACTCCAGAGGGGCAGCATGGGCGACTTGCCCGTGATGTCGGTATATTCGTTGAGGATATCCTTGGGCTCGCCGAAGAATACGAAGAAGTCCATCTGCTCATCGCCCATGAACAGCCGCTGGGCCCCGATGTACGATGCCCCGAAGTCGCAGGTCACGGGTGCCGAGGTGTGCATGAAGATGCCATAGCCGCGGTTCGAGAAGTAGAAGGGCACGGGCTTGTACTGTCCGTCGGTCTCAGGGCCCTGGGGGTCGGTGACGCTGAGGTGTACCTTCTGCCCCACCTTGTTCAGCGAGGTGAACGACTCGCCGCAGCCATAGATGCGCTCGCCGGGAGCCAGCGAGAAGACAGGATTCACACTGCGTGAGTTGTCTGAGCCCCGCTTGATGAACGAGAAGGGCAGCAGTTTCACCTGCGAGGAGTCGTTGTCGATGATATGGCGCGTCTGCGTCAGGATTTTCCCTTTCGCATCCCTGACCACCAGACGGAAGGGGTATTTCTGGATCTCGATGCGGCCGTAGGGGGAGGCGTAGACGACGGCACTGCCATCGTTTGCAGAACAGGGCCAGGGGGCAGACGGTGCCTTCGCCTTGAACGCGTCGCACAGCATCACATCGTCCTGGTCCTTGTCTGCCGGCTCTATCGGCGTGGTCAGCATGCGGACCCTCACCGTCCTCGGCGTGATAAACTCTACCTTAATCTTCAGATCAGGATCGTTCTCGTACGCCGCGTCGGGGAAGTCGAGCATCTGCATTCTTACAGGCCAGTAGCCGTTCAGGTTGAAAGCCTGGCGCGGACTCAGGCGATAGCGCTTCCACTGCACCGTGCCCTCGCCCTTGGCCGCATCAAAGGCCGAAAGCGAGTCGGCAAGGAAGTAAGTGTTCGAAAGGTCGCTGAAGTCTGTCGACATGTCTTTTTGCATACACTGCAGGTACTGCACGCCTGCGTTCGTCTGAATCTGCGCATCGGCGGCGGTCGCCAGCAATACCGCGCCCACCAGCCAGCAGCCTCTTCTGATTATCCCAGTCATCATCATGCTTATTATTAATTTATTCGGTTCGTTGGTTTTAAGTTCTGCGTGCAAAGGTACGAAAAGTTTTGCAAAGTCGTTCACTTTTAGACAGAAAATTCTGGAATCAGAACTCAATCGCGCCGGGCTTGAGCATGGGCGACCGGGCCTCGATGCGGCCCTTCCCTTTCACCACGACCATACACTTGCCGAAGAAGGCCTTGCGGCTGGGCGACGTGAAGCGCTCCATCGAGGTCTGGCAGCCGTTGTCGGTGCCGAGGATCTCGCCCTCACCGTCGCCGAAGAAGCTGATCTGGTCCTCTGCCCAGGGGCACAAGTTGCCGTCCTTGTCGACCACCTCGGCGGTGATGAAGGTGGTCTGCTTGCCCTGATAGTCTATGGAGAGCCGGATATGGTCGGGGGCGCCTGCGGTGCGGATGACCTGCTCGCAGACGGTCCTGCCGTCCTTGCGGCTGACGGCCTTCAGCTCACCCGGCTCGAAGGCGACGCGCCACATGACATGGTACTGATGGGCGTCGGCCTTGCGGCGGATGCCCTTCGACTGTCCGTTGAGGAACAGCTCCACCTCGTCGGCCTGGTTGTAGTAGGCCCAGAGGTCGATCTCCTGCCCCGGCAGCCAGTTCCAGTGGGGGAAGAGGTGGAGCATCGGCTCCGAGGTCCACTCGCTCTGGTACAGATAGTAGGAGTCCTTGGGGAATCCTGCCAGGTCGATGATGCCGAAGTAGGAGCTGCGGGCGGGGAACCCGTAGGGCGTGGGCTCTCCGAGGTAGTCGAAGCCCGTCCAGATATACTGTCCGCCGACGTAGGGCGTGTGCTTCACCACGTCCCAGGTCTCCTCGTGGGTCGAGCTCCAGGAGGCGTGCATGTTGTCGTAGGCCGAGCACATGTAGGTGGGGTCGGTATAGGGCAGCCACCACTCCTTGGGTGCCACGTAGATGGAGTCTGAGGGCATCATGTAGTAGCCGCGGGTCTGCAGGGCGCTGACGCTCTCCGACATGATGAAGGGCTTGCCGGGGAAGTTCTTGGGCACGTCCTTCACCCACTGGTGGTGATAGTTGAATCCGATGATGTCGATGGCCCCGCTCTTGAAGAGGTGGTTGCCGGGATCGGGCTCGTTGCAGCCGGCGGTGATGGGGCGCGAGGTGTCGTAGCGCTTCACGATGTCCGCCAGGTGCTGGGTGAGCAGGCTCTGCACCGAGAGTTCGCCGTCCTTGGCCAGCGTCGAGGCGTCGTGGCCGGCGTTGAGGATGAGGTTGGCCTGTTCGAGGGTCAGCGTGTCGGCCTCTGCCGACGACCACTGCTCGAGCACCTCGTTGCCGATCGACCACATGAGGATCGAGGGGTGGTTGCGGTCGCGCAGGATGAGGTCGGCGAGGTCGCGCTCGTGCCACTCGTCGAAGAAGCGGGCGTAGTCGTTCTGCGTCTTCTTGCGGCGCCACATGTCGAACGACTCGTCCATGACGATGAGTCCCATCGTGTCGCACATCGCCAGCAGCTCGGGTGCGGGCGGATTGTGGGAGGAGCGTATGCTGTTGACGCCCATCGCCTTCAGCTTCGTGAGCTTGCGGTGGAGGGCGTCTTCGTTGAGGGCGGCGCCGAGGCATCCGAAGTCGTGGTGCTCGCAGACGCCGTTGAGCTTCATGTTGCGGCCGTTGAGCCAGAAGCCCGTCTCCGGGTCGAAGCGGAAGGAGCGGAAGCCGGTGGTGGTCTCATAGGTGTCCACGATGCGTCCGCCGGAGGATACCTCCGTGCGCAGGGTATATATATAAGGTGTCTCGCACGACCAGAGCTTCGGGTTGCTGACGGTGATTGTCGACTTGAGGCCCTTCGAGCGTCCCACGACGCGGCCGTCGGGGGCGATGAGGGTGTTGGCGACGGTGCCCTGGCCCTCGAGGGCGACCTCGATGTCAACGCGCCAGGAACCCTTGTTCAGACCACCCCTGGCCCCTCCTGACTCAGGAGGGGAAGTCGTTACCTTTGTGCCCCAGTGGGCCACGTGCACGGGGGCCGTCCGCGTGAGCCACACGTGGCGGTAGATGCCGCAGCCGGAGTACCAGCGCGAGTTGGGCTGGTCGGAGTTGTCCACGCGGACGGCGACGACGTTCTCGCCCGGCTTCAGATAGGGCGTGATGTCGTACTCGAATGAGCTGTAGCCGTAGGGCCGATGGCCGACCTTCTGGCCGTTGACGTAGACGGTGGAGTTCATATACACGCCGTCGAATTCGAGATAATAGTTTACAGTTCTTTCTGAGGAAAGCGTCCCTTCGGGCCGAGCGGACGGTTTACGGTTTACAGTTGATTTCCTGGCAAGCCCTTCTTGTGGAGCAGAGTAATCATCTGTAAACTGTAAACCGTAAACTGTAAACCTCTTCCTGTACCATCCGATGCCGCCGGGGAGTGCTCCGCCGCCGGCCCCGCTGGGGTGGCCCACGAAGAAGTCGCCCTCGCGGGCCCAGTCGTGGGGCACGTCGAGCAGCCGCCACCAGGTGTCGTCATACTCGGCCGTTGCCATCTGCGCCGAGTCGGCCAGCAGGAAGCGCCAGCCGCGGTCGAAGTTCTGTCTGTCACGGGCCTGTGCCGACAGCCCTGCGAGGACTGCCGCGGCCAAGAGGATAGTCTTTCTGATCATGGTCGTCATCAATTTATAGTTAGTTTCTGGTGCAAAGATACGAAGTTTTTCCGTAAAACGAGCGCTTACGGATGAAAAATAACAAAGGACGGTGCAAAATTTTTGTACGAAATGAACAATAATTGGAAAAGTTTTTGTATTTTTGTCCCCATAATTCCTAAATGCAACGAATATGAGATACATTAATGATAATTAAACCCTCTAAACTTAACAATTATGATACAGACAAAGACAGACAGAAGGCCCTACGAGCGGCCCCGGATGCGGGTCGTGGAGCTGCGGCAGCGCGCACGGCTGTTGCAGACATCGGGCTACCGGAGCCCTTACGGCAACCCGTCGGATTGGACCTGGGATTAAACGAAAAGGAGGACAGAAACATGAAGAAGTTTATGAAATCGATTCAGATGATGGCCGCCCTGCTGTTGGCAGTGGCCGCCACAACGGCTTGCTCGAACGACGACAATGCCATCGACGAGACGACACCCGCGACAACGGGCGCAACGAAGACTTACACCCTGACCGTCACGGCCAGCAAAGGCGGCGAGGCCACGACCCGCGCACTCTCTATCGACGACGACACGGGCGCGCTCAAGGCCAAATGGACGAAGAACGACAAGGTGACGGTGCAGGAATATTTGGAAGACGACGGAACAGGCGTGTCACCAGTGCTCACTACATACGGCACGCTCACGGCCACCGCCGTCTCGACCGACGGGTACAGCTGCACGCTCACGGGCGAACTCGAAGGAGAGTTCTTGGAAAACCAGAAACTTACGCTGATATACAATGGCGGAAGCGAAGACCTGGACGGAACCAAGGGCACGCTCAACTATGTCGCCAAAAACGATGACCGAGCCACCGCCGAGGTCACCATCACCGGGGTGTCTGATATCGCTGCCTTACATACGCTTAAGACCACGCCCGCCACGTTCGAGAACCAGCAGGCCATCCTGCGCTTCACGCTGAGGGATGGCGACGGCGACGACGCGAAGATCAGCCCGACGGCGCTGAGCGTGAAGAGGGAAGGCGGCGGCGGGTCGCGCACGCTGAGGGACATCCCCGCCGACACCTACGACGACAACGGCGAGGGCGTGCTCTACACGGGCTTCCCCGGCGGCAGCGGCACGATTGTGCTCGATGCCACCCTCGCCGACGGCACACACCGCTACTACCAGAAGACGGACGTGACGCTGGAGAACGGCAAGTACTACACCATCGACGTGAATATGAAGAAAGGCACCGTCGACCTCTCGGCGCTGACAACTGACTACAGGGCCAAGAACGGCGACATCCTCTACGGCACGCTGCCGCAGGATATCAGGCTCAGCATTGCCAGCGGCGCCGAGGTGACGCTCTACGACGTGACCACGCAGAAGGGCACCACAGCTGATAGATATCCCGGCATCGAATGCAAGGGCAAAGCCACCATCAACCTCATGGGGACGAACCAGGTGGTGGGAAACTACGGCGACGCAGGCATCTCTGTACCGGAGGGTGAAACGCTCACCATCCAGGGCGACGGCTCGCTAACGGCCCAAGGAGGCAATAATGCTGCTGGCATCGGCAGTGGATATAAAGGCTCCTGCGGCAACATCATCATCAGCGGCGGCACCGTCTCGGCCACGGGCGGCGGTAGCGGTGCGGGCATCGGCAGCGGCAGCGGCAGCGATAGCTCCTGCGGCAACATCACCATCAGCGGCGGCTCGCTAACGGCCCAAGGAGGCAATAATGCTGCTGGCATCGGCAGCGGCTCCAATGCTTCCTGCGGCAACATCACCATCAGCGGCGGCACCGTCACGGCCACCAGCAACAAAGGCGCGGGCATCGGCAGCGGCCACGAAGCTTCCTGCGGCAAAATCACCATCAGCGGCGGCACCGTCTCGGCCACGGGCGGCAGTTACAGTGCGGGCATCGGCAGCGGCTATTTCGGCTCCTGCGGCAGGATCACCATCACGGACAAGGTTACCAGCGTCACGGCAGTCAGGGGCTCAGGAACGACATACAGCATCGGACCTGGCAATAACGGCACCTGCGGCAAGGTGACGATAGGCAACAAGACCTATGACGCCGGCGGTGGCATCTCAAAAGGCACCTACACCTATACGCCGTGATTCAAACCGGAACACACGGCGGCGAAACCTACCTCACCACCAGCCCGCTGGTCTATGAGCCGAAGAAGTAAACAGAGAGTAATCAACAATAGTATTCACAACATGAGCATGTCGCACCATCACACAGACTCGCGCCCTCCGCCGGATGGCATCGCCGGAGTATCGGAAGGGTGCAGACCGACCTCGGTTTTCCATCCCCGGACGCCCGGGAGCCGCAGACCGACCTCGGTATTCCATCGCCGGACGCTCCGGAGGCGCAGACCGACCTCGGTATTCCACTGCCGGACGCCCCGGAGGCGCAGACCGACCTCGGTATCCCATCCCCGGACGCCCGAAAGCCGCAGACCGACCTCGGTTTTCCATCGCCCGACAAGCGCCGGGCAGCAAGAGACAGACATCTGATTGTATCACATCATAAAAACTTTAGAACTATGAGCAACATCTTAGACATCCCCCAGGTGCCGACGTTCGACCCCGGCAACCTGCAGAACGACCTGCACATCGGATTCGGCACCGACATCAGCCAGCGATTCAAGGCCGCGCGGTGGACCGACGAGACCCACGCCAAGAAGACGTTCCCCGACAATGTGGACGCCGAGATAGGCGCCTACCTCAACGCCTTCAGCGTCGAGAACCAGGCCTACGTCATCGCCCAGAAGAGCCAGATAGTGAAGCAACGTACACAGGTGGACCACGAGCGCGACGCGCTCTACAAGGAGGTCCGCAAAACCGTAGATACCTTCGCCACCCTCAGCATCTTCCCCGCAAAGCAGTCGGCCGCCCTCCTGATGCAGCCCGTGATGCAGAAGTACAAGATCGACCCCGACGGCGGCATCGAGGCCCAGACCGTGGCCACCGAGCAGTGGCTCGAGGAGCAGATGGTGAACTACCAGCTGGAGCTGGCCGCCCGCGAGCTGGGCATCTTTGAGAGCATCCAGCAGCTGAAGACGCTGAACGACGAGGTGCGCCGCCTGACCCTGGCCCACAACGACGAGAACGCCCAGAAGGCCCTGGCCGCCCTGAAGACCGCCCGCGCCGAGACCGACCGCGCCTACCGCGCACTGATGCTCGTGATGAACGCCTCCGCCGTCATCCTCGACGACAGCGAGCTATATACCGAACTCATCAAGAGCATCCAGCAGACCATCAAGTACTACCGCTCGCTCTCCGAGCAGCGCCGCAAGGCCAACGTCGCCCGCCGCGAGAAGAAGAAGGACGACAAGGGCGGCGACACACCCGAGCCCGAGCCGGAGCCGGAGCCCGAGCCTGAGCCCGAGCCGGAGCCTGAGCCCGCGCCCGAGCCGACACCCGAGCCCGACCCGAGCGGCGACGGTGAATAACCATCGACAAAAAATCCCCGACCACAGAGGCCGGGGATTTTTATATCATGCCAGGGCGGCGCGACTACAGCTTCACGGTGAGCTCCTTGCCGCTGTACTCCACCATCCGGCCCTCGGGATTGTCGAGGTTCAGGGGCTTCGGGGCGTCCTTCGAGACGAGCACGATGTTGAAGCGGCGCTGCTTCAGCATGCCGGGGAAGCTGCCGCGGCGCTGGCCGATGGTCACGGTCTTAGCGTCGTCGTCGTACGCGATCTCGATGGTGGCATACTTGCCGCGCTCGTAGTTGTAGTTCGTGCCCTCGTCCTCGTAGAGCTCGAACTCGCCGTCGCGGCCGGCGTAGACGTAGAGGTTGATCAGCTCGGCGGGCTTCTCAGTGGTGTACTGCATCTCGGGACCGAAGGGGATGATCGAGCCCTCGCGCACGTAGACGGGGATCTGCTCGTAGGGCGCGTCGACCACAAGGCGCTGGCCGCCAGCGACATGCTCGCCGGTGTAGAGGTCGTACCAGCCCGACTGCTTGGGGAAGTAGACCGAGCGGTTGCGGGCCTTGTAGTAGCCCACGGGGCAAGCCATCAGGGCGGGGCCGAACATCCACTGGTTGCCGATGTTCTCCACCTCGCGGTCGCCGCCGAAGTCCATCACCAGGGCGCGCATCAGCGTGTAGTCCTTGAAGTGGGCCCAGCCGGCCATCGAGTAGAGGTAAGGCATGAGGCGGTAGCGCAGCTTGTCGTAGTAGACGAACGAGCGGTAGGCGGGGTGATCCTCCGGCGCGATGTTCCAGATCTCGCGCAGGGGCCACTGGCCGTGGGCGCGGAAGAGGGGTATGAAGGCGCCGAACTGGTTCCAGCGGGCCTGCAGCTCGCGCCACTCGCGGAGGTCTTCGTTCTCCTGGCCGGTCTTGTCGAAGAGCTGCTGGGCGGCCACGTAGCGGTTCTCCACGCAGAAGCCGCCCTGGTCCATGCCCCAGAAGGGGATGCCCGACATGGAGTAGTTCAGTCCGGCCGTCATCTGCGCCCGCATGTCCTCCCAGCGGGTGGCGATGTCGCCGCTCCAGGTGGCGGTAGAGAAGCGCTGCTCGCCGGCGAATCCGCTGCGGGTGAGCAGGAACACGCGGGGCTCGTCCTTCTTACCTTTCCAGACAGAGCGCTGACCGTTGTAGATGGCGTCGGCATTCACCGTCGAGTAGGCATTGAAATACTCTGTTGAAGTGCCCAGGGCCGTGGGGCCAGAGAGGGCCTTGCGGTACCACATCGGGGTGCAGTCGCGCACGTTCGGCTCCGAGGCATCCATCCACCAGGCGTCCACGCCGGCGATGCCGTCGTGATTGTACTTCGAATAGAGGTTCTCGTCCATCTGGCGCCAGAACATCTTGCGGGCCCTGGCGTCGTAGGCATCGTAGAACGAGCCGCGGAAGCCCAGCCAGTCGTGGATGTCGTCCTTCACGGCCTGATGGTACATCCAGCCCTGCGCGTCGAGCTCCTTGTAGTTGTCGACGCTATCGTAGAACTTGGGCCATACGGAGATCATGAAGCGCCCGCCCATGGCGTGCACCGAGTCGAGCATGGCCTGCGGGTTGGGATAGCGCGAGGCCTCAAACTGGTGGCTGCCCCAGGAGTCGAGCTTCCAGTAGTTCCAGTCCTGCACGATGTTGTCCACGGGGATCTGGCGGCGGCGGAACTCGGCCAGCGTCTGCTCGATCTCGCCCGAGGTCTTGTAGCGCTCGCGGCTCTGCCAGAAGCCCAGCACCCACTTCGGGTAGAGCGAGGCCTTGCCCGTCAGCGTGCGGTAGCCCGAGATCACCTCGTCGAGGTTGTCGCCGGCGATGAAGTAGTAGTCCATGTCCTTGGCCATCTCGCTCCAGATGGAGAGCTGGCCGCGCTCCTCGGCCGAGCGGGGCTCGGCCACGCGCAGACCGCAGTAGGCCTCGCCGCCGTCGGGCTGCCACTCAATGCGCAGCTGGTTCCTGACGCCCTTGCGCACCTGCGCGGTAAACTTATAGGTGTTCGGGTTCCAGGCCGTGCGCCACCGCTCAGGCACCACCTCCTTGCCGTCGATATACACCTTCACGTAACCACTATAATATAGAATGAACTGACGCTCCTCGGCCTTGCCGGTACATTTACCGCAGCACTCGGGCTCGATGAATCCCTCGTAGGTGACGGTGGCGCCCTGCAGGTTGAAGCCCTGCGGCAGGTTCTTGATGCCGCCGTTGTCGGTCTTCACGGCAATCTCCGACGTCTGGGGGAAGCCGTATTCGTAGTAGATGGAGTCCTCGTCGCGCACGAGCCGCTTGCCGTCGCTGGCGACATAGGTTCCCGTGAGGTGCCCCTCACGGCCCTGCTTGTCGTAGAGCTTGAAGGCGCGGTTCAGCTGCAGGTAGTCGTTAGGGTTGCCGAAGCGGCAGTAGCTGTACGAGTCCCAGAGCAGACCATAGTTCTTGTTGGAGAGCACGAAGGGGATGCTGACCTTCGTGTTGTACTGGAAGAGATCCTCGTTCTTGCCCTTCATGTTGAACTCCTCCGACTGGTGCTGCCCCAGTCCGTAGAAGGCCTCGTCGTCGGGCGAGTCGAACTTCATCTGCCAGGTCAGTCCGTGCTTCATGGCCTCGGTGATGGCGGGGCCGCCCTTGAGGCCGTACTCACGCTCGGGCACGGTGAAGGGCTTGAACTGCTTGCCGTCCTTGGCCTCCTGCAGCAGCAGATGGCCGTCCTCGTCGTAGAAGGCCACCGCGCCCGTCTGCTTCGACACCTCGGCCCTCACGTCGTCGGCCTTCACGATCACCTTGTCGGCGGTCTCCTCGATGGTGTAGGAGCCCTTGGCCGGTGCCTTCTGGGGCACGATCATCAGCGAGGCGGGCTTCTGGGGGAGCGTCTCCTCCGACGTGGCCCTCACACGGATAATCTTGTCGTTCATCACCTCCAGGCATACCACCTTCGCCTGACCTCCGTCAGGCCGGATGGTCACCCGGTTTCCCTCTGTTTGGATGTCTGCGGCATAGAGCGTCCCTGCGGCGAGCAGCGCAGACATCGTCATTGCAATTTTCTTCATACTCTCTTATAAATTGATTTAGTTATGTATACGGTTATTCTAAACTATCTCTGCCTCTTCCACGTCTTCGTCGCCTTTGCACAGGGGCAGTTCGATGACGAACACCGTGCCGCCACCGTTGTTCTCGTCAGCGCGGATGGTACCGCCATGCGACATGACGATGTCGAACACGGCATGGAGGTTCGGACTGTCGTCGTCGCCGACAATCTGCTCGAAGAGGTGGGGCATCACCTCCGTAGGGATGCCGACGCCATTGTCTGCCACGCGGATGACGGCCTTGTCGCCCTGCTGTTCAGCGAACACTTTCACCTTGCTGCCGCTGGGAGAGAAGTTGGCAGAGTTGGCCAGCAGGATCTCAATCATCTCGCGCATCTGCAGCCTGCTGCCAATGACAGGCAGGGTGTCGGCAAAGGGGAAGAACGACAGGCGGATGGACTTACCCTTGGGCGCAACGAACTGTTCGCACTCCTCACGGAAGACCTGTACGAGGTCTATGCGCTCCTTCACGTCAGCAGGCTGCTGCACGGGGGCTTCGCCATCCTCCTTCGCCTGCCCGCCCATTTCCGCTCTCAGCTGCTTGCGCATCTCGCTCATCCAGTGCTTCTTCTCCGTCTCTGTGCGCAGGCGCTCCAGTTCTGCACGCTCCGCCTGCTTCTCCATGAAGCGCTTGCGCCAGAACCATACGCCGCCAGCCACACAGGCGATGAACAGCAGCATCAGCCAGCGGTTGCGCAGCAGTGGCGGGGTGACGGTAATCTTGAGGACGGCCTCTTCCTTACCCATGGTGCCGTCGCCGTTGAGCATCCTCACATGGAGGATATAACTGCCGTGGTGGAGCGACATATAGGTGATGTTCGGATTGTTCTCTTCCGTCTTCATCCACTTGTCGCTGAAGCCCTCGAGCTGATAGATGAAGCGCGAGGGATTGTGAATCTCGCCCTTGTTGGAGGCAAGCTGGATGGTAAACTGATTCTCGTAGTATTTCAGCGTGAGCTCGCGGCAGGCATCGAGCGCCTCGTCGAGGATGACGCGCCCGTCAATGGCTTGTCCCACTGCCACCTGCTGGTCGAAGAGCTTCAGGCCGCTGAAGACGGGGCGCTCGTCGTTGTCAACATTCGTGATGAGACGGGGGTTGATGATATCCACACCCCCTACCCCGCCCACGAGGATCAAGCCATCGTGGGTACAGCTGATGGAACGCTTGTTGTAGGGACCCTGCTGCAGGCCATCCTTCACGCTGAAGCTACGCACGAGGAACGACCACTCGCCATTGTCTTCCTTCTTGGGCACAACATTCGAGATGCCGTGGTCTGTCACCACCCACATCGTGTGGAGCTTGTCCTCGCAGATGCCGCCCACACTCGACCCCAGGAGTCCGGAGTTCATGTCGAGCAGTTGCTGCCGCCCTGTCTTCGGGTCGAAGATGCAACAGCCTGCCGTAGAACCGTACCATATCAGTTCACGGCTGTCTTCCACGACGCAGACAGAAGCGGCCATGGGTGCCGCCTGTCCCGGCGGAGTGGGAATGGTTACATTCTTCACCTCCCCGCTCACGGGGTTGATGAGCGAGTAGAAGTTGGAGTGCCCCACGAGCAGCCAGCCTTTCTTGATCCAGCTGGCTGAGGTCATGAAATTCTCTGGCAGTTTGTTGTTGTAGGAGTTCCACGACAGGAACTTCCCCGTTCGCCGCTGCAGTTTCTGTACGCCACTGCCAAGGGTACCGATCCAGATGTCGCCCCACTTGTCTTCCGTCACAGACCACACATTATTGTTCGCCAGCCCGCCCACGGCGTTCGTGGCGAGGTAGTTCTTCACCTTACCGTTGTCGATCTGTATCAGGCCGCCATTATAGGTGCCGAACCACACGGAGCCGTCACTGGCGCCATAGCTGGCCACCATGATGTCGGAGGCGAGGCCGCTGGTGGCCTTGTCGTAGACCACCGTCTCACCCGTGGCAGGAACGTACTTGATGGCACCGTGGTTGTCTGTGCCAAACCAGTAGTTGCCCTGCTTGTCTTCTGTCGTGGTATTCACGTCGCCAATCTCCAGCAGGCGGAATCCGGAGAGCGTCTCTATATACTGATTGAGACCATTGCGATAGCCTGCCATCCACACGCTGCCCGACTTGTCGAGCAGGAACACCTTGACGGTGTTATCGCTGAGCGAAGTCTCGTCGAACTTGTTGTTCGTGAACTGTTTCAGCTGTTTGGTCTTCATATCGATGACGAAGACCCCCTGGTGGTCGGTGGCCAGCCACAGCCAGCCGCGCTTGTCGATCGTGATATCCCATACCTGCAAAGGTGCTGGCAAGCCTGAGATTCCCTTTGACTCAAGGAAACTGTGAAGGGTGTCATACCACTTCTTAGCTTTCGGCTCGTAGACATACGTGTTCTGGTTCGTCAGTACCCAGTAGTTGCCCTCATTGTCCACCCTGATGGTGTAAGCCTCGTTGGGCAGGCCACCATTCTGACGCATATAGCTGTCTTTCCACACCACCTTACCGCGCTGGCCATCGATAGCCATCATATCGCCGTTGCTGGAGGCGACGAGCAGCTTGCCGCCGTATTCGCCGAACGAGGATATCCAGAACTCTTTGGGGAACTCCTCCGGACCATAGCCGTACTTCGTAAGCACACGTTTCTTCGTACGGGGATTGTAGCAGAAGATACCGTCGTCGTAGGTCTTCACCCAGTAATTCTTGTCACTATCAATATAAAATCGGTCGATGCCGCCTTTGATTCCCCACTTGGAGAAGATGGTGGCAGGGTTGCGCACGACATGCTCTGTCACGGGGTCGAACACGCTGAAGTTCATGCCCTGCTTCAGCCATAGCTTGCCGTCGACATCCTCCCAGATCATATCGACGTAGTTGTTGCGGAGCGTCGTTGTATCGTTGGGGTCGGAATAGAATGTACGGAAACGGTAGCCATCATAACGATTCAGACCATACGACGTGCCTATCCAGATGAATCCCTTGGAATCCTGGAACAGGTAGTTGATCGTCGCGTTCGAGAGTCCGTCGCGGGTATCGAGTCGACGGAATTTCATATCGGGTATCGAGGTCTCTGCAGTCGCCAAAAGCGATGCCAACAATAGCGTCAAGCCTAATAATCGTCTCATAGTGTTTTATTATTTTAGTATTCCAGATTGATGATGTATGTTTCAACTCTCACTTTCTCAGTTTTCAATAATCTCCGCCTCCCCGATGACCTCATCCTCATCGCTGGACGAGTCCTGGTCGTGGGTGACTCTCTCTTTCCGTCCTTGTCTGCGACGCTCCTTCTGATTGTCCAACCACTGTATCAGCGGATCGCGTAGTAGCAGTACAGCCACGAACAACAGCACATAGCAGGCGATGGCCCACCACGAGCGGTACCACGGGGAATCGATGGTGATATCAAGGGTACTCTCCACATCACCCATCGTACCGTCGTCACGCAGCATCCGCACACAGAGGGTGTAGTTGCCCGGAGGTAGTGACATATAGGTGATATCGGGATTGTTTGCTGTTGTCTTGATCCACTTGTTGTTGAAGCCCTTCAACTGATACACGAAACGCGTGGCATTGTTGATGCCGCCATTGTCGGAGGCCATGTGGATGGTGAACTGGTTCTGATCGTACTTCAGGCGGATATTGCCTTGCATGTCGAGGTTCTTCTCGAGAATCACGCGACCATCATATTCTTCGCCTACCTCCACATCCTGGTCGAAGATGACGAGTCCGCTGAATACAGGCTTCTCCTTCTTGTCGCCATTACCCAGCTTCAGCGTACTGATGATATCAAGGCCCTCTTGTCCGCCAATCAGTAGTTCTCCCGAACGTGCGCAGAAGATGGCGCGCTGGTTGTAGGGGCCAGGTTGCAGACCGTCGCGGGTATTGAAGTTTCGGATAGTGTAGGTCCAGGTGCCGTCATCCTGTTTCAGGGGGGTGATGTTCGACACGCCATGGTCTGTGGCCACCCACATCGTGTGGCGCGTGTCTTCTGTCACGGAGACGGCGTTCGATCCAAAGAGTCCCGACTTCATGTCGAGCAATGTCTTCTGCCTCGTCTTCAGGTCGTATATCACCACGCCCGAGGGTGAGCATTGCCACAACAGTCCCCGACTGTCGATAATGGCCTGTGTGGTGGCTGTCGAGACTGTGATAGACCGTCTGTCGTCGTCAACGGGGAACGAGCCGTTGATTACCTTGAAGTTCCCCGGATGGATCAGTGCGTAATATTCGGAGTTCCCCAGTACGATCCATCCATTGGAACCTGTAGAGATACTGTTTGTCCAGACAGTCTTCAGGCCAGAGTTCTCTGTGGTGAACGCCTTTTGCCTGCCCGTGTTCTTATCGATGCGCACGGCACCGCCACCAAGCACACCTACCCAGATGTTTCCCCAGCGGTCTTCTGTGAACCCCCAGATATTGTTCGTCTGCAGCTCACTCCCCGGGTCTGTTGTACGCAGGTTCGTCCAACTGCCGTTCTTGTAGCGCAGGATACCACCTTCATAGGTGCCGAACCAAAGACTTCCGTCCTTGGCGGTATAGCTGCCCACGATGATGTCACTGGGCACACCGAGACTCTGCTTGGTATATGTCGCCACGGGTTCCAGCGTATTGGGATCCATCTTGATGATACCGCCGTCGTTACGCCCTATCCAGTAGTATCCCTCCTTATCTTCAGTGATGGTGTTAATATCGCCAATGGGCTTGCTCTTGAAGTTTGTCATCGACTCCAGACACATCGCCACACCATTCTTATAGCTGGCCAGCCACATACGTCCCAGCTGGTCGAGGTAGAGGTGTTTGATGGTGATGTCGGGCAGTGTTGTCTCGTCACCCTTCACGTTGGTGAACTGTCGCCACTGCTTTTCCTGTTCGTCGAGCACGAGCACGCCCAGGTGGTCTGTAGCCACCCACAGATAGCCTTTCGCATCGTAGCACACCTCCCACACGAGGATGTTGTCTGGCACGTCCTTATATCCTTGTGCGCGCATCAGTTCTGTCAGCGAGGTGTACCAACGCTTCTCTTTCTTCACATAGATATAAGTGCCCGTCGAGTGGGTGATCACCCAGATGTTCTGATGCTTGTCGACGGTCACCCAATAGTCATTATAGGCATTCAGGGCGTTCTTCACGTAGGGCTCTTTCCATAGCACCTTGCCGCGTTCGCCGTCGATACACATCAGCTCACCAAAGGTCGACACGAGCAACATACCCTCATCAGTCTCCGTATAGGCCGACACGCCAAACTCCTTTGGGAACTCATAAGGTCCGTACCCGAAGGGGATTTGGCGCAGGTTCTTCGAGACGGGATTGAAATAGTAGAATCCGTCCTCGTAGGTCTTCACCCAGTAATTCTTTCCTGAGTCGAGGTGTATACTCTCTATACTGCCACGGATGCCCTGCTGGTTCAACCAGCGCGACGGCTGACGGTCCACCTTCTCTGTCACGGGATCGTAGACCGAGTAGTTCATTCCCTGTTTCAGCCACAGCCGTCCGCCGTGCCCCTCCTGAATCTCATCGATACGGTTGTTGCGCAGCGACGTCGTGTCTTTGTCATAACTGAAGTAGGTACGTATGCGGTAGCCGTCGTAACGGTTCAGGCCGTAGCCAGTACCAAACCACACGTAGCCATGCGAGTCGCGCAGAATACTGTTCACCATCGAGTTCGACAGGCCCTCGCGGGTGTCCACACGACGGAATCTCATATCTGGTATCACTGCGGCAAAGGCCATTATCCCCATACATTGTACCAGCAGGAGGAATGATAGGCGTTTCGTTATATTTAGGTTCATATCTATAGGTTATTCCATTATTAAAGCACAAAGGTAGGCAATATTTTCCAAACGAGCAAATAAAACATCAAAAAAATCATTTAATCCTTTGTTTTACCCGCATTATTTCGTAACTTTGCAGCGGATTACTCTACCCAAGCGAGATGCTTTCGATAAAACTAACTTTAAATATCATATCATTATGACAACGATCTTTCACGACCAACGGCGCAGGTTCCTTGGCGCAACTTTGTTTTTTCTTCTGATAGCCCTATGCTCGGCCTCGGCACAGGAGACACTGTTACCACAGCAGAATATCGTCAGCCCTGATGGCAGGATGAATGTCACCGTCACTGTCAAGGAGGGATGCCCCAGATATGAGGTGTCACTCGACGGCCAGGTGTTCGTCCAGTCGTCGCCCTTAGGACTGAAGATGAATTTCGACGACCTGACACAGGGACTGACGCTGACGGCCTGCGACATAAGCAGATACGAGGACGAATACGACCTGCTGACCACCAAGCAGCGACACGTGAAGGTCCTGGCGACAGAGGGTGTCTGCCATTTCGAGAAAGACGGGCACAAGGCCCTCGACATCATCTTCCGTGTGACAAGCCGCGACGTGGCCTATCGCTATAGAATCTATCCCAGGCAGGGACGTGGCGGTGCGACGATGAGTGGCGTCGTGGAGTGTGAGGCCAGCGGCTTTGTGTTACCTAAGGGTACCACCACCTTCCTCTGTCCACAGATGAAGCCCATGACAGGGTTCGCCCGTACGGCACCGAGTTATGAAACTGGCTATACCGTCGACGATGCCATGGGCAAGAACGGCTGGGGATTCGGCTACACCTTCCCTTGTCTGTTTAAGACGCCCAAGGGCTGGGTGCTCATCTCCGAGACTGGTACCGATGGCGGTTACGTGGGCTGTCGCCTCGTCTGCGAGAAGGACACCTCTCACCTCTCAAAGCTCAATGCCCAAAGCTCAATGCTCAATGCCCAAAGCTCAATGCTCAATGCCCAAAGCTCAATGCTCAATGCCCAAAGCTCAATGCTCTATAAGATCGCCTTCCCCTTGCAAGAAGAGATGAACGGCACAGGGTCGGTGACACCCCTTTTAGCACTGACAGGATTGACCCCTTGGCGCACCATCACCATCGGCAACACCCTCGCACCCATCGTAGAGACCACCATCGCCAACGACCTCGTGAAACCGAAATACAAGGCCTCTAAGAACTATACCTACGGCAAAGGCTCGTGGTCGTGGATTATCGGCATGGACCCCAGCTGTAACTTCGACGAACAGAAACGCTATATCGATTTCTCGGCAGCGATGGGCTATCGCTCGGTGCTCGTAGATGCCCTTTGGGACACACAGATAGGCTACGAGAAGATGGAGGAGCTGGCACGCTATGGCAGGGAGAAGGGCGTGGGACTGTTCCTCTGGTACAACTCCAACGGCTCGTGGAACGATGCCCCACAGGGACCTCGCGGCAAAATGGACAAGTCGGGGCCTCGTCGCCAGGAGATGGCGTGGATGCAGAAGAACGGCATCCTGGGCATCAAGGTTGACTTCTTCGGTGGCGACAAGCAGCAGATGATGCAACTCTACGAAGATATCCTCACCGATGCCAACGACTTCGGCATCCAAGTGATCTTCCATGGCTGTACGCTCCCACGTGGCTGGGAACGGATGTATCCCAACTTCGTCGCTGCCGAGGCAGTGCTGGCATCAGAGAACCTGCACTTCGGACAGGGTGCCTGCGATGCCGAGGCCTTCAATGCCTGCCTGCACCCCTTCATCCGTAACACCGTGGCCTCGATGGACTTTGGCGGCTCGGCCCTCAACAAGCGGTACAGTGCTGACAACCAGCACGGCACCATCCGTAAGACCAGCGATGTGTTCGCCATGGCGACGGCGGTACTCTTCCAAAGCAGCGTGCAACACTTCGCCCTCGCACCCAACAACCTCTATGATGCACCTGAGTGGGCTATCCGGTTCATGAAAGACGTACCTACCCTTTGGGACGAGACGCGCTTCATCGACGGCTACCCTGGCAAATACATCATCCTCGCCCGTCGCAGTGGTGACAAATGGTACATCGCCGGCGTCACCTCCGACAAGACCCCGCTGAAGGAGAAACTTAACCAGGCCCTCCAGTCCGGCCTCGCCAACATATCTCTCAGCCCTAAACTCAATGCTCAAAGTATTTACACAGACTCCGATGCAATTATCGCCGTGGCCGATGCCAAAGAGCCACTGCAAGCACCGACGGAGGTCAGCATTGAGTTTGTGACCCCTGGCATCGTTCACGTCGTGAAAGGCCATCCCACGAAGAGCCGTGTCGTCATCGCAAAATCCGACAGTCTGCCATGCCAGGTGGGCAACGGCCTGTGGAAGAGTAACGACCTCACCATACGCCAGGATGCCCAGGGACGGCTCACCTTCCTGACGGCCAAGGGGAAGGTGCTGCTGCGCGAGAAAGACTGCGACGTGGCGAAGGTGCGCCAGACCTTTACCCTCGACAAGGACGAGGCTGTCTACGGCCTCGGCACCATCCAGAACGGCAAACTGAACCGTCGTGGCGAGCACAAGCGCATGGAGCAGTCCAACCTGGAGGACTTCCAGAATGTGCTCCAGTCTGTCAAGGGCTGGGGACTCTACTGGGAGAACTATTCACCCACGCAGTTTGACGACGACGCCAATGGTATGACCTTCGACTCCGAGGTGGGCGAAGGGGTCGACTACTACTTCATGTATGGCGGCTCTGCTGATGGTGTCATTGCCCAGATGCGCCATCTCTCTGGCGACGTGCCCATGTTCCCACTCTGGACTTACGGATTCTGGCAGTCGAAAGAGCGCTACAAGACCGCCGCAGAGACGGAGAGCATCGTCGACCAGTACCGTGCCCTGCAGGTGCCCCTCGACGGCATCATCCAGGACTGGCAGTACTGGGGCTCGAACTACCTGTGGAACGCCATGGACTTCCTCTCCGAGGACTTCGCCACAGGTCCGCAGATGATCAAGAATGTCCACGCCAAGCATGCTCATTTCATGATTTCCATCTGGGCCAGTTTCGGGCCGCAGACACAGCAGTTCCGCGAACTCAACGATAAAGGCCTGCTGTTGCCTATTGAAACGTGGCCGCAGAGCGGACTCTCCCACATCTGGCCACCGCGCATGGACTACCCCTCGGGCGTGAAGGTCTACGACGCCTTCAGTCCTGTCGCCCGTGACATCTACTGGAAGCATCTGAAACGCCTCTACGACTATGGCACTGATGCCTGGTGGATGGACTCCACAGACCCAGACTTCTTCAACCCCCGCGAGTCCGACTACGCTCACCCTGTCACTGGCGGCACCTGGCGACAACTGCGCAACGCCTTCCCCTTGGAGACCGTCCGTGGTGTCTATCAGGCACAACGGGATTTAGGTAATCATAATTCTCAATCCTCAACTCTCAATCCTCAATTAGAAAAACGCGTCTTCATCATGACACGAAGCAGTTTCGCAGGCCAACAGCACTACGGCTCCAACATGTGGAGTGGCGACGTGAACTCCTCGTGGGATATGCTCCGCAAGCAGGTGCCTGCAGGACTGAGTTTCTCGCTCACAGGCAATCCGAACTTCAACACAGATATCGGCGGCTTCTTCTGCAATGCCTACAACACCCGTGGCCCCGGCTCTGCCCCTCGTAACCCGCAGTTCCAGGAACTCTACGTGCGCTGGATGCAGTACGGCCTGTTCTGCCCCGTCTTCCGCAGCCACGGTGCCGATGCTCCCCGTGAGATCTGGCAGTTCGGCAAGAAAGGAGAACCCGTCTACGATGCGATTGAAAAGATGATCCGTCTGCGCTATCGCCTGATACCTTATTTATATAGTATAGCCTGGCAGGTGACCTCCAACAATGAGAGTTATCTGCGTCCGCTGTTCAGCGACTTTGCCGCAGACCGCAAGGTCTGGGACATCGCCGATGAGTTTATGTTCGGCCGCAGCATCCTCGCAACCCCCATCCTCGACCCTCAATACACGGAAGAGAAGATCGTCCGCACCAATGCTATGACAGGATGGGATCGTAAAAACGAGGAAGGAGGACAGAGGAACGAGGAAGAAGGAATGATTGATTGGTCTGCCAGTAAGACTGCCATGAAATATCTGCCCAAGGGTGCCACATGGTATGACTTCTGGACGAACAAGACCTATAAGGGCGGACAGGCTATCACGCTCCAGACCACTCTCGACCAGGTTCCGATGTTTGTCCGTGCGGGGAGCATCCTGCCCCTCGGCCCCGAGATGCAGTATGTGGGCGAGAAGACTTGGGACAACCTCGAGATCCGCGTCTATCCTGGTGCCGACGGGTCGTTCACGCTCTATGAAGACGAAGGCGACGGCTACAACTACGAAAAGGGCTATTATGCCACCATCACCTTCCACTGGAACGACAAAGCCCGCCAACTCACCATCGGCACTCGACAAGGAGGCTATCAGGGCATGATACTAGACCGGAAGTTCACCATCGTACTCCCTGACGGCACTTCGCGCACTGTCACCCATGATGGCAACGAACAGACCATCCGCCTGTAAATTCCCAGATTCTATAAATTCATGATACAAAAACTTATCACTATGAACAAAAGATTAACTTTGAGGATTTTGGTCTTCTCTCTCCTCTTTCCACTCTCCTCATTCCTGTCGCCTGCTTTCGCTGACGACTACGAGACCATCAACACCCCGCCCATCCAGAACCCCATGCTCTGGGCTGACGTTCCTGATCCTGACGTGATCCGCGTGGGCGACACCTTCTATCTCGTCTCCACCACTATGCACCTCATGCCTGGCGCACCAGTCATGGCCTCGAAAGACCTGAAGAACTGGGAAACCGTTGGTTATATCTTCAACCGCCTCACCGACTCTCCGAAGTACGACCTGCAGCAAGGCACTGCCTATGGTCGCGGTCAGTGGGCCACCTCGCTGAAGTATCATAACGGCCGCTTCTATGCCCTTCTGGCTCCCAACGAACAGGGTAAGATGGGCGACACCTACATCTTCTCTGCTGAGAAGGCCGAGGGGCCTTGGGAACTCGTATCCCGTATGCGACACTTCCACGACTGTTCGCTTTTCTTTGATGACGACGGCCGTGTCTACGTCATCTACGGCACAGGCGAACTGATGGAACTCAAACCCGACCTCAGCGACGTCATTGAGGGTACTTATATGAAAATCTTCCAGCGCGAGGAAGACGAGAAGGGCCTGCTTGAAGGCAGTCGTGTGATCAAGCACAACGGCAAGTACTATCTCCTGATGATCTCCCATACTTATGCCCCAGGGCGTCACCGCCGTGAAGTGTGCTACCGCGCTGACGACATCCACGGCCCCTACGAGAAGCAGGTCATCCTCGAGAGCGAGTTCGGCGGCTTCAGTTACGAGGCACAAGGCACCATCGTCGACAGTCCCTCGGGCGACTGGTACGGCATCATCTTCCAGGACCGTGGCGGCGTGGGCCGTGTGCTCACCGTCATGCCCTGCCGCTGGATTAACGGCTGGCCTATGCTGGGCGACGAGAACGGCAAGGTACCAGACACCGTGCGCCCCTTCGTCAGCGGACAGCCTGAGACTGCCATTGTGAAGAGCGACGACTTCTCAGAGCCCGAACTGGGTCTCCACTGGCAGTGGAACCACAACCCCGTCGACGCCGCATGGAGTCTCACGGAGCGTCCGGGATTCCTCCGTCTGAAGACCAACCGCGTCGTCAACACCCTCTACCTCGCACCTAACACACTTACCCAACGCATGGAGGGTCCACAGTGCAGTGGCAGCATTGCCATCGACTGTGCTAAGATGAAGGACGGCGACTGTGCCGGACTGGCTGCCTTCAACAGCGACACGGGTGCCCTCGTCATCAAGAAGAAAGGCAAACGACTCTTCCTCCAAATGGTCGAGATGACCTGCCAACTCTCCGAACGCGACAAGGAAGTGACCAGTTTCGAGGAAAAGGTAATCACCGAGATACCTCTCACCTCTCAACTCTCAACTCTAAAATCTAAAATCTACCTCCGCATAGATGCCGACTTCCGCCCAGGACAGGGCACAAACCGCCGTATGGGTGGTGCCGACTGCGCCAACTTCTCCTACAGCACCGATGGTGAACAATGGACGAAGATCGGCTCCGAGAACTACCGTCTCAGTTTCGACTGGCGCCGCTTCTTCATGGGCACCAAGTTCGGTATCTTCTGCTACGCGACGAAGAAGACTGGCGGATATGTCGATGTCGATGAGTTCTGCTATATCCGAGCCCCACGATAAACGAACAGTTTATACGAGTTTTAACCAGAAAAAGCCCCTTATAAGGCCTATTCTGGTTAAACTTTCATAAAAGATGGCGATTTTTGCCCGCAAAACGTGCAACTTACAAAAGTATTTTGTACTTTTGCGGACTTTTTCAGAGTAACAGTATATTTATGAGGCAATTAAAGATTCAAAAGAGCATTACCAACCGATCGAGTGAAGCACTGGATAAGTACCTCGTGGAGATCGGTCGTCAGCCCCTCGTGACCATCGAGGAGGAAATCGAGTTGGCCCAGGCCATCCGCAAGGGAGGCCCCGAGGGCGAGAAGGCAAAAGAGCGTCTCGTCACCGCCAACCTCCGATTCGTCGTCTCCGTGGCCAAGCAGTACCAGCATCAGGGCCTGACGCTTACCGACCTCATCGACGAGGGCAACATCGGACTGGTAAAGGCTGCTGAGAAATTTGACGAAACGCGCGGATTCAAGTTCATCTCCTATGCCGTATGGTGGATTCGCCAGAGCATCCTCCAGGCCATCGCCGAGCAGAGCCGCATTGTGCGCCTGCCGCTGAACCAGAGCGGAGCCCTGAGCAAGATTAATCAGGAGATCAACCGTTTCGAGCAGATCCATCAGCGTCGCCCTTCCGTGACGGAACTGGCGGAACTCACTCAAATTGATGAGGCAAAGATCGAACAGACGGCCAAGGCCGACAGCCACCACATGAGTATCGACGCCCCCTTCGGCGAGGACGACGACAACTCGATGGCAGACCTGCTGAGTTCTGGCGACGACAGCCGTACCGACAAGCAGGTAGACTACGAGTCGCTGACCAGCGACCTGGAGAATGTCCTTCGCAGCGTGCTCAAGGACCGAGAACTGAAGATTGTGCGTGAGTGCTTCGGCATCGGCTGCCAGGAGCGCGGACTTGAGGAGATCGGCGCCGAGATGGGGCTTACCCGTGAGCGTGTGCGTCAGATCCGTGAGAAGAGCATCACCAAACTCCACGACAGCGGCCACGCCCGCATCCTGATGAAATACTTGGGATAATATCATAGAAAAAGGCTCGCAGAACTTGCGAGCCTTTTTCTATTTCTTTCCTTACTCTTTCCCGCTTTACACACTACATAAAAGTTTAAAGCACGTTTTTGCTTCCTCTTTTGCCCCTCGAAAATTTCTTGTCTATCGTTTGCCTATAGCCGAACGATCGTTTGAGTATAGCCGAACGATGGTTTGAGTATAGGCAAACGATGGTAAGGATAGGGTAAAACCCCTGCGAAGGTAGGCCCTGACCCCTATAAGGGCTATCTGCTTTCCCTGTAAGCGATGCCTTCCAACAACGTTAACGATACCTTTCAACAACGTCAGGAAGCATCAAAACTCATTAAAAACCATACAAGAATCCGCAAGCCTCTGTACATAACTGGAACTTCCATAACATCAAAAAGACACACCGAGAACCTTCGCCAGCGAGCCTATTTTGCCCAAATTCCCAAAAATCGACTCTCGTTTTGCAAAATGAGAGTCGATTTTTGCAAAACGAGAGTCTTTTTCCGCCCTTTTTGCATATCTTTGCGACGTATTAATCAACACCTCTATAAACAATGAAAAAGATTTGCATCTTACCAGTACTCTTGCTTTTCGTACTAACCGTACAGGCACAAACCGTTATCAAAGGGGACGTCAACAACGATAAGCAGGTTGGCCAACTCGATGTCAAAGAGACATCCAATGCCATCCTGGGCAAGCCCTCAGCGAACTACAATGCCGCGAATGCCGATGTCAACGGCGACGAAAAAGTCAATGCTGCTGACATCGTCAGCATACTGAACATCATCATAGCCAATAACGACAACTATCACTATAAGCGCATCGTACTAACAAAGAAAGACGGCGGGGTTGAGACCTTCGACTTTGCCGACAAGCCCGTAGTAACATATATCGGCAACGACTTGGTGGTCACCACCTCCAAGACCCGCGTGCAAACTCCTGTTTTCCTCCTGAAGGAACTGACATTTGACGACGGATGGATGGACTGAAACAAAAACAAATCAAAAAGGCGAAGATATGAAGAAAGCAATCATTTTAACATTGACGATACTCGTCTCGGCCATCACAGCCACTGCAGACGATGTTAGCGCCGAACAGGCCATTATAACAGCCCGCCAGTTCGCACTCAGTTACACCCCTAATGCGGCTCAAGTCCGCGGTGATGCAATGACGAATGTGAATCCTCAAATGGCTCACATTATAAAATCTAAGACAGTAACAGGTAAGAACAACGTATATATTGTGAATCTTGGCGACGACAAAGGCTTTGTGGTAGTCTCTGGCGAGAATAACACTGAGGACGATGTACTCGGCTACTGCGACCACGGCTCGTTCGACCTCAACAACTGTCCCGTACAACTAAAAGACCTGCTCGGCTACTACTCCACAGCCATCGACTCTTTGCGCCATAATCCGCTATCAAGAGTCAGGACAAGAGCCGCCACACAAAATCCAAGCAAACTCGGGAATATCGTAGTTGAACCGCTAATCACTACAACGTGGAATCAGTGGGCACCCTACAATGACCTATGCCCCGAAGTTACCGAATATATGACGGATTTGGGTTATATGTACAGAGGTCGTTGTGCCACCGGTTGCGTCCCTACAGCCTTTGCTCAGGTGATGAATTACTGGAAATGGCCGAAAGTGACGCAAGGCAGACTTATAGACGGCTTTGGCGAATTCACTGGTGAGGATTTCTCCGGACATACCTACGACTGGGACAACATGATTGATGATTACAGTGGATATTACACAGATGTGCAAGCCAAGGCCATAGCACAGTTGATGGCAGATATAGGAAAGGCTATGGGCACTCACTATGGAACGGAGAAAGGCAGTCCGACAGGGTTTATGTCTATGCAACTCATCAGGAATTTCGGCTATTCGCCAGACATCAAGGTGCATAACGGCACAACAGCTGTCGCACTAACAAGCATTATGAAAGAAGAACTTGGTGAGAGTCGTCCCATACTCTATTGCGGCTATCCTAATGAAGGCGATGGACACGCATTGGTGTGCGACGGATATACGAGCAATGATTATTTCCATTTCAATTATGGATGGGGCGGTGTCGCCGACGGCTTTTACAAACTCGCTCTGACGGGTTTTGCAAACAATTGTACTATCTTTACGGGAGTTCAACCCATTGATGCCACCACCAAGCAGATTGGAGGCATTGAATATCAGCTAATTAAGAATGGCGAAGCCTATATTATAGATTATAAGGGAGCCGGCATAGACACCAGCACTGGATTGGCCCAGGAGAACGGTGAGATTGTCATTCCAAGCACCATAGAGGATAACGGGACGACATATAAGGTTACTCGTATCAATAAACAGGCATTCTTCCGCAAGGGCCACTTCACCAAGATGGTGCTGGGTGATAACATCAAAGCCATCGATGCCTATTCTTTTATGTACAGCACGATAGACGAACTGGTGTTGAGCGACAAGATGGAAATAGTGCCAGATCAGGCATTCCAATTAACCAAAATAAAGAAACTTACAATCGGATCATCTATCAAACGCATCGGCAAACAAGCCTTTGCTTTTTGCTACCTAAATGAGGTCATATGCAAGACACCAGCCTTTGAGGCAGATGACGAAGCATTCTTCAACTGTGGGTATATAGACAACGGAGCATGGCTTGATTGCATTACAAAGGTTGGAAGACAAACATTTGCCATGGCAAAGTTTGAAACCACCCCCACGTTCATGAAACTGGAGGAGGTAGGCTCACAGGCGTTTGCCAGTTGCACATTTAAGGAGGAAGAGTTTAAGGTACCACCCAAACTCAAATCCATTGAACCCGATGCCTTCTATGGAACGCGACTTTCATTTTTCAAGGTGGAAAATAATCCCAATTTCCTCTGTTCACCACTCTATCAGGAGTTTCTGTGCAACAGTAGTGGTACAAGCGTAATCACAATGGTTAACTATAGACGACTGAACTGGGATATGCCAGAGACTGTCGTTAAGTTGGAACCACGCAGTATTCGTACAGCGGTCAATCCCATACCTGCTACAATAGTAGAGATGGAGGGGGCATATAAAGACATTGAGCAGTTGTCCTACCTAACGTGTCTGGCCGTAATCCCGCCAGAAATTACCGACACTTCGTTCAACGAGAAGATATTTGAGAATGAAGACTTGAGGCTGTATGTTCCCGAGGGCACTTATGACCTATATGCCAATGCACCTGGATGGAGGCGCTTCCCACGCATAATTGACAGGGAGGAGTACACCCCTGTTGAGCCAAAGGGAGTGCAGTATAGCATGGTGCTTAACGGTACCGACGATACTGGCCAGCGAGTGATGATGCCGTTGAACGAGGTAGCAGGCGTCAGCGTCAGTGACGACGGCAAGAGCGTAGTTATCAAGCGTAACGGCAAAAGCCCCATCACCACATCCATCGATGCTCTTGGCAGCATCACGTGGAAAGCGGGCTTCGTCTATGAGAATGAGGAGACCTTCGACCTCAACGAATCCACACTGACAGTAGAGGCCAGTAAGTGTACTGTAAAGTTCGACCCTACCGTCATCGACGGTGACGTTCAGTTATCCATTCGCAACTCCGTCCTTAAGCCCGATGTTGTCGAGGGTGTGATACGCGGACAATCCATCGACCTGAGCCTATCCGACGGTCGCCATGAACTGACGGGAACGGTATCCATCACAGTGCCTGTCACCGTCGGAACTGACGAGACGGTATGTGCAGCCTACTACAATGAGGATACGGGCGAGTGGGAACCAACCTATTTCGAATACGATGCTGCTACTGGAAAGGCCACCATCACGGCCAATCACCTATCGACCTACAGCATCTTCGAGGTGCAGAACGCTAACACCAAGAATTTGAAGTTGAGCCTCTATCAGGAAGCCCCCGTCATGTATGGACTCGTAGAAGGAACAGAGTTCCTGCTTGACATCGTGTCAGGTGTAGATCCTGAATGGGAAATGGCTCACAAGGCCAGAGAGAATGCAGATCTCTGGAAAAGTATCGGCCTCGATGTGATTTACAGTGCAGCCAACGGCGCCCTGGAAGCCACTCTGGGTTATAAGCCATTCGCTGAACAGATAGACAATGCCGTAGAGGCGATGGGCTATCTAGGCACGGCTCTCACCATCCTCGATGTGCTTCGGGCCGATATCAAAGGAGACAATGTGGCAGTGGCATCTGGAACGATGAAGGCTATTCTAGGACACTACCAGGGCGTGGCCTCGTCGTTCATCGGCACCCCAATCATGGCCGCATCAATGGCCGGGGTGGCTGCCATTGGTATCTGCCTAGATAGATTCGGCACGATGGTACAGGAGCGTAAGGTGGATCTCTACCGTGAAGCGTACAGCATCTACTATAGTCGTGAAGGTGCAAAGGTGGTATCAGGAACATCAAAATACGGTCTAAACTGGTATCGAAGTATCACAGACTGGTACAATGTGTTCTATGCGCTCATGCAGAATCCTATGACTGCCAACGAACTGAATAAGGCCATTGAGAAAGAGGTGCGTGACTACTGCGACCGTTTCTGGGGTGACACCGATGCCCAGGCCATGTGTGTCGCCGAGGCCAAGGCACATGGACTCTCTTCATGGTTCTTCCCCGATGCTGCCACACGAAAGACTATCAGTGACGAGTATTATGCTGAACTGATGAACGGCTGGCTTCCGGCTGTCATCACCTCTGTACGCAACCACATGAAGGTGGAGGCTTATAACCGCTATGCAAAAGCAGCCAAGAGCGTGGCCGCAATGGTGAATACCCAGATAGGCCTACGCATCATAGACAAGTCGTGGAAAGAGGATGAACCCTCTAAGTATGAGGGATGGGAGGTTCGCTTCAGTCATATCCCGTCAGACGTGGCTAACAAAAAGGACTGGCAGTGTACACTCAACGAAAAAGGACGCGCTACGATAGGCTTGTTCACGGAGTACGCTCTCATTGTGAACGACATGCCCACACGTGTGACACTAGTTAAACCGACGGGCAAGGCTGTGGCCGACTACCCGTTCTACATCACCACAAAGAAAGGTAAGCAGATAATCGATATTGACATATCAAAGGGCGGAATTGATGTGGAGAACCCACAACTCGACGGACTCGAACTGACGTACGACCCCTCAGAGGTTACTATCAGCTACGAAGTCTACGGAAAAGATGAATATGGAGAGTACATCTCGCTATTTGCACCAGAATGGGGCATAACACTCAACAATGTGCCCACCTACAAACACATCAACTTCCAAAACGAAATAGAGAAATTCTTCAGCCGTCATGAGTTTATCACCGTTGACAAATCGGGCAATGTCAAAATAGGCGACGACATCATGTGCCAATTGAATGGTAGCGAAGCTAGAGGCAAATTCTCTATCAACACGACCTATCCATTTACGGAGAAAACAAAAGAGGAATTCGTCAATATATTCAATAATGAAAACGAAGAGCTGGTATATCGATATGACAACTTGCTTAACGGCACACTCAAGCACAAGATTGAAGGCGAGTTTAAACTGACCCGCAATGACAACTCGACATACAGCGTTGAATATACCGGTAATGGATCTTACGAAATTGAGGCAGAAGTGGTGAGTAGAATCGACAACTTGATAAGTTACACAACAAACGGTTCCGAACGTGTGACAGAAGGCCACAACGTCAAGGTTGCAGACGTAACTACCCGAATAGTGAATGCCAATGGCAATGTCACGTTGAAATATAATACTACACTGATGGAATAAGGAGCATACTAATGTCACATTAGGACCAGAATACTTTTTGCCATTCGTTAAGCTACATGCATGGGAAACGTTTGGACCCAAAGGCTGTCTTGACCTTCAATGTGGTCCTTAAATACCGACTGTCGACAGATGAGAGTATGCAGCTAACTAAATATAATAAAGGCCCGCTAACCAGCGAGCCTTTATTTATGATGTTCGTCTACTCTCCATCGGGAGCCTGTCCGATGAGTTCCATAAACTCGTCGAGCTTCGGGGTGATGATGATCTGAGTGCGACGGTTACGCTGTTTGCCGACCTCGGTGTCGTTGCCAGCGACGGGATTGTACTCGCCACGGCCACCAGCCGTCAGACGTTTCGGATCGACACCGTAATCGTTCTGCAGAGCCTGAACCACGCTCGAGGCACGCAGGGCAGAGAGGTCCCAGTTGTTGCGGATGTTCGGCTTGGAGATGGGCACATTGTCCGTGTTACCCTCGATGAGCACGTCGTAGTCCTTGTAGTCCTTGATGATCTTAGCGATCTTCGACAGTGTCTCTGCAGCACGGCTGTTGATCTCGTAGGAACCGCTCTTGTAGAGCATGTTGTCAGCCAGCGAGATATAGACCACACCCTTGAGCACCTGCACATCGACCTCCTTCAATTCCTCCTTCGAGAGCGAACGGGTGAGGTTATTTGTCAGCACCATGTTCAGCGAGTCGCTCTTCGACTTCACCTCCACGAGGTGTCGGATGTACTGGTTCGACTCATTGATCTGATCAACGAGTTTCTCGATAGAGACATTGTTCTGCGAGGCATTCGTCAGACTCTTGTCGAGCGACTCCTGTAATTTGGCATACTTGTCCTCTGCGTTCTTGAGCAGCTGCTGCATGCCACGGTTTTGCTCTTCGAGGGCTCCAATGCGCGCGTTTTTCGCTGCAAGGTCCTCACGGGCGGCCTGCAGGTTCTCGGTGAGCGACTTGTTCTCTGTCTGGCAATTTTCCAGATCTTTCTTACTGGCGCAGCTCGACAGTATCAGTCCGCATGCCAGCGCCATCAAAATCACATTTTTCTTCATCATTGCGTAGATTTTAGTTGGTGAATTCTTTTTATTATTTATGTATGACAACCTTACGGCTGGTGCCATCGGGGTTACGCCGGATGAAGATACCAGCGCGCGAGGGCGACGCCGAGAGTCGGCCCCCATTCAGATCGTACCACACAGCGGCCTCGCCTGTCTTGGCCGTCGTGACGCCCTTGACAGCGGTGCCATCGCCCATGAAGGTGAACGACACGGTGCCATCGTCAGCCAACTGGATGTTGGTGATAGGCTTCGACATCTTGTACTCAAAGGCGGCATTGGCGTTGAAAAGGGTGGCAGCAGGGGTTGTATCGTCTGTCAAGCTATGTATCGACACACCTGTCTCAGGATTGACATAGGGATAGGTAGTGGTGCTGAGGTAACTGCTACGCAGACGCTTGTCCATCGTGTATTTACTCATATCCTTGCCGTTCTGAGCAGGGTCCCAGTCCTTGTAGTTCTTACCGTCGGGATGGAAGAGATCGTAGCGGAAATGGTCCTTCTGCGTATTCACCACGTTGTCGCTCCAGGCGATAGGGTCGTAGTCGACATGGCAGATGAGCAGGCCGTTACCTGGCACGCCGTAGTCCCAACCCGACTGGCAGCGATTCTCGAGGATGTAGTATTCGTCGGGGATGCCGGAGT
>CAMNPN010000036.1 GCA_946548085.1 uncultured Prevotella sp. | reverse complement strand
CCTCAAACTCACTTCTCGTCTTCTGCAACTGCAGCATCTTCTCCGTGGCGTCCATGCCATAGAGCGCCTTCACGGCCTCGCCTGCTGCCTGGCTGATTAATGCTTCTATATTCATGACTGCTTGATTTTTGGGTGCAAAGGTAATCAAAACTGGCGGAAGTACCAAACTTTAGACTAATTATCTTCGATGTTAGCCCGGAGGAAACCGATAGGGAAGATAGGGCAAAGTTGTTGTCGACTCCAGTCGATCAATAAGTTGACTGGAGTCAGCTAACCATTTGACTCCTGTCAATCTATCATTCGACTCTATGTCGGCGACTGGCAAAAAGCCCGAGGAAGGTGAGCAAGCCGTTGAGCATCAGGAGCTCATAGCCGAAGCGATAGCCCCAAAGGTGCTGGGCAATCGTGTCAAGACCATAGCAGATCATCGGCGAGACGATGCAGATATACGGCACCAGACGGTCGTTGGGCTGCTGTTTGGTGAAGAGTCCGAAGGTGAAGAGTCCCAGCAGCGGCCCGTAGGTGTAGCTTGCCAGCGTGTAGATGGCGTCGATCAGCGAGGTGGAGTTAAGCTGTCGGAACAGTAGGATGAAGAGCACGAAGAAGAGGCACATGGCGATGTGCGTCTTCTTTCTAAGCACCTCATTATCAGGTTTTCGGAGGATGTCGACGCAGAAGCAGGTGGTCAGCGATGTCAAGGCGGAGTCGGCACTCGAGAACGAGGCCGCCACGATGCCGATGATAAAGAGGTGAAGCGTGAAGAGTGAAGCGTGGAGAATCGCTTCGCGCTCTACAAAGGCGGGCAGCAGGGCGTCGCCTTTCATGGCGGTAGTATCGCCGAAATACGTTGCCAGCAGCACGCCGAGGGTGAGGAACAGCAGGTTGGCCGGCACGAAGGCCACGCCGTAGGTACACATATCCTTCTGGGCGTCGCGCAGCGTCTTGCAGGTCAGGTTCTTCTGCATCATGTCTTGATCCAGACCCGTCATCACGATGGCGATGAAGGCGCCGCTGAGGAACTGCTTCCAAAAGTTGTGGGGCGACACCCAGTCGTCGAACACAAAGACGCGGCTCATGGGCGAGGCGGCCACCGCATCGATGGCCTCGCCGACAGAGAGGTGCAGCTGACTGATGGCTGCCAGGATGATCAAGATGAGGGCGGTGAAGAGGCAGAGCGTCTGGAAGGAGTCTGTAAACACCAGCGTGCCTATTCCTCCGCGGCGGGAGTAGAGCCAGATGAGCAGCACCATCAGCACCACGTTCACCACGAAGGGTATGCCTGCGGGCTCGAAGACGAACTGCTGCAGGATGATGCAGACGACGTAGAAGCGGACGGCCGCCCCCGCCATCTTCGACAGCAGGAAGAAGCTGGCCCCCGTCAGGTATGAGCGCTCGCCCAGCCGCTGACCCAGATAGGTGTAGATGCTCGTAAGGTTCAGGCGATAATAAAGCGGCAGGAGCACGAAGGCAATCACGAGATAGCCCACGATGAAGCCCAGGCACATCTGCAGATAGGTCATCTGCGAGGTGAGCACCATGCCTGGCACCGAGACGAAGGTGACGCCAGAGATCGAGGCGCCAATCATGCCGAAGGCCACCATGTACCAGGGTGCACGGCGGTTGGCGCGATAGAACGTCTGGTTGTCAGCGCGCCTGCTGGTGAGGTGGCTGATGGCGAAGAGGATGGCGAAGTAGGCCAGTACTGTAAGGAGTATCATCATAACGGGGTGCAAAATTATAAAAAAAAGCTCAGATTACGCAGATTTCACACAGATTTTATTACCTTTGCATCTCAATTAACGTTAGAATGATGAACATCCGCGATCGTCAGATACTGAAGATAGCCCTGCCCAGCATCGTGTCGAACATCACCGTTCCGCTGCTGGGGATGATCGATGTGGCGATCGTGGGCCACATGGGCAGTCCGGCTTATATCGGAGCGGTGGCGGTGGGCTCGATGATCTTCAACCTCGTCTACTGGCTCTTCGGCTTCCTCCGCATGGGCTCCAGCGGCATGACCTCGCAGGCCTTAGGGCGCAGGGACATGGCTGCCGTCGCGGGCTTGCTGGTACGCTCGGTGACGCTCGCCCTTGGCATCGCCCTGTTGCTCATCGTGCTGCAGGTGCCGATGAAATGGGCGTCTTTTCTGTTGATCGGTCCCACGGAGGATGTCGCACCCCTCACCGCCACCTATTTCTATATCGTCGTCTGGGGCGCACCTGCCGTACTGGGCCTCTACAGCCTGTCGGGGTGGTTCATTGGCATGCAGAACACGCGCTTCCCCATGGTCATCGCCATTGGACAGAATGTCGTGAACATCCTTGCCTCGCTAACACTCGTCTATGTCTTCGGCATGAAGATCGAGGGCGTGGCCTTGGGGACGGTCATCGCGCAATATGCCGGTTTCATCGTCGCCCTGGGGCTCCTGGGGAGGTATTACGGGAGACTTTTTCGAGGAGGGAGGAGTGTGGAGTGTGGAGGGAGATATGTTCTGCGGAAGAATCAGCACCATGAGTATCCTCCCTCCACACTCCACACTCCTCACTCCTCGAAACAATTCCTCGACTTCCTCAGAATCAACCGCGACATCTTCCTCCGCACGCTCTGTCTGGTGGCCGTCAACCTCTTCTTCACTTCAGCAGGAGCCCGTCAGGGGGCGGTCATCCTCTCCGTCAACACGGTGATGATGCAACTCTACCTCTTCTTCTCCTATTTCATGGATGGCTTCGCCTACGCTGGTGAGGCCCTGGGCGGAAAGGCGTATGGGGCAAAGAACAAGACGGCCTTCCACGAGACGCTGCGCAGGCTGTGGCGCTGGATGCTGATCGTAACCATCGCCTATACCTTATTATATATAATAGGCGGCGAATGGATCGTGAGCCTCCTGACTGACGAGCCGCAGGTGCTTGAAGCCTCTGGCGACTATCTCTGGTGGGCATGGCTGATACCGGCAGCGGGCTGTGTCGCCTTCATCTGGGACGGTATCTTCATCGGACTTACCGCCACGCGGGGCATGCTCCTCTCCTCGTTTCTCTCTGCCCTCGTGTTCTTTGGTGTCTACGCCCTCGCTGTAGCATCCCTGGGCAATCACGGCCTGTGGCTGGCACAGGTCGTCTACCTCGCCATGAGGGGACTGTTACAGACTGTTTGGTATAGATTAAGGATTATTAACTAAAAAGCGTGCAAGGTTTTCGTGGTTTTGGAGTTATATAGGAAACAACATTATTATAATAGATATGAGAGTAAGATTTAATCGTTGGTACAACGCTGTTTTGACGGCCTTGCTGTCGCTGTTGGGCTTTGAGGCCTGTAATTCTGATTCTTTGGTAGAGTATGGAACTCCAGCCCCAGAATATGGTGTCCCTATTGGCGAATACCATGTGAGGGGGCAGGTGACTCAGATGTCTGGCACGCCGATTCAAGGCATCAGGGTGACAGCACCAGCAGGAGTCTACGACGGCAAGGAGGGGGAGAGCGTGCTCACAGACGAGAACGGCTATTATGAATTAAAGGCATTCAGGGCAATGCCTCATGATCCCCTGATCGTTGAAGATATCGATGGGGCGGCAAACGGCGGTGAGTTCGAGAGCGACACTGTCAGCATCAGCGACCTCTCCGTGCATCAGGTAGCCAAGGGCGAAAGTACCTGGGATCTGGGGAAGAATGAGGTGAGCGGTGTTATCAGACTAAAGGAGAAGAGCGAATGAAAGCAACCCCTCTGACCCTCAGGAAGAAGATCGCCCTCGAACTGTGGCGACAGCAGAATAAGATTGCTGCCCAGGAGCACCCGCTGCGACAGTTGTTCTGGGAGTGTACGCTGCGCTGCGACCTGAAGTGCCGCCACTGTGGCAGCGACTGTAAGATGCAGGATGCCTCGAAGGACATGCCTAAGGAGGATTTCCTCCGTGTGCTCGATGGAATCGCCAAAAAGACCGATCCGCATAAGGTCTTCGTCATCATCTCGGGTGGTGAGCCCCTGATGCGGCAAGACATCGAAGACTGTGGGCGCGCCATCTATGAGAAAGGCTTCCCCTGGGGGATGGTCACCAACGGGCTCCACCTGACGCCTCAGCGCTATCAGGGGCTCCTGAGGGCGGGCATCCACTCGATGACCATCAGTCTCGATGGCCTGGAGGAAGACCACAACTGGATGCGCGGCAATGAGAACAGCTTCCGCATGGTGAGCCAGGCCATCGACATGCTCGTGGCGACTGAGGACTTTACGTTCGACATCGTCACCTGTGTCACCCGTCGCAACTACCAAAAACTCGATGAAATCAAGGAATTCCTCATCTCAAAGGGTGTCAGGCGCTGGCGGCTGTTTACCGTCTTCCCCGTGGGGCGTGCTGCCAGCGATCCGATGATGCGACTCTCCAACGAGGAGTTCCGCGGGGTGTTTGATTTCATCAGGCAGACACGGTCGGAGGGCCGCATCCGTGCAGACTATGGCTGTGAGGGATTCCTTGGCAACTACGAAGGCGAGGTGCGCAATCGGCTCTTCTCCTGTCAGGCTGGCATCAGCGTGGGTTCCGTCATGGCCGATGGCTCTATCGCCGCCTGTGCCAGCATCCGTGCCGACTACAATCAGGGAAACATCTATGAGGACGACTTCATGGAGGTGTGGGAGAATCGTTATATGCTGTATCGCAATCGGGAGTGGATGCGCCGTGACGAGTGTGCTGAGTGCAAATACTTCCGTTACTGTCAGGGCAACGGCATGCATCTGCGTGATGGCGAAGGGCGGCTGTTGCTGTGCCATCTGAAGCGACTGAACGCATCTTTAAGCGATTAACTGCCTATTAGTTCCCTTTTTTCTAAATAATTGATAAAATGTTTGGCGTTTTGGGGAAATAGACGTACCTTTGCAGCCGTGAAAATATTCACGAACCGGAATGGTGGGCCGCAATGGTGGAATTGGTAGACACGAGGGACTTAAAATCCCTTGACCCGAAACGGTCGTGCGGGTTCGAGTCCCGCTCGCGGCACCGC
>CAMNPN010000035.1 GCA_946548085.1 uncultured Prevotella sp. | reverse complement strand
CGGCATGGGACAGATGATGGCTATCGACCCCAATGAGATCGAAGCACTGGCCCGCCAGAGCAACTACCCCGAATGGGGCATCAGCGGTCGAGCCAACTATATCAACGAGCGCGGAAAACTGCAACTCGGACTCTCTGGTAACAAGGCACAGCACGCAGACCTCACCGTAGAACTGGGCTTTTCCAGTGACATGGGCATGACCAACAGCCGTTACCCCGAAGAGATCTGTGAGGGGCAGCGACAGATGGAAGAGGGCTCGATGATGGGACTCTCGTATGATATGCTTGACGTGCCGACAGAGGATATGGAGTGCGTGGACCTCTACATGCAGGCCCTGGCCGTACCTGCACGGCGTAACATCAACGACCCCGACGTCAAGGCTGGTGAGCAGTTGTTCTATGAGGCTGGCTGTCATCTCTGTCATGTTACCACGCTACACACCAAGCCCCGCGGCTCAACCCTTCTGGCTGGCACCGACCTGCCCTGGCTCGGTGGACAGACCATTCATCCATACTCCGACTACCTGCTGCACGACATGGGCTCTGAGATTATGGGCGTGGGGCTGAACGACAACTTCGTCAGCGGTCTGGCCCGCGGCAATGAGTGGCGTACTACACCGCTCTGGGGTGTAGGACTGCAGAAGAAGGTCAACGGGCATACCTACTTCCTGCATGACGGCCGGGCCCGCAATTTCGTAGAGGCCATCATGTGGCACGGCGGCGAGGGAGAAGCCTCGAAGAATAAATTCAAGAACATGAGCAAGCGGCAGCGTGACCAGCTCGTTCAGTTCCTTTGGAGTCTATGATTTGTGTGCCTATTACAACGAGTATCACTAGTAAAACTAGAAAAAAATTAAAACAACAATGAAATACTACAGAATATCAGCCATCGTAATGGCAACCACTCTCTCAGCCACGGTATATGCTGAGACAAATACAGAAGAAAATGCAGTAGCATCTGAAGTGACAGAGCAGACAGAGGCAAGCAAGTTGAATATGGATAATGGTGTGATTCCTATTGCAGACGATCGTGGGTTCACGTTACAGTCGAATGACGGTAGTTTCGTGTTCAAACCATATCTCTACATGCAGAGTACTCTCAGTTACAAGTATTATGATGATGAAGGACTCGATAAGGCATACAATCAGGACAACGTGGCCAATTCGGGTTTTGCTATGCCTTACGCTATTATCGGATTCACGGGCAAGGCCTTTGGTAAGATCGACTACAATGTGTGCGTCAATGCCGCTGCCTCGGGTGGTAACATCCTGCAACAGGCATGGATAGACTATGCTGTAAGTCCAGAGCTGCGCTTCCGTATAGGAAAGTTCAAGACGCCGTTCACCCATGCCTATCTGACGACTCTTGGCGAGACACTCTTCTCCAGCCTGCCAACCTCACTCACTGCGCAAGCCATCCTCCCTTATTCTCTGAACGCCGTTACCCCAGGCATCGGCACGGGCTTCGACCTCGGCGTGGAGGTGCATGGCTTCATCGCCAACAAGTTTGGCTACGAGGTAGGACTCTGGAATGGCACCGGCTCTGCGCAGAACAATGCCACCAAGGGGCTGAGCGACGACAACCACCTGCCATCATTGATGTATGCAGGCCGCCTGACCTTCCAGCCGAAGGGAGCAATGCCGATGACGCAGGGCAATCCGAAACTGCTCCATGAAGACAAGATGCTCTTCGGCATCAGCGCCAACTTTAACAATGAGGCCGAGAGTGAGTCGACCAACGACTTCCGTGCCGGCTTCGAGTTCGCCATGCTGAAGAATCGCTGGTACGTGGGCCTCGAGGCCTATTATATGCACATCGGCTTCACCGACCGCCAGAAGATCGACGACACCTACAACTACTGTGGCGGCTATGCCCAGGTGGGTTATTTCGTGGCCCCGCAGTGGCAGGTCGGACTCCGTTACGACCTCTACGACCGTAACGGCTCGAGCAAGGACGGTATCCTGAACATGCCTGCCGCCAGCGTGAACTACTTTGTGCCGAAGACCAACATCAAACTCTCCGCCATGTATCAGTACGTGGGCCGTACGGGGCACGACACGCAACTCGACCGCGACCTCGACGACCTGGGCATCTGCACCCATACGGCGCAGCTGATGCTGCAATATGCCTTCTGAAAAGTTAAGAATCTAAGAATTAAGAATTTGGGTAATTCAATGAAAAATCATATCCTTGCAACCCTTTTAGGACTGACGGCTATCGTATTCGGCGCCTGCGATGACGGTCGCATCCCGGAGAAGGCCGTATCGTTCAAGGACGGGCGTGTGGTGAAACTGACGGCGACCCTGACGGGAATGGAGAACTGGCCAGACGAGTACAGCGTAGCCGTGGCAGGCTTTGACGGAACAGACGACTATGCTGTCATCTCAAAGGCCATTTCAAAAAATGTGAAAGGCTCGATGAGTATAGTCCTTTCTGGTATTAACGACAATGTCAGCAATGTGCAGCTCTGTGTGCTCGATCGCTTGCGTCGCCATGTCGTGACCTTCCGTGAGATGGAGTTGAAACAGACACGCGACACGATGTATATGGATGTGGGCAGCGTCGATGTCAGCATGTTCAATGCCATCCAGCAGGGCTATCTCAATACCACCTGTGCCAACTGTCATGGCGCGAGCAACAGGGCTGCTGCAGGACTATACCTGACGGAGGGGAGAAGCTATGACGCCATGGTAGGGAAGCCCTCCGCAAAAGTGGGTGGCATCAACATGGTGGAGCCGGGTGATGTCGGCAATAGTCTGCTGCACATCATCCTCCACCAGGAGTCGGTGGAAGGCATCTCGATGACTCATCGCGACCTCGTGTCAGAGAAAAACGAGCAGAGCATCCTGCCGCTCATCGACAGTTGGATCAATAATGGAGCGAGCAGAGAGTAGTTTATGTTCATAGCTTATAGTTTATAGTTTAAAGAAATAAAAATGCAAGATACTATTCAATTTGACAACGCGTTTGCCGAGATATTCCAGTTCGATAACGGAACAGAGGTCTGCGAATGCCACCTGATGATTCATGCCAGTTCGCCCAGCCTCCCGTTCGCCCAGCAGTTAGAGGCGGTAATGGGGGCTTACGAGCGCCTGATCGATGGCACCCTCAAAGGCTCGGTAGCCGTGTTCAAGCGCTATTTCCTCAGTGATGCCGCCAATCAGGCCGACGATGTCATCGTGGCGGATGTCACCGACTGCGCCAAGAGCATCATCCAGCAGGCACCCCTTGACGGAACGAAGATAGCCCTGTGGGCCTATCTGATGACCAACGTCGAGACCTCCGTCAGCAAGAGCGGCCTCTACGAGGTGCGCCACGGCGGCTTCCGCCATCTCTGGAACGGCTCCGCCCATAACATGGCGGCCAACTCGGAATACCAGACGCGCCTGCTCTTCAACGAGTACAACATGCAACTCATCGAGGAGGGCTGTACGCTGGAGGCCAACTGTATCCGCACGTGGTTCTTCGTCAACGACGTCGACCTGAACTATGGCGGCGTGGTCCGTGCCCGCAATCAGTTCTTCTTCACCCAGGGACTCACGGTCAACACCCACTTCATCGCCTCTACAGGCATCGGCGGCCGTCAGCAGGACCCCAACGTGCTCTCGCAGATGGACAACTACGCCATCGCCGGCGTCCGTAAGGAGCAGATACACTATCTCTATGCCTCTACCCATCTTAACCGTACCAGCGACTACGGCGTCTCCTTCGAGCGCGGCACGCTGGTGAACTATCGCGACCGCCGTCACGTCTTCATCTCCGGCACCGCCTCCATCAACAATAAGGGCGAGGTGATGTATCCCAAGGACATCGTCCGCCAGACCCGCCGCATGTGGGAGAACGTAGAGGCCCTGCTGGCCGAGGCCGACTGCAATTTCAACGATGTGGCCGAGATGGTGGTCTACCTTCGCGACACGGCCGACTATGCCGTGGTGCGTTCGCTCTTCGAGGAGCGCTTCGCGGGCAAGCCCTACGTCATCGTCCACGCCCCCGTGTGCCGTCCCGGCTGGCTCATCGAGATGGAGTGTATGGCCGTCAAGGCTGTCGACCTGCCCACTATGCCTAAATTTTAAAAGAAAGTGGAAAGAAGAATGTTTTCGTGGAGCGTGGAGTGTGGAGTGTGGAGGGAGAATACTCCAAGTGGAGATTCTGCCGCAAGACATTTCTCCCTCCACACTCCACACTCCACCCTCCTCGAAAAAAAATCCCTCCTCCTCCTTGCTCTCCTCCTTCCCCTGATCGTCCAGGCCCGCAGCGTCCCCGCCATCAGCCGCGACAAGGCCCGCGAGGCGGCCCGTGAGCAGGTCGTCTGGCGAGGCCGACTGTGTCCCCTCTCCACCGCTGCCCGTGACTTCCTGACGGCGGTCTACGGCAAGCCGACCTATAAGGGACTCACGCCCGAGCAGGTGGTCTACGGCTGGAGGCTCCGGCCCGATGTCTGGAAAGAAGAGCCCATGATCCGCATCGGCGATGCCCGTCTGCGGCAGCAACTGCACATAGAGGGCGACTTTGCGGCATTCTCGCAACTCTTCGACGACACCCTCGGCTACCGCCTCTCTCTCCTCGGGGCTGACCTCCCCGAGCGTATGCGCCCTTTGGTGAGGGAGTCGCCGGCCGTCGTCGCCCTCGACGAGCGGGTTGGGATGATCATCCTGCTCGCCCAGGGCCGGCTCTTCCAGCCGCGGCCTGCCGACATGCCGCCCCTGTCCCCATGGCGGGTAGAAGCAGAGATACTATGGAACCGCATGCCGCTCTGGGTCATCCTGCTGATACCTGTAGCGGCAGGCCTGGCTGGCCTGGTGGTTTGGGGAAGGCGCCGTCGTGCCCGCCGTCAGCAGGCAGGCGGCCGGCTTCCAGTGTCGGCGCGCCGCGACGGAGAATCCCGTCAATAGCATCAAGACGAATTGGCAGAATATATTCTTAATCCGCAATGAGAATGTCGCAAGCATGCCGAAATATTCTCAATCTGCTTTGAGAATGTTGCAAGCATTCCGATATATTCTCAATCTACTTTGAGAATGTTGCGAGCAGTGCGAAATATTCTCATTTGTGAAATAGAATTAAATTCAGACGTTTCTGGTCAGAAAACTTGGAAGGGTGGCTGCTTTTTCGTAACTTAGCGGCCAAAAACCGCTGAGACATGAGAAAAGGCAATGCATGGAAGCACCGGAACGACCGCTCCTGGCGCACCCCTCGCATGGTAGAGAAGCGCGAACTGCTGAGCAAACCGCAGTTCACGCTGGACGACCTGTATATCACCCCCTTCACCCGGCGCGCCCGTTACGACGAAGATGGCCGCAAGCACTACGTCGCCGTGGAGCGCAACATGTCGCCCACGGGCATCCACGTGATGGACGACTACCTGCGCTGTCTGGCCGCGGGGCGGAGCAATGCGGGAGACTTCGTCGCCCGTCACGGTCTGACCACGGGCGAGCTGGCCGCCCTCATCTTCATCCTCACCGGCATGAAGGCCATGCGCTTCCGACTGCTGTACCAAGCCCGTCTGGCCGACGACCTGCTGCGCTACACGTCGCTGTCGCCCGCCGAGGTGGCCCGCCGCTCGGGCATCGGCTCGGCCATCAACCTCTACCAGTCCCTGCGCCGCGACTGCAACATGTCGGCCACCGAGCGCCGGCAGGCCCTGCGCCAGGAGGGCGACGAGGGGCGCTTCGTCCTCTGAGTGCCGCAGCCGGGGAACCTGTCGTTTCTTAGACTTCGGCGGGCCTGCGCTCGGCGCAGATGTCGAGGAAGTATTGGTGAAGCCTCGGGTCGGGATCGAGTTCGGGGTGGAAGGCAGTGGCAATCTGATTGCCCTGGCGGGCGGCGACGATGTGGCCGCCGACGTTGGCGACGGGCTGCGGGCGGTCGGAGAGGATGCGCTCGATGTAGGGTGCGCGGATGAAGGTCATCGGCACGTGACGGCCGACGCCCTCGACGCTGCCCGTGGTGTGGAAACTGCCTGACTGCCGGCCGTAGGCATTGCGGAGCACGCGGATGTCCATCGTGCCCAGGCGCCCTTCGGAGAGCAGGATCATGCCGGCACAGGTGGCCAGCACGGGCAGCCCCCCGGCGATGGCCTCGCGCACGGGGCCGAGGAGCCCCAGCCGGGAGAGCAGGCGCATCTGCACCGTGCTCTCGCCGCCGGGCAGGACGAGCCCGTCTTTGGGCTGCTCCCAGTCTTTCAGCTGGCGCACCTCAAAGGTCTCGGCTCCCAGTTGTCGCAGTCGCTGCTCGTGTTCGATGAATGCCCCTTGCAGGGCTAATACTGCTATTCTCATGTTTCGGGATTCATGTTTCGGGATTCAGGATTCATGTCTCAGGATTCACTTTCCTCGCTCTGCCATCAGCAGGGCGATCTCCTGCTCGTTGATGCCTACCATCGCCTCGCCCAGGTCTTCGGAGAGTGCTGCCAGCATCTTGGCGTCGTGATAGTTGGTGACGGCCTGTACGATGGCTGCGGCGCGCTTGGCGGGGTTGCCGCTCTTGAAGATGCCGCTGCCCACGAACACGCCCTCGGCGCCCAGCAGCATCATCAGCGCTGCGTCTGCCGGCGTGGCCACGCCGCCGGCGGCGAAGTTCACCACGGGCAACTTCCCCTGCTCGTGCACCTCCCTGACCAGTTCGTAAGGCGCCTGCAACTGTTTGGCGGCCTCGAACAGTTCGTCGTCGCCCATCGACACCAGCCGGCGTATCTCGCTCTGCATCTGGCGCATGTGGCTGACGGCCTGCACCACGTCGCCCGTGCCCGGCTCGCCTTTCGTGCGTATCATCGTGGCGCCCTCGGCGATGCGCCGCAGGGCCTCGCCCAGGTTCCTGGCGCCGCAGACGAAGGGCACGTCGAACTGGGTCTTGTCGATGTGGTAGATGTTGTCTGCAGGGCTCAGCACCTCGCTCTCGTCGATGTAGTCGATGTCGATGGCTTGCAGGATCTGGGCCTCGGCGACGTGGCCGATACGGCACTTGGCCATCACGGGGATGGTGACGGCCTCCTGGATGCCGCGGATCATCTTGGGGTCGCTCATTCGCGACACGCCCCCCGCGGCGCGGATGTCGGCGGGGATGCGCTCCAAGGCCATCACAGCGCAGGCACCTGCCTCCTCGGCGATACGGGCCTGCTCGGGCGTCGTCACGTCCATAATCACACCGCCCTTCAGCATCTGAGCCAGTTGGCGGTTCAAGTCTTGTCTTGCGTTTGTTTCCATTTTTTCTTTGCAGTTTGGTTGATTAAAAACGGCTGCAAAGTAACGGCTTATCCGCGATATGGGCAAACGGACTTCGCGTTTTGATAAACGAAAACTCAATCTGGGTAAATCCCTCTCTCAGGTCTTCACCCCCTTGCGTATCTCGCTGGGGGCGATGCCTTTCTGTTTCTTGTAATAGCGCGACAGATGGGCTTGCGAGGAGAAACCAAGGGCCAGTGCGATCTCCTTAAGCGGCTTGCTGCCGGTGGTGAGCAGGCTTGTGATCTCTTCGGTGATACGCTCGTCGATGATCGCCTTGGGCGAGCGGTTGGCGATCGAGCGGGTTACTTGTCCCAGGTAGCGCGGACTCACGCCTAACTGCTCTGCGTAGAAGGCCACGTCGCCATAGCGGTGGCAGAATCTGTCGATAGCGCCAAGGAAGAGGTTGTAAAGTTCGCCGGCCCTGCTGCTGTCCTCTGTATAGCCCTTAGGAGCCTGGCTCAGGTAATGGCGGGCATGGAGCATGGCTTCGTTGAGGCTCTCACCGCCGCTGAGATAGAAGGCCAGGGCTGCCGAGAACTGGTTGGCATGACCATGCTTCCTGATGCTCACGGGCAGGTCTGAGGGCTCGAGCACGATGGTGCAAAGGGGGATGAGCATCTGCTCGATGGCGTGATACACCTGTGGCTCTACGAGCAGTTCGCCGCGGGTGGAATGGAGCACGGGGGCATAGATGACGTGCCGGGGGCGATACTTGCGCACCAGTTCCACGATGACCTCTACCACATCGATGCGGCGGAGCAGGCCGATCTTGACCACCTGGGGCTGCAGGTCGTTGAGGATGGCTTCTATCTGTTCACGGACGGTCGCGGCTGGCAGGTCGTAGAATTCCTGGATGCCGAGGGTGTTCTGTACGGTGATAGAGGTGATGGCAGAGGTCGCCTGTCCTCCTAACTCGTTGATACAGCGTATGTCGGCCTGTACCCCGGAACCGCCCGTACCGTCGGAGCCCGTAATGGTCAGTATCGTCAGCCTGTTGTTCATCTGTGTACTTAGTTAAATCCGGTGCAAAGATAAGCGAAAACTATGAAATAACCAAAAAAAGAGTGCTAAGTATGTGATATTTGAGGATAAATGATTATCTTTGTGGCGACTATTCATTTTTATTAATTAAAAAGGTATGAAAAGGAATCTAACCATTGTGATGCTTCTCTTGCTGGCCCTGACGGCAGGGGCTCAGGGGAATGCTGTGCTCGACCAACTGAAGGCCGACCCGAGGAAATCGTACGGTACTGACTATCCGTACTCGTTTGCCGACCATCGGCTGACGAAGGCCCCGAAGGGCTACAAGCCGTTCTACATCAGCCACTACGGCCGTCATGGCTCGCGATACTACTGGAACGCGATGCTCTATCAGGAGTTGGCCAACCTGCTGACGAAGGCACACGAGCGGGGACAACTGACGGCGGCTGGTGAGGCCTTCTTCCAAAAGTTCATGGCTGCCAGGGAGGAACTGCAGACGGGCGTGAGCGAACTCTCCGACCTTGGCTGGGAGCAGCACCAGAAGATCGCGCGGACCATGTATGACAACTTCCCGGAGGTGTTCAGGAAGGGGGGCAACGTGCTGGCTATCTCGTCGCTCTCAGGGCGCTGCGTGCTCAGCATGTCGTCGTTCTGTCAGGAACTCGTACAGTGCAACCCCGCCATCGAGATTCGGGAACAGTCATCGCGCTTCACGCTCGACGGCGTGGTGCCCAGCGACCGTCAGAACCCGAAGAAGCGCCAGTGGCCGAAGGCTACGCCGCGGTGGGAGAAGAACAAGGACAGGTTTACTTTTGATGAGTCGCTGCGGGATGTCGTCGTCAGGCGCACCTTCTCCAGCACCGACTCGCTGCCTGGCAATCTGGAACGTATCGGCAGCAACCTCATCAACCTCTACACCTCGCTGCCCAGCATCGGCCATGAGGGGATGATGGAAGGACTGGTCAGCGACGAGGAGATGGCTGCCCAGTGGGAGCAGTCGAACCTCGGATCCTATTCCTGGGTGTTCGGACCGCAGTATGAGACGATCCCCATCCTTGAGGACATCATTGCCAAGGCCCAGGCCGTGCTTGACGGCAGCAGCGACCGCATCGCCGACCTCCGCTTCGGCCACGATACCTGTCTTGGCCCTCTGACGGTACTCATGGGCATCAATGGGGCAGACAAGGACCCCGAGGACCCGTACGAAGTGAAGAACTGCTACCAGAACTGGCAGACGGGTAAGGCCTCGAACATTCAACTTGTGTTTTATCGTAGCAGAAAGGCCTCGGACGACATCCTCGTGAAGTGCCTGTTGAACGGTCAGGAGGCCAGGCTGCCGGTAACTACGAACTGCTACCCTTATTATAAGTGGACGGACTTCAAACAGTACTATACATCCAAAATAGCATTAATAATTCCTAATTAATCGGCCATTATCCGCCGGAGAGGTTCGGTTCTCGTTTTAAATTCGTATCTTTGCGCCGGATTTTAGGAAGTGTATGAACACGTTGGAATTGTTTTCGCTGAAAGGCAGGACGGCCCTGATCACAGGTGGCTGCGGTCATCTGGGACGGGCGATGACCATGGCTCTGGCTGATGCCGGAGCACTGGTATATGTGGCAGGAACCAGTCATGATAAGTTTGAGAAGGTGTTTGGTGCTGATGCGCCCCTGCACTTTGTCGAGATTGATATCATGGACTCCGTGAGCATCCGGAAGGCCTTCACCCAAGTGGCGGCCGAAACAGGATCTATCGATGTGCTGATAAACAATGCCGCCCAATACGCTGGTATCGGCAAGCGGTCGGAGGATCTGACCGACGACGACTGGGCCCGCTGTATCGACGGCATAGCAGGCAGCACGTATAAGTGTATCCGCGAGGTGCTGCCATTCATGAAAAAGGGGGGCTCGATCGTGAACATCGCGTCGATGTATGGCATCGTGTCGCCATACCTCGCCGTCTATGAACCACCATGCGAGGCATCGCTCATTCCGGTGAATTACAGCGCGGCCAAGGCGAGTGTCATCCAGACTACCCGCTATTTCGGAACCTATCTCATCGAGCGGGGCATCCGGGTGAACAGCATCTCTCCGGGACCGTTCCCCTCGCCGAAGGTGCAGGAGAACAAGGTGTTTGCAGACCGTCTGAGAGACAAGAACCCTTCGCACCGCCTGGGTGACCCGGAGGACTTGAAGGGGGCTGTGCTCTTCCTGGCTTCCGATGCCTCGCGCTATGTAGTGGGACAGAACATTCAGGTAGACGGGGGATGGACGATATGGTAAAATTGAGGAAAGTGGAAAAGGTATTATGTATAGTACAGGCGCGGCTGACGTCGTCGAGGCTTCCTGATAAGGTGATCATGCCGCTGGGCAAGGGTGGGAAGACGATTGCCGAGCATGTCTACGAGCGCCTGAGCCTGAGCCGGCATATCGACCGGGTGGTGTTTGCCATTCCTACAGGTGCACGCAACGACGAGTTGGAGCAGTTCTTGAAGGAGCGGGGCATCCCCTCGTTCCGGGGCTCGGAGGACAATGTGCAGGAGCGTTTCATCGGCTGCATCCGTCAGTATCGGCCGGAGGTCGTGGTTCGGGCCACGAGCGACAATCCCTTTGTAGACTGGCTACAGGCAGACCGTCAGATAGAGGGTCTGACCGATTGCGACTATGTCTCTTCTGAGGGTGCGCCCTTAGGGACGGGCGTGGAGGTGTTCTATGCCGAAGGGCTCGAGGAGGCCTACCGTATGGCAGAGAGTGACCGTGAGCGTGAGCATGTGACGCCTTATCTGTATACCCATCCCGAACGGTTCCGTGTGAAGCGTGTGCCTTATCATCTGCCGCAGGTCGGCCACTACCGCCTGACGGTGGATACCGACCACGACTATGCCCTGGCGCAGCGCATCTATGATGCCCTCTACGACGGTGCTCCCATCGCCAATGAGCGTATCTACGCCTGGCTTGCCGCCCATCCCGACGTGAGCCATCTCAACGACGATGTCGAACAGAAGGAGGGCGACCTCATCGCAAGAAGGTAATCTTTTGTTTACAGTTGACGGTTTACAGTTTACAGATGATATGACTGGAGACCGTTCTGCTCTGTCAGAGTAATCAACTGTAAACCGTAAACAGTAAACAGTAAACAAAAAATAGAATATGCTGAACTTTAACAAGAACATCAAGATTGGTAACCGGATGATAGGTCCGGACTATCCCACTTATTTCATCGCCGAGATCGGTGGAAACTTCGACGGCAGTCTCGACAAGGCCAAGCGTCTCATCGACGCCGCGAAGGAGGCTGGTGCCGACTGCGCCAAATTCCAGACTTTCAAGGCCGAGAGCATCGTCTCCGAGGGGGGCTTCTCGAAGATGACCCTCCACGGTGTACACGGCTCTTGGGGGCGCACCGTCACGGAGGTGTTCCGCGACGTGGAGTTCCCCATAGAGTGGCACCAGGAGGTGGCCGACTATTGTGCCAAGGTGGGCATCGACTTCTCCACCTCGCCCTATTTCAAGGAAGCCATTGACCTCTGTGCCGACATGAAACTGCCGTTCATTAAAATTGGATCAGGTGAGATTACCTGGCTTGAAATGCTTGACTATACGGCTCGCAAGGGCATTCCCGTGATGCTGGCTACTGGTGACGCCACGATGTCGGAGATCGACGAGGCCGTGCGCACAATCGAGAAGACGGGCAATCGCGACCTCGTGCTCATGCAGTGTATCACCAACTACCCCTCGAAGATCGATAGCGCCAACGTGAACGTGCTGAAGACCTACCAGAGTGCCTTCGACTGCTTGACGGGCTACTCTGATCATTCTCCTGGCCATGTGGTGGCTTTGGCTTCCGTCGTGTTGGGCGGTCGGGTCATCGAGAAGCACTTTACGCTCGACAAGACCGATAAAGGACCTGACCATCCCCATTCGATGGAGCCGCAGGAGTTCAAGTTCATGGTCGACTCCATCCGCGAAGTGGAGCGTGCGATGGGCTCTACCCGCAAGGAGGTCGTTGCCGAGGAAGGTGAGACGGTGTTTGTACAGCGTCGTTGCCTCTATGCCAAGCGTCCGTTGAAGAAGGGACAGGTAATCACTGCCGAGGATATCGACGTGCTACGTCCAGCCCTCGGCATCCCTCCGAAATTTAAGGAGACTATTATTGGCAAGACTGTCAACAAGGACATCCCCGCCCGTGATCCTATCTTCTGGGAGGACCTATGATAACAGACAGGGAGAAGATTTTGGCGATAGTCGACAATGACTGTCTGTCGCCCTCTGATGCGATTATCCTGCTTGAGGGTGACGGTTTCGACCGTTTCCGTAAGGCCGTCAGCCTCTATAAGCAGGGAATGGCCCCAAAGATAGTGTTCAGCGGCAACATCACCGACTACGACTACGGCAGTTACCCCTTCTCAGAGGTGTTGCCAAGGATGCTCGAGGCCGGCGTGCCTGAGGGCGATATCATCCACGAAAACCGCTCGCTCAATACCCGCGAGCAGGCTGTCGAGGTGGTGCGGATGGCACAGCAGCGAGGGTGGAAGAAACTGATTCTGGTGGCATCGCACGAACACCAGTATAGGGCTTATCTCACATTCCTGCGTGAAGTGCTTGATACTCGTAGCGGCATTACGCTCTATAATGCTCCTGCCAGAAACCTCGACTGGTTCGTAGACAAAGGGTGGGGCACACGTTTCGACCGGCTGGAAGCAGAAATCCTTAGAATAGAGAAATACACTGAGTTTGGCCATTTGGCTAATGCGCAGGAAGTAATTGAATATCAGCAATGGAAAGAGAAGAACTTGACAGACTGAAGCATTTGTTCGGCCGTAATCTGATTGGCCCCGAAGAATTGCAGCCTTTCTTCGAGAGGTTGGGGTGGGGGACGGAATTTACGATACCCGAACTAAATTATTCATATGAACAACTTGAGCAGTGTGCAAGCGATTATCTGCTTGTGATGGGCGTCGCCACCGTTGGCGGCAATCCTGTCACCGTCCGAACCCTTCGTGAGGTGTTTGGGGTCGATCCTGATGTCAGCGAACCCTGTTTCTACAATCAAGACTGGTATATGCATGAGGATTTTATCGACCAACCTCTCCAGTCGCGTTGGTATCTGTTGCGCAGGGAGGTGGTCGAGGCATCGCGAGCCGTGATGCCAGAGCAACTTATGGCTGCTGATTACACTTTCCCGCCGGCCATCCTCTGTGCCTTTGCCTTCTTCGCCTGCTGGTTCTACTACGGTGAGAAACTGTGGTATCATGATTTCGTGTGGTGCTGCGATACCGACCATAACGGCGACCGCATCTACGTGGGTAAGTACCACGATGTCGACGGCGTCAATAAGAACGGCTTCAGCGTACACCGTCATCTGGCCCTCCGCAACTGCTATGCCGCCGTAACTGTAAAATAAAATCGTAAATCGTGAATACATCTGAAGGCAATTACATGTACAAGTTGGCAGAGAGACTGTTCCCCATCTGCCGCAGCATCACGGGCGACGGCTTCCGCCAGTCACTCGGTATCATCCGTGAACAGGTGCCAGAGATACAGGTCTTCGAGGTGCCTTCGGGTACGGAGGTATTCGACTGGACGGTGCCTCGGGAGTGGAACATCCATGGGGGTTGGATCAAGAACATGCGGGGAGAGACTATTGTCGACTTCCGCAACTGTAACCTCCATGTGCTGGGCTATTCTGTGCCTGTGCATCAGACCGTGAGCCGCGAGGAACTTCTAGAGCATGTCTATACCCAGCCCGACCAGCCTGACTGGATTCCGTACGTCACCTCTTATTATAAGGAACGATGGGGATTCTGCATGAGTGAGCGACAGAAGCAGGCGCTGACGGACGATACCTATGAGGTATGTATCGATAGTACCCTTGAGGACGGGAGCCTGACCTACGGTGAACTTATTCTGCCGGGTGAGACTGACGACGAGATCTTCTTTTCCACATACCTTTGTCATCCCTCGATGGCCAACAACGAACTCTCCGGCCCCTGTCTGATGGCCGCCCTTATCCGCTATGTGAAGAGTCTTCCGCAACGCCGTTACACCTATCGCTTTGTCATCGTGCCTGAGACAATCGGTGCTATAACCTACCTCAGCCGTCCCTCAACCTTCAATCCGCAGGTTTCTAACCTTGAGGTGATGAGGCAGCATGTAAGTGCGGGCTTCGTACTCAGTTGTGTGGGCGACAACCGTACCTACTCGATGATCAGCACGAAATATGAGGATACGCTGGCAGACCGTGTGCTGCGTAATGTGTTGCGCTATCACTATCCCGACTACATCCGCTATTCGTTCATGAAGCGTGCATCTGACGAACGGCAGTATGGCTCCGCTGGTGTAGGGTTGCCCGTCTGTGCCTTTTGCCGCAGTAAGTATCATGAGTATCCGGAATATCACACCTCGGCCGACGATATGACGCTCATCAGTCCGGATGGGCTGCAGGGCTCCTACGGCGTGATGGTGAAGGTGGTCAATGCCCTGGAGCACAACCATTACTATAAGATGACCTGTCCCTGTGAGCCGCAGTTGGGCAAGCGGGGGCTCTATCCCACCATCAGCCAGAAGGGCACTTACGATGCCGTGCGAGCCATGCAGCATTTCACCGCCTATGCCGACGGGCGTAATGACCTCATCGCCATCAGCGATATTATCGGCACACCTGTCGACCAACTCATCCCCATCGTCCAAAAGCTTCAGGCTCATCAGCTCATCCGCTTCTGATGGCGATTGGCACGGATGTCTTAGCGGATGAAGAGCAGTTCGCGGTACTTGGGCAGCGACCACAGGCCGTCTTCGACGATCATCTCCAGACAGTCTGTCTCATGCCGGATGGCATCCATTTTCGGGCAAACAGTGTCGTGATAGGCGATAGCGCGCTCATGGATGTCGGCGATGCGGTTAGCCACGCGGCGGGCCTCGGTGAGATCTTCGACGAGTTGCTCGATACGTTCTGTGCGCTCGGCAATCTCTTGGATAAGTTTCAGGTTGCGGCGCGAGAGGCGCTGGGCCTCGTCGGTGGGGAAGACATCCTTCATTCCCTGCACGTTCTTGATGAGTTGCGACTGGTAGTGGGTGGAGACGGGGATGACATGATTCATCGACAGGTCGCCCATCACGCGGGCTTCAATCTGAACGGTCTTCACGTAAGTCTCCCATTTTACCTCATTGCGTGCTTCAAGCTCCTTGCGGTTCATCACCTTCGTGGCCTCGAACATATGGATGCTGGAGTCGTCGAGATAGTGTTCGAAGATCTTCGGGCACGACTTCTCCACGTCGAGTCCGCGGCGGGCTGCCTCGCGTACCCATTCCTCAGAATAGCCATTGCCGTCGAAACGGATGGGCTTGCAGGTCTTGATGTCTTCGCGGAGCACGTCGAGAATGGCATGGAATTTGGCGGTGTGGCCTGAACCTTCGGCGAACTCGGCGTGCTCGGCGTATTCGGCAATCTTCTGGTCGACGCGCTTCTTGAACTCTTGCAGGGCTTCGGCCATCGCAGAGTTGAGGGCGATCATGGCTGAGGCGCAGTTGGCCGAGGAGCCTGGTGCGCGGAACTCGAAGCGGTTGCCGGTAAAGGCGAAGGGCGAGGTGCGGTTACGGTCGGTATTGTCGATGATGAGTTCTGGAATCTGCGGGATGTCAATCTCCTCTTTGAGTGAGGAGCGGAGGGCGAAGACTGAGGAATTCGCATCCTCATTCTCGATGTGGTCGAGCAGTTCGGTGAGCTGCTTGCCGAGAAATGAGCTGATGATGGCTGGGGGGGCCTCGTTGCCACCCAGGCGGTGGGCATTAGTGGCCGACATGATGGATGCCTTCAGCAGACCGTTGTGCCGATAAACGGCCATAAGTGTCTCGACGATGAACGTGACGAAGCGCAGGGTTTCGTTGGCGGTGCGCTCAGGGTTCGAGGCGTCGGCCTTGGCGGGTGCATGTAGCAGGGTGCGCTCTTCGCCTTTACGTTCGGCCGTAAGGCTCCAGTTGTTGTGTTTGCCCGAACCGTTGATGCCGTCGAATGGCTTCTCGTGGAGCAGCACGCGGAAGCCGTGGTTGCGGGCCACGCGCTTCATGAGTGACATGAGCAGCATATTGTGGTCGACAGCGAGATTGCACTCCTCGAAGATTGGAGCCAGTTCAAACTGGTTGGGGGCCACCTCGTTGTGGCGTGTCTTGCAGGGGATGGCGAGTTCCAGGGCGTGGATCTCAAGATCTTTCATGAAGGCCTGCACGCGGTCGGGGATGGTGCCGAAGTAGTGGTCGTCCATCTGCTGGTTCTTGGCGCTCTCGTGACCCATCAGGGTTCGTCCTGTCATCAGCAGGTCGGGACGGGCGGAGTAGAGGCCTTCGTCTACGAGGAAGTACTCCTGCTCCCATCCGAGATTCACCTGCACCTTGCGCACGTCGTCGTAGAAGAAACTACATACATCTTTGGCTGCCTTTGTCACGGCGTGCAGCGAACGCAGCAGCGGGGCCTTGTAGTCGAGAGCTTCGCCGGTGTAGGCAATGAAGATGGTGGGGATACAGAGCGTGTCGTCGATGATGAATACGGGCGACGTAGGGTCCCAGGCGGAGTATCCTCTGGCCTCAAACGTGTTGCGGATGCCGCCGTTGGGGAACGACGAGGCGTCGGGCTCCTGCTGCACGAGCAGTTTGCCGCTGAAGGTCTCCATCATGCCTCCCTTGCCGTCGTGCTCCACGAAGGCGTCGTGCTTCTCGGCCGTGCCCTCGGTGAGGGGCTGGAACCAGTGGGTATAGTGGGTGGCACCGTTCTCCACGGCCCACTGCTTCATGCCGTTGGCGACGGCATCGGCAATCGAGCGGTCGAGGCGTGCGCCATTGTCGATCACATCGATAAGTTTGTTGTATACCTCTGAGGGCAGGTATTTGAACATCTTTTCGCGGTTGAATACATATTTGCCGAAGTATTCCGAGGGGCGCTCGGAAGGTGTTGGCACTTCCACGGCCTTCTTTTTGAAGGCTTCCTCCACGACTTGGAATCTCAATAAGTTGCTCATAATTATATATGTAAACAAGAAGTTATTTGTCAATGAAACGGCTCAGGATGCCTTCGTAGGCATCGATGCGGCGGTCGCGTAGGAAAGGCCACCAGCGGCGTACCTGTTCTGAGTGGGCGAGGTCGAGCGCAACGATGATGCTTTCTTCCTCATCGGTCGAGGCCTCGTAGATGATCTCGCCCTGAGGGCCTGCGACGAACGAGGTGCCCCAGAACTGGATGCCCGAGAACTCTGAGGTTTGAGCTTTAATGTTAGAACTGTCAGGGGATGGCTCGAATCCTACGCGGTTGACAGCGATGACGGGCAGTCCGTTGGCAACGGCATGTCCGCGCTGAACAGTCTGCCAGGCCATGCGTTGGCGCTGCTGCTCTTCAGCGGTGTCACTTGGCTCGTAGCCGATGGCGGTGGGGTAGATGAGCAACTCAGCTCCCTGAAGGGCCATCAAGCGTGCTGCCTCTGGATACCACTGGTCCCAGCACACCATTACGCCCAGCCGGCCTACCGATGTGTCGATGGGATGGAAGCCGAGGTCGCCGGGGGTGAAGTAGAATTTCTCGTAGTAGGCGGGGTCGTCGGGGATATGCATCTTGCGGTATGCCCCAGCGATGGAGCCGTCGCGCTCGAGCACCACGGCGGTGTTATGGTAAAGTCCGGCGGCACGGCGCTCGAAGAGTGAGGTGACGATGACGATGCCAAACTGACGGGCCAGTTCGCCAAAGAGTTTCGTTGAGGGGCCGGGGATGGGTTCGGCGATGTCAAAGTTGTCTACGCTTTCTGTCTGACAGAAGTATAGTGAGTTATGCAGCTCTTGGAGTACGATGAGCTGTGCGCCCCGCTTGGCAAGGTCGCTGATGCCCTCTGCCAGTCGCAGGATGTTGTCTTTCGTGTCGGCGGTGTTGTGCTGTTGCAGGAATCCAATCTTCAGTTCTTTCATTTTGTCAGTCTTTCATTATGTTCTGGGGAATTGCATGGTGCAGCAATGCAGGCTGCCATGCTGCTTAATGATGCTTCTGCAGTCGATGCCTACAATCTCGCGGTTGGGGAAGGCTTCGCCGATGAGGCGCAGGGCCTCGGCGTCGAGGTCGGGCTGGGCGTAGGTGGGACAAAGCACGGCTCCGTTGACGATGAGGAAGTTGGCATAGGTGGCTGGCAGGCAGTCTGCACCGTCGTAGATGGGACGTGGCATTGGCAGCCTGAGCAGCCTGTAGGGCCTGCCGTCGAGGGTGCGCAGGGTCTTAAGCTGATCTTCCATCTGCTGCAGCTCATCGTATTGCTCGTCGCTGGGATTGTCGCAGCCTATATATAATAAGGTGTCGTCGGGGCAGACGCGTACCAGAGTGTCGATATGTCCGTCAGTATCGTCACCAGTCAGCGAGCCGTGGTCTATCCAGAGGATGCGCTTGGCGTGGAGGTCGCGCTTCAGCCGGATTTCTATTTCCTCCTTTGTCATGGGCTGGTTGCGATGGGGCGCCAGCAGGCAGCCTGAGGTGGTGAATATCGTGCCCTGACCGTCGCTCTCGATGCTTCCGCCCTCCAACACAAAGTCAAGGCAGTCCACGTATTCGCCTTGCAAGGCCCCATGGTCATAGAGCTGGCGGTTAATGGCGTTGTCGAGTTCTGCGGCGAACTTTTCTCCCCAGCCATTAAATCTGAAATCGAGCAGGCGGGCATGCCCCTCGTCGTCAATCAGGGTGATGAAGCCGTGGTCGCGGGCCCAGGTGTCGTTGGATCTTAGGGGGAGGAGGTGAGAAGCGAGGAGAGAGAGGTCTTCGCCCTCGGGGACAACGACGAGCAGCTGCTCTCGCTTGGCGATCTCGCGGGCTATTTCCTCGTAGGTGGCGGTGATCTCGTCGAGCATCGGAGCCCAGTCGGTATGGGCGTGCGGCCAGGTCAGCTGTACGCCCCACTGCGGTTCCCATTCGGCTGGCAGCCGCCATGTCTGAGTATTAATTTTTATGCTCAAAATCAAAAATTTGCTGCAAAGGTACAAAAACTCTGAGAATAATTTGTAATTTTGCACCAAAAAATAAGTGTTGTCACAATGTTAGAGGTTAAGGACGCTACAATTGCCATCGGCGGCAAGGTGCTGGTAGAGGGCCTTTCGTTCATCGCCAAAGACGGGGAGCTGACCTGCCTGACGGGTTCAGAAGGCTCTGGCAAGACCACATTTATCCGTACGCTGATGGGCTTCGTACCTGTCGCTAAGGGGTTTGTGAGTGTAGATGGCGAGCTGCTCACCGTCCGCTCTGCCCACGCCTTCCGCCAGATGATGGTCTATCTGCCCCAGCAGATGCAGATGCTGGCCCATCAGCTCAGGGCTCCAGAGGCACCTGTCTGCGAGGCCGAGGAGTATAGCGTCTGGAACGCTGTGCTGCCCTCCGTGGAGCCTGAGCGCGAGCCGGAGCCTTTGGCGGCAGAGGATATCTGCCTGTTGGCGGAGCGCACCGTCAGGGAGACTGCCGAACGTCGGATCATTATTGCCGACGAGCCTGCCGCCCATCTCTCGCCTGAGCTCACGCTGAGGATGATTGCCCTTCTGAAGGAGCAGGCCGCACAGGGGAAGACTGTACTGATTGCCAGCCGTAGGCCTCAGGTTGTGGCGCAAGCCAGTCAAGTAATCGACTTAGACCAAATACGAAAATGGATACAGGATTAGTCATACATACCGTTCTTGGACTGCTCTTGCTGCTGATTCCCGCAGGGGCTCTCTATCTGTTGGAGCGCCAGATGCTCAAGTCTTTTGGTTTGGCCGTCGGCCGCATGATGGTGCAGCTGCTGGCGGTCTGTCTGATGGTGTGGGGCCTGATACGTGTCGACAGTGCCTGGCTCTCTGGCGCCTGGCTCCTGGCGATGTCCGCCCTGTCGGCCTTCTGGGTGCAGAGGCGCTGCAAGTCCGTCCCATTGGTTACGGTCGCTGCAGGGCTCTTTCTGGGCGTGATCGTCGTCGGGTTGTGGCTGCTGGGAGCCGTCTTCCCTGTCAGAGCCTTTGCAGCCAGGTGGTTCGTGCCTGTGACGGCCTTGCTGTTAGGCCATGCCACGATGATGATGGTACGCGGGCTGAACACCTACGTCACTGCCCTCAAGGCCGATAAGGAGCAGTATGAATTTCTGCGGGGCAACGGTCATACCCATCTGAAGGCGCTCTTGCCCTTCCTGCGCCGCAGTTTACTGGCTGTCATCTCGCCTACGATGGCCAATCTCTCCGCGCTGGGACTCTTCACGATGCCTCTGCTTTTAGGCGGCATCCTGCTTGGCGGCATGACGCCAATCAATGCCTTCTTCATCATGCTCTGTATGATTGTCGGCAGCGTCGCTGCCTCCATCCTCTCCCTCGGCATCACCATCTTTTTCTACGACTGGTGGACTTCGAGGGCAACTAAGGCCGAGGGCGGAAAAAGTTGATAATACGGTTTTGGATTTAACTCAATTTTTTTTGGTCTTTTGCATTCTAAGTTGTAACTTTGCAGCCTGTATGAAGAAATATTTGAATCTGATCGGAATGACGGTCCTGGCGATGGCGATGTTGTCGTGCAAGGACGGAAGAAGTGGGGGGCAGGCAACTCAGGCGGAGTTCGTGTCGGCGAATGTGGCTGGTGCTGCCGAGGCGCAGTCGCAGGCTACTGTAGGCCAGGCTCAGCGGGCGAAGACCATTGTGATGTACGAGATGCCGGCCCCGCTGAAGGACCGCCCGGAGCAGATACTCAGGCGGAAAGGCTACACGACGTCGTACAACAGCAAGACGAAGAACCCCAACTGGGTGGCGTGGCACCTGACGAAAGATCACACCTACGGCTCTCAGCAGCGTGGCCGCGAGGTGTTCACGGAGGATGAGAGTGTGAAGGCTCCGCGGGCTACAGACAACGACTATTTCAACTCGCGCTACGATCGTGGACATATGTGCCCCGCTGGCGATAATAAGTGGGATCAGCAGGCGATGACGGAGTCGTTCTTCTTCACCAATATCTGCCCGCAGAACCACGGACTGAACAAGTATGAGTGGAACGACCTGGAAATACAATGCCGCGACTGGGCTCGCGAGTATGGGGCTGTCGACATTGTCTGCGGCCCGTTGTACTCGGGCGCCGACAGCCGTTATATTGTAGGCCGTAGCAATCAGGGCACGCCGAAGACCATTGGCCGCAACAAGGTGTGGGTCCCCGATGCTTTCTTCAAGGTAATCCTGTGCCGCAAAGGCCGTCCGAAAGCCATCGGATTTGTCTATCGCAACGAGGGCGTCAAGCAGTCAAGGCGGGAGGCAGTGCGCAGCGTTGACGAGATAGAGCGGCTGACGGGTATCGATTTCTTCCCAGCGCTCGACGATGCCACAGAGCAGAGGGTAGAGGCCACTGCCAGTCTCAGCGACTGGTAATATCGGACTGCGAATGGCACGAATTACACGAATTATTAGCCGCAGGATTGCGTAGAGTCATGGAGTCTATAGTGTGAAGCAATCCGTGTAATTTGTGCCGTTCGTCGTCGAAAAGCATTTATTTGGTTTAAAATAATCAAATAATTCTCGTTTCTTTCCTTATTCTTATTCTTTTTATGTACCTTTGCAGCGTGAAAATAAAAGAAGTGCTGAGCGCCCTTGAACGTTTCGCGCCTCTGCCCCTTCAGGAAAGCTGGGATAATGCTGGCCTGCAGGTTGGACTGACAGAGACGGAGGTTTCAGGGGCATTATTATGTCTGGACGTCACGGAGAAGATTATCGACGAGGCTGTCCGTAAAGGCTGCAATCTCATCGTCAGCCACCATCCCCTGTTGTTCCGAGGGCTCAAGACCATCAGCGACCTTACTGATGTGCAGCGCACGGTGATGAAAGCCATCCGTGAGGGAGTCTGCGTCGTGTCGATGCATACGAACATGGACAATGCCCAGGGCGGAGTGAATTATAAAATGGCCCAGAGACTCGGACTGCAGAATGTCGGATTCCTACAGCCGAAGACCGTTGAAGGCGTAGAGGCGGGGAGCGGCATCATAGGCGAGCTCCCTGAGCCGCAGGCTGCCGACGACTTCGTGCTCGCCGTGAAGAAGGCCTTCGGCGTGGAGTGCGCCATGTGCAACGAACTGCTGAGAAGGCCGGTCAGTAAGGTGGCGCTTTGTGGCGGGGCTGGCGATTTCATGCTCGACGATGCCCTAAGGGCCGGGGCTGACGCATTCGTCACAGGCGAGATGCACTATCATCAGTATTTCGGCTATGAGCAGCAGATTCAGATATGTGTCATCGGACACTATCAGAGTGAGCAGTTCACGCCGGAAATCTTTGAGGAAATCATCCGCAGAAACTGTCCTGAAGTGGAAACTTTCATCGCAGAGACCTGCACGAATCCGATATTGTATCTGTAAATAAAAAGTGTATATATAGTAATTTTAATTGTAAAAGCTAAAAGTTATGGCAAAGAAAGACCCTACAGACTTGTCAGTAGAAGAGAGACTGAAGACCCTCTATCAGCTTCAGACTGCCCTTTCGTCGATCGACGAGAAGCGTGCATTGAGAGGTGAGCTGCCTCTGGAAGTGCAGGACCTTGAGGACGAAATCGAAGGCCTTACCACTCGCGTGGAGAAAATCAAGAGCGAGATTGATGAGTTCCAGCATGCCATCACGCTGAAGAACGGCGAGATTACCGAGGCCGAGGCCAGCGTGGAGCGCTATCAGAGTCAGCTCAACGAGGTGAAGAACAACCGTGAGTACGACATGTTGAGCAAGGAGATTGAGTTCCAGACACTCGAGATAGAACTCTGCAAGAAGAAGATCCGCGAGGCCAAGAATCGCATCGCCGAGAAGCAGGAGGAACTCACCGCCAGCGAGGAGCTGATCAGCGAGCGACAGAGCGACCTCGAGGTGAAGAAGAACGAGCTGGAGGAGATTATGACAGAAACCCGCGCCGAGGAGGATAAACTGAAAGAAAAGGTGAAGGATCTTGAGTCAAAGATCGAGAGCCGCCTGCTTACCTCGTTCAAGCGCATCCGTAAAAACGCCCGCAACGGACTGGGTATCGTCTATGTGCAGCGTGATGCCTGCGGTGGCTGCTTCAACAAGATCCCGCCTCAGCGACAGCTCGACATCAAGATGCACAAGAAGATCATCGTCTGTGAGTACTGCGGCCGCATCTTGATCGACCCGGAGCTGGCAGGCGTGAAGATCGACAAGGCGACAGGCGAGGAGAAGAAGCCGCGTAAGCGCGCTATCCGTAAGTCAGCTACGTCGAAGAAAGTGACTGATGCCGACGATATGGAGTAATTCGATTGTTAAAGAGTTTCGTAGTCTGGAATGTCGCGTAGGAACTGGTAAGACTGGTGCTCGTAGTCCATCTTACAGCAGTAGTGATGTAGACCGTTGCTGACTATGAGATAATCCACTTTCAGCAGAAGATTGTAGACCGTAATCTGGTCGAAAGTCTTCTGCTGTATTTGTATCGTGGGAGCCTTGTATTCAACAATCATTCTTGGTCGCAGCTCCTTATTATATAATAAGGTGTCGCAGCGCAGACGCTTCTCTCCGATACGCAGCTCCACCTCGTTTGCCAGCAGGCCCTTAGGATAGCCCTTATGCTCTGTCAGATAGTGGGTGAAGTGCTGGCGAACCCATTCCTCTGGTGTCAGAGCGACCCATTTTCGACGTAGAATGTCGAAAATTTGGTGTCTATCCCCCTTCTCTTGTATTCTGATGGGGTATGGAGGTAGGTTTAATTGAAACATTTCTGTCACTTTTTGATAGCTTTGGCTGCGTCTCGGAAATAAAAATAATCGAGATTATTTTGTATTTTGCTCGATTTACGCTAACTTTGCAAGCGCAAAAGTACAAATAATAATCGAAATAACGCAATGGCTGAGGCAAAAAATGTAAGTTTCGACACCATAATGGCCGATTTGAAGGCAGGGAAATACGTTCCTGTCTATTATCTGATGGGTGATGAACCTTATTATATCGATCGGATTGCCGACTATATCGCCGAGCATGCATTACAGCCAGAAGAGCGTGACTTCAACCAGACAATCCTTTTCGGCTCCGATGTGACTGCCTCACAGATTGCTGATGCCGCTCGGAGGTATCCGATGATGGCCGAACGGCAGGTGATCATTGTCAAGGAGGCGCAGAACGTGAAGAATACGGAAGCTCTGGAGCGTTACTTCAAACAGCCGATGCCTTCCACGGTGCTGGTGATGTGTCATAAGAATGGCACCATCGATGGAAGGAAGAAGGAATATGTGAAGAGCATTCAGGCTGCAGGTGTCCTCTTTGAGAGCAAAAAACTGCGCGACAGGGATCTGCCCGCCTTTATCGAAAACTATCTCAAGGCCCGAGAGGTGAGCATCGACGTGAAATCCACTCAGATGATTGCAGATAACATTGGCGCAGACCTGAGCCGACTCACCAGCGAACTTGATAAGGTGGTGTTGTCGTTGCCCGAGCAGGATAAGAAAATAACCCCGCAAGTGGTCGAGGACCAGATCGGGGTGAGCAAGGAGTTCAATGGATTCGAGCTGCGTGATGCCATCGTGAACCGTAATGTTTATAAGGCAAATCAGATAATCAAATATTTTGACGAAAATCCGAAGGCGGGTAGCATCTACTCTTTTCTCCCGTTGCTCTTCAATTACTTCCAGAATTTGATGATTTCGTATTATTCGCCAAATCCGAAGAGCCAGGAGGCTGTAGCAGAGTGGTTGGAAATGCGATCACCATGGGCTGCCAAGGACTACATGACTGGCATGCGAAACTATACTGGAATGAAAGTGATGCAGATTATTTCCAAGATACGCGAGATAGATGCCAAAAGTAAAGGCTTGGATAACCCCAGTACGGGTCCTGGCGAGCTGATGAAGGAACTGATTTTTTACATTTTGCATTAAAAACACCCTCCTTTTTCTTCTAGAATTTCCTAAAACAGCACTTTTCGAGAGTGCTTTTTTTAGGCTCAAATGCCGATAAAATAAGGGGTTTCAGGTGATTTCTGACCCTTCAAAATTCGCGTATTTCCAGAGATTCCTCCCGTTATCCAGAATACTCGAGAAATGGCGAAATTTCAAAAAACGCATTCAACGAAATTTGTGTTTCACATTCTTTAAGGTTTAGAATTCTGCATTTGAAGTTGTAAACCTAAAGCACAGATAGGGTATATTTGTGATTTAAAAGTGTAAATTCACAAAACAATAGCAATATTTGAAGGTTAATATTTAAATATGCAAACAGAAACATTCGGATTCAATAAATCACATTAATAAATATGCATACATATTATGATGTATTTATCTATCTTAAAATCAGTTAGTTATAACAAATTGTACAAAAATAGTGCAAATATTTCACATATTCACCCCCCCTCAGAACCTGCATATACGTCTTATTTTTCTAAATCTATCATAAATACCTTATTTATAACCAGTTATTTAGGTATTCGCCATTCCAAAATAGCTTTGTAATACTTTATTCATGTAAATTCGGGTTTGTGATTGTGAAGCTAAATTTGAATACTCCATGGGATTACATTTGGAAATCTAAAACCATAAATCAAAAGTTTAAAAATCTAAATTCTTTCTTAGTTTCTTGTTTAATTCAAAATTTTGCTTTACCTTTGTAAACTGAAAGAAACAACCGGCTAAATGCCCTCAAATAGTAACCGATCAGAAATATGAAGGATAGAATCCGTCAAATCATGGAGTCTCAGCACATGACTCAACAGGTGTTTGCAGACTTCATCGGCCTGGCTCCTGCCACCCTGAGCAGCATCTATAATGAACGTACCCGTCCTACCCTTAGCGTGGTGGAAGCCATCAAAAAGAAAATTCCTAACATCAGTACCGACTGGCTGATGTTTGGCACGGGAGAGATGTATATCAGCTCTTCCACCCCTGCTGACAGCCTGTTATCTGCTGAAGAAAGAGGGGTAAATGGTGGTCAGATCGTTCAAAGTCCAATGCTCGATTTTGATCAGCCCCAGTCTCCTACTCCGCAACAGGGGCCTCAGGCACCTTATTCTTTTAATAGTGTAAAAAGTACACGTCCGGAAATTGAACGGACGGAGGTAAAAATCATTGACAAACCGCAACGGCGCGTAACTGAAATCCGAGTCTTCTATGATGATCAGACTTGGGAGTGTTTCGTCCCTGTGAAGAAATAAAAATGACCACGAATTACACGAATTAAACGAATTGTTGCACACACTAATGTATCTGTGAAATCTGCGAAATCTGTGGTTAATAATTCGTCTAATTCGTGCAAATCGTGGTTAGCATTAAATAGGTGTTTGTCCCTTATCAAACACTGTCCCTTTCGATAATCTTGTAGTAGTGTCCTGATGTTTTTCGATCGGTCTCGAAGTCAAACTGCTGGTCGCTCAGCGCTCGGCCCAGTTTCTGATAGCTGGTCTTGGGGTCGTAGTTCGCATAGCGTTTGGAGAGCACTTGGGCTATCTCTTTCAGACTCCACCAGCGGGGCTGCTCCGATGGCTTCGGCTTGCGGAAGGTCTCGCCAATCATCTCCACCAGGTCGTTAAGCCTTTGGAAGGGTTCGTTCTCACGGATCAGCCTGGCTATCTCGTCGTCGTTCAGCCAGAAGCGCTCCTTATTATTAAATAGGTATAGGGCCTGGGCAAAGAGCTGGCGATGGTCGACGGTGTCGCTGAAGTCGATGTTGCCTGTGACCCCCACGCAGACGAACCGTCGTGAACCCGTAGGATCCACGAGGGGCTTCTGCTGGTTGGTGGTGCCGATGAACGAGGTGTAGCGGCGAAACTGCTTGATGGTCTTGCCGTAGGGTGGACGGAACTTCACGTCGCTGGTGCTCAGCAGGTATTTCAACACAATCTGCTGACCGTTGGAGGTCTTGTCGAACTCGTCGAGGTTGATGATGGCAAACGAGGTCAGCGCGATATTCAGGTCGAACTCGTTCTTGAAGTTCAGCTTATCGTTGTAGTAGTCGCGCAGTTCCTGAGGCAGGATGATCTTGCAGAAACGGGTCTTTCCACACCCCTGACGGCCTATCAGCAGCGGCGTTAACGCGTTGCCTGTCAGCTGTTTATCGCTCTCGCGCCACTGGGCCACCATGCCGACGAGCCACATCCTCAGATACATCTCCCAATGAGGCTGCGAGGTCGGCACACGGGCTGCGAGATCCTTGATATGATCGTGACCGTCCCATTGTGGCAGTTTGTCGAGCCAGGTGTTCACAGGGTCGTACTGTACGATGCGGGTGGAGTCGATGAAGCGGTTCACGTCCCTGTCCCACGACTTCAGACCGAGTTCCATCGCCCTGAGCGTCATATCGTTGCGCACCTCCTCGGTCAACGGCTTAAACGTCTGATCCTCAGCGTATTTCTCGCGATATTCGGCCACGCCGGTCATCAGGTTTTTGCGCAGTTCGAAGTTGGCGTTCAGGAAGATTTCCGTCTGCATCGCTTGAATGGTCTCCTTGGGCACGCTCGCCAACGGCTTCGGCTTGTGCTTCTCGAGATAGTCCTCCTGCAGGCTGACGGTATAGACGGCTGAAAAGGTCTTTCTGACGAGCAGTTCGTCGCTGTTGAGAATGGGGTGCTCGAGTGTCATCGCGATAGCCCTTGCCATCGGGATTCCTTCTGCCAGACAGGCGCTGGCCACCATCATCAGCAGTGTCTCCTGACGGTCGGCATCAGGCAGTTCTAATGCCTTTCCGAGCACGTTCTCCACGATGAAAAGCCAGTTCAGACGGTAGGTGCGGTTGAGGGTTCGCCCAGGCATCAGGCTGTCGCTTTTGTCAGAAATATTCACACGCTCGATAGGCTCCTTCGGCTGTGCGTCGCCATAGAAGGGCATCGCCTCAGGGTTGAAGTAGATCTCTGGGTCGGCACTCATGTAGACCGTCCTGTCGAGTCGCGGCTCCAGATACTCTATCTCTATCCCGAACTGGCTCTGATAGGCCTGTCGCGCCGTCTCGTATATATTATGGTGGAACTGCCGTATTTCCTCCTCGCCTGTTGGTAACTGTTTCCCCTCCTGAGTAGGAGGGGTGCCTTTAGGCGGGGTGGTCTGATCTACGCTCTGATCCTGCTCTTGTAGTGGTCTGAACAACTCTCCCCTCACCACAATCTTCACGCTCTTTCCCGATGCCCCCAGAAACGCCATCACCGTCTGTGGCATCCTGCTCACCTTGTTCCTGATCTCCACAGCCTGCTCGTATGTCTCCAGCCCGTTCTTCTCTATCACCACGAGCCCGTTATACCCCAACTGCCGACGCTCTCCGCGATAGTTGTCGAACTCGCTGGCAAAACAGATCCGCTCCAGTTGGATGCCGCCTTTCAGATTGGTCTTCACCCGTCCGTCCTCCTGCCGTTCCACCGTAATCAGATGGTACAACTCTCTCAAATGAAGCACGCTTTTCTCGCGCCAACCCTTCTGGATCAGCCCTGCCACGCTGATCAGTTCCTCGCGATTCACCACTTCGCGCTCGCCTTTGTCTCTAATGATTGTTACTTTCATATTTATTCTGTTACTATTTGTTATTGATCCTTTCTTTGTTCCTTTGATGCATTTTTATTGCAATCCGGCCTGCAAAGATACAACTTTTTTTCTTAAAATCGGCATCCTTTAGCGATTATTTTTATATTTTCTTTCGTACAATTTGAATTTTCTATTCTTTCTTTTTCATTTTCTAATGACATATGACATATATATTATTCTATATCGCTAATAGTCAGATGCTTATTAAATTTTAATTGCATGCTATAATGACATAAAAACGACATAAACATGACATACTAATGACATATTTTAGACTATTACTTATCATAATACTTTCAAATGCTTTAGACTGACTACTCTTGGAGTTTACATAGACCAAACTCTGACTTTCCCCTAACTAAACTCCGACTTTACCCTAACTAAACTCCAAAATTCTCGAGAGAATTTTAGACTTTACCCTAACCTTTCTCCTACTTTCCAGGCATCTTTCTTCCACTTTACTGCCTTCAAACCCCTTCACTCATACCATTTATGTCATTAGTATGTCATGTTTATGTCATTTTTATGTCATTATATTGATGATTTCTTTTGTCGTAAACATTTAAAAACCAAATATATACATTCATTACTATGTCATATGACATTAATTTCTCATTTTCCTCACTTCATTTGCTTTCTTATTGAGTGATTTTCCGTCAAATACTAGTCAAATCTTTCGAGTTTATGGCTGGTCATCTTATTCACCCTTGGGGCGCAAAGGTGCCTGACCCCATTGCGCCCATAAAAAAAAGCCATCCTCAGAAATGAAGATGGCCAAAACAATGTATTCTAATGTTTGCACTTACATAAACACTATTCTTAGGTAATTTGTGTGTAATACTTAAATAATTCCATCATTTCATATTTCATTTAGTTAAATGAAACAAGTCCTCTTTTATCGTATTACCATTTCCTTTGAATTTTGCATAATAATTTGTCATACTTCCTTGGGGTACATAGATTACACAGTTACTTAGTCCGCCCTCAACATAGGGAGGGTTCGGAGAATAAAAATGTATCTCTTTGATCTTATTTTTATCGTAAATTCTTAGGCTCTTTACAGAAGATGGCACATAGCAAATAACTTTTGAGTCAGAACCAAATCCAACATCAACAGAATCAAAATTCGGTAGGCCTACAACTTTCAGACTTTTGCAATGGAAGCGATAACTCCAACTATGATCAATTGCATTTGATTCAAAGGAACAATTACTGAAATCCATCTTCTCAATACCCGTTTCAACAAAACTTGCAGCAGCAGATTTCCCATAATCGTGTTGTCGATCATACATTCCAATAGTAGTAAGTGTCTTTGGAAAAACAATAGATTTGAGATTCCCACAGAAAGCGAAAGCACCAGTACCTATTTCTTTTAAATATGGCGGCAACATAACCTCCTTCAAGTTTGGACAATCTTGGAATGCTTTACTTTCTATTACTGATGCTCTAACAGGCAATATAACTGTTTCTAAGTGTTTCATCCCAGAGAAAGAACCAGTTGGAATTACACAACCGACACTTGCTTTTTTTACATTTGAGGAGCCTTTAACTAAATCTGCAAATAGCTGAACTTGAAGATTATCAACAGTACCAATCTCCCCATTTTCATATTTCTTCTGGCTCAGCTCCCCCATTGCTTGAATCATCCCTTGTAAAAATTCCGAATTTGCTTTGCGTTTTTTTTGCAATTCTTCTGAAAGGGTTGTATAAGCGTTAGAAAGATCCAGTTTCTTTAAGTTTATGCATTCTTTGAGGACTTCTATGTCATTTTCGTTCAAAAAGCCAGTTACTGTGAGTGAAGATATTTTATTTAGTTTCTCCATTGGGATTTTATCCAGAATAGTTCCGGGCTTCTCCAACTCAATCTTTATATTTAATGAGGCATTCCCATCTACTATCAATGCTTCAGACAGCCCCATATTGATATAATCTTGCCCCTTTCCATTTGGAACCCTGATTGCTTTTAATGCATTACATCCAGCAAATGCTTCTGGATCTATTTCTACTTTCTCACAACCGTCAGGAAATACTACCTCTTGAAGAAACGAACAATCACGAAACGCACCTTTACCAATTTTTCGTATTTTGGAAGAGAAAATGATTTTTTCTATATTTGTTCTAGCGAAATAGCCACATAATTCGCCATCATCACCATCTATTATAACTGCATCAGGTAACTTTACACATGTAACTTTTTGGCGGTCTCCTCTGTCGAGATCATGGCCATACATGCTTGGCGTTTGAGCCATAAAACCTTGAACTCTCGTATAACTAACAACATCAGGATGTATAATATCAAATTCTATTCTTTTGTCTAAATCATCTGGCTTAAGATATGTTATGTTATTTGAAATAATAACTTTTATATCCTTACTCTTTAACATCTTATTTTTAATAACCTTTCCAACAGAAATGCTTGGATCTTCTATATATAGTGTGTCAATTCCTCCAGCGCCAATTTCTGACACTTTTTTTTCTTTACCTTTTTTCCCAATTTGTACAATATCACCAGTTTTTTTATAAATATAATTACGAGGCTGTAATGACTTGGCAACTTGTTTGTCAATCATCTTATTTAGCCAATTTTGGCCATTGGCATTTACTATTCCACAGGATAGGAAAATGAAGAATAACAATTTTTTCATTTCTTTATCAATTTATATTTGCCATGTCAAGCCCAAACAAGGCGATTAATAAAAATAGCGTTGATATATACGAAAAGTGCAGGCTCATTACATTGTCTGTCCAACGCCCAGGTCTCGCATTACCTCAATAGTCGTGACAGCAATGCGAAACCTGCACCGATATGAAGATAATGCGACATCTATGGTAAAGATGGCACTTATAAATTCATACCAGAGAGGTATTCCACATATGCTTCATTGACTATTGATTCTTCCAAATTGCGAGTTTGGGCGTCAAATCAGCGTTTGCAAAACACCAATCATATATATAGCATCCCTCACCTCCCTTACAACGGGGGCTTTCAGTTTGCGGGTGTAAAATTAAGGAAAAATATTGGATTGGGGAAATATTATTAAGGGAAATTTGTATTTTTCTTATTGTTTGGGCACACAAAAAGAAAACCTCCGTGGAATTTGAGACTCCACAGAGGCTTTTGTTTGATTTGTTGTGTTTGTTGGGCCACCCAACGGGCACCTTATAGGGGCGCAATGGGGTCAGGCACCTTTGCGCCCTTTTTCACTTTTTTAGTTGAAAATTTGGTCGTTTGGATTAAAATGCTTACCTTTGTGCCGTTAATTCAAATTTAATACGTATGGCACGACCACT
>CAMNPN010000034.1 GCA_946548085.1 uncultured Prevotella sp. | reverse complement strand
ATGAAAAAGAAATATATGAAGCCATCATTCAGAGTAGTGGAACTGCAACACAAGTGCCAGTTACTGGCTGGCAGCGGCGACCCCACAAGGAACGTCCCCTGGTGGGACGGCGAGGGCGATTGAATACAGCAAGGATTACAGAGAATCCCATGATCTATTCTGATGATTTTTATATAGAGAACAAATAAATGTCGAACCCTTTAACGAAGTAAAAACAATGAGTCCGTAAAATAATGACTGGATCATGGGGTCGGTTCTTCTGATCATTTTTCAAATTAAGTGAAATGCGAATGAGACAAGTAATAAAGCATAGAGAAATCAAACTCTTGAAAATGATCAGGAGAACCGACCCCGTGATTCCTAATCACACTCGTTTACGTCATTTTGTCAGATTTGTGGGGGAAAAAGATGCGATTTTGGTTAAACATCTATAACTTTTCGCCCAAATATTTGCATTTTTCGAAAATTATACCGACCTTTGCACCAGCTCATCAACCAGGTTGTTGAAGGAGTTACGAGGCCGTTTGATTTTTCAGGCGGCCTTTGCAGTTCTGTTATGGCAACCTGTCCATGATGTCCTTTACCAGCATGTCGGGTGTTATCACCTTATCCTTACCGACAGATAGAAAGTGTAGGCACGTTCCTGAAACGCCGGATGGTACTTCATCTTCAGCTGATGACTGCCAAAAGTAGCCTTGTGTGTGATGAAGTCACGTTCAAACACCGCATAGACAGCATCTATGAAGAGCTGATAGTTTCCCTTATAGTGCTCCAGATATATAAGTTCCGGGAGACGATCCTTTGCTACTGCCATCTATGCCGTCCTCCCTTTCCAAATAAAGATGTTTACCTTGTCCTCTTTGACAAGCGTTGATTTAGTCAACGAATATCTCGATTTCTCACGAAGCTTCTCAATAAGCTGCAGTTTTGCCTTGCTCGTTGTCAGACCACGATGCACATAACCGATTGCACCCGTCAGGAAATCAGCCAGTTCCACCAGTTCAACCTCGTGTGAGCGTACTTGCTGAATCTTCTTTACCAGCCGTTTGTCGTAGTCGTATGCATTGTTGCAGAGCACGTCACGTAGTTTCTCCACTTTCTTCTCGCCTCTTGTATCCTTGATGTCAATGAAGATGTTGTATTCGTTCTGAGGAACTAGAATTGTTTTCAGTAAGTCTTTTTTCCTTGAAAAGCGTTAAAACCATACCTGTTTGTATGGATATTCAATCAAATTCACTACCTTTGCCATCCTTGGCGCCGGCAAACGATTCAAGTATCATCATCTGCGACTCGTTCATTGCTAGCTGGGTGCTGCCTCAGTTGCCTCTACCCGTAACTGCTTGCCTTCACAATTTTGTCAATTCTCATTACCTCGATGTGATAATGAAGAAATCATATCCTAAATCAAAATAGCATTTTTGGCTTAAGACGTCACTCTAATGACTATCGTATTAATATTCAGTATGTTAGATAGTGACGTTAGACTATACGAGCCGTCACCTGAACGTCACTTTTGCCAAAAATGCTGGTCGAAAATTGATGAAAATACCGCCGAAAGCCTTTATAAATAGTCAGTTCAGCAATCACAAGGATAGTCTGAACTGACAGTTTAGCCTGTCTAAACTGACAGTTTACACTGGCTAAACTGTTAGTTTACCCTATCTGAACTATGATAAACTCCTATCGTTAACAGCAGAGAGCACGCTCTGAAAAGGGCTCGATAAGTAAGCATATTTCATGTTTTTATATAGAAAGTGACGTTTAGGTGACGGCTCGTATAGTCTACCATCACTATCTAACATGCTGAATATTAATACGATAGCCATTAGAGTGACGGCTTAAGCAGATTTTTACGATTTTCTGAGGAAATGATTCTTTGCAACCGCGCGGGGTCTCTCTATGCTGATTATAATAAAAACACAGAGACACAGAGTTACGGAGTTTTTTCCTTTATCTCCGTGGCTCTGTGCCTCTGTGTTGACATGCAAAGGTACACTATTTCCTTGAAATAGCCGCCACTTTTCCCGGAAAACTTACGATAACGATTGAGAAAAGATAACGAATTTGTCAGATGAATGTCCGCTTCAGCCAGAGATCGAGGAAGCGGTCATAGACAATATAGCCTTTCGGAGTCTGATAGACGATATCCTTATCCTGCAATGCCGTCAGTGCCTTCTTGATGCTGCTGGCACTTGGCAGTTCATGCTGACGGATGAAGTCATTGGCCTGCGGCTGTGGCACCAAGCTGTCTTTAGCAATGGCTTTCAACAAATTGCGCTGATTGTCGGTCAGGAAAGTCATCACCATCTCATACTGACTCGCCTTGTCGTTAAGGATGCTTAAGACAGCCTCCCGCACCTGCTGAAAGTCCGTGACATGACGCTCCGTCTCATAGAGGCGGTTCAGGACGGACTGGAGATACCACGTATAACCGTCGAACAAGGCATACAGTTGCTGAAACACTTCTCTGCTAAGCGACCCCTTCTTCGCCTCGAACCATTGCGAGGCAAAGTCGTAATACACCTCCTCATGCAGCGGTTGGAGTGTCATCATGGCCGTGCTCTGGTAGAAGGGCCGCTTGGGCGAGCCGAACATCTCGTACATCAGATGCTGCTTACTGCCGGAGAAGACAAAGTGGACATTGTGGATGAACTGGATATACGACCGCAAGAGCGCCTCCGTGCCCTTTTCGGGATAGTCGTTGATGGTCTGGAACTCGTCGATGGCTACATAGACCTCCTTGCCGCTCTGCTTGAGATATTCGAAAATATGCTTCACGGTATATTCCGTGTTCGAGCGTTCGATAGCTACAGACACAGTGGGGACACCCGTCACCGGGTCTGGACTGATGGTTGGCCGCCAATGGCTGAAGTAGCTCAACACTTTTGACATCGGTGTCCGCGTGTCAAGCAGTCGCTCTTCTACAATAGCCTTGCCCAACGTCTGCACAAAGTCGTACTGATTCTGAGTGTGAAAGATGTCTACATAAATGCATACAGCATCCTTGTCCTGCTGTTTTATGCGGTTAAATGCATGATGGATAAGTCCCGTTTTTCCGATTTTTCTTGGTGATACGAGCGTAGTATTACGCCCATTTTGTAGGTTCGCAATCAATTCATCGGTCTCTTCTGCTCTGTCGCAGAAATAGTCTGGCCCTTCATATCCTTCGTATATAAAGGGGTTTCTCGGTTTAAATACACTTTTCTTCGCCATCGTTGCTATTTCACTTTTAGCGTTTTACTTTTGGTGTGATACCTTTTGGACGATGCAAAGATAAGCGTAAAATGCGAATTACGCAAGCCTGTGAGTCACAAACCTGCGAAATTTAGGATAAATTAAGATGTGCAATCCCTATTTCTTATATTTCTTGTCGAACAAGTCGGAATGGGTACCCGTTTTACCTTCAGAGGTTCTTTCTTTATCAGAAAAAATCTCCTAAACTCCCGAACTCCTTAGAATAAAAACAGCCTTCGGGATGTGTGAACAACTAAATAAACTAATTAAAATAGTTTAAAAACTAATCCTTTTAGTTGCATATAACGAAAAGTTTTAGTTACTTTGCACTCAGATATTGATATACGACGCAAGTGAAAGGTAACATTAAAACCCGAAAGCAATGAAGAAACTGACCAACAAGGAAAAGGAAATCATGGAACTGTACTGGCAGCACGGCCCCATGTTCGTGCGTGAACTGCTGGAGCACTACGACGAGCCTCGCCCTCACTTCAATACGCTCTCCACGATCGTACGCATCCTGGAGCGCGAGGGATTCCTCGGACACAAGCAGTACGGCAATACCTACCAGTACTATCCCCTCATCACCGAGGCGGAGTACGGCCGCAAGTCGATAGCAGGCATCATCAAGAACTACTTCGACGACTCCTACCTTTCTGCCGTCTCCTCGTTCGTCAAGGAAGAGAAGATCAGCGTAGAGGAACTGCGCGAGCTCATCGACCAGATCGAGCGTAATCAGCAATAAACAGTAAACCGTAAACTGTAAACAAGATGAACAGCCTTCTGATATACGACGCCAAGGTGGCCGTGCTGATAGCGGTATTCTATATGTTCTACCGCCTGATGCTGGCCCGCGAGACCTTCCACAGGGTAAACCGCGTGGTGCTGCTGCTGACGGCAGTGGCCTCGTTCGTGCTGCCGCTGTGTGTGATCACTCTGCACAAGACGGTGACGCTCGCCGCCCGTCCTGCCGTGTCGATAGGCGACCTCCGCCTGGAGGCAGCCACAGAAGCCGAGCCTGCGCTATGGCAGATGGCACTGCCCACCTTATTTATAATAGGAGTGGTGGCGACGCTGGGCCACACGCTGGCGTCGATCGTCAGAGTCTGGCTGCTGATACGCCGTTGCGAGCAGCACCCCCAAGCCGATGGCATCATCATCTGCGTGACCGGTAACGCCGAGGTGTCGCCATTCAGTTGGATGCGCTATATCGTGATGAACCGTGACGACTATGAGGCCCACGATGCCGCCATACTCGCCCATGAACGGGGACACATCCGTCTCAGGCACTCCTGGGACCTGCTCCTCGTGGACCTGCTCACTGCCCTCCAGTGGTTCAACCCCGCCATGTGGATGCTGCGCCAGGATCTGCGCGCCATCCACGAGTATGAGGCCGACGGTGAGGTACTCTCTCAAGGGATTAATGCGCGTCAATATCAATATCTGTTAATCACCAAGGCCGCAGGCATCGGCGGGTACTCCCTTGCCAACGGCATCAGTCACAGTACCCTCAAAAACAGAATCAATATGATGTTACATAAGA
>CAMNPN010000033.1 GCA_946548085.1 uncultured Prevotella sp. | reverse complement strand
CAACCACGAGTCTACCGACGGTGCCTTCGCCATGATGGTGAAGAACATCCTGCCTGCCGGTATCAAGGGTATCGTGACCATCGGTTTCGTCTGCGCCCTCGTAGCTTCTCTGGCAGCCTTCTTCAACTCGTGCGCAACCCTCTTCACAGAAGACTTCTACAAGCCGATGAAGAAAGGCATGAGCGAGGCTCACTATGTGTTCGTAGGCCGTATGGCAACGGTGGTCGTCGTGCTGCTCGGTCTGGCGTGGATGCCCATCATGATGAACATGGGTAACCTCTACAGTTACCTGCAGGACATCCAGTCGCTGATTGCCCCGGCCATGGTGGCCGTCTTTACCCTGGGTATCTTCTCCAAGAAGATTACTCCGAAGGCAGGTGAGTGGGGTCTTATCGGCGGCTTCCTTATCGGTATGGTCCGCCTTGTCACGAATGTTATCACCGACTCTGGCAAGGCTGCTATGGACGGAGCCTTCTGGGATGCCACCTCTTGGTTCTGGCAGACCAACTGGCTCATCTTCGAGTGCTGGCTACTCGTGTTCATCATCATCCTGATGGTATGCGTCAGTTGCTTCACTCCCGCACCCTCAAAGGAGCAGGTGGAGGCCATCACCTTCACACCGGAGTTCAAGAAGAGCATCCGCGAGAGCTGGGGCGTATGGGATATCGTAGGTACACTGGTAGTTGTCGGTCTCGTCAGCTGCTTCTATGCTTACTTCTGGTAAACCCAAGCACTAAGGTATGACATTCTATAACGAACACTCCAAGGTCTGGTTATCAGTAGACTGTATCATCTTCGGCTTCGACGATGAGAAACTGAAGATACTCATCGGCAAGCGCAAGATGGATCCCGGGCGCGGCGAATGGAGCCTCTACGGAGGCTTCGTCGCCAGCGACGAGAGTGTCGACGAGGCTGCCACGAGGACGCTCTACGAGTTGACCGGACTGCGGAATCTGTTCATGCGCCAGGTGGGTGCCTTCGGAAAGGTAGACCGTGACCCTGGAGAGCGCGTGGTGTCTGTCGCCTACTATGCCCTCATCAACGTGAAGGACTACGACGACGACCTGCGTCTGTCGCACGGTGTGAAGTGGGTCGACATCAACGAGATTCCCCCACTCTACTCTGACCACAACGAGATGGTCATCAAGGCGCGGAAAATGATGCAGCAGAAGCTGGCCCACGAGCCCGTAGGCTTCCGTCTGCTCCCGCCACTCTTCACCCTCACCCAGCTACAGCATCTCTACGAGGCTGTCAACGGCGCAGAACTCGACAAGCGCAACTTCCGCAAGCGTATCAAGGAGATGGACTTCATCGAGAAAACCGAGTTGATGGACAAGACCAGCTCCAAGCGCGGTGCATACCTCTACCGATTCAACAAGCGTGCTTATAACGAAGCACCCTATTTCAAATTATAAAACAAATCAATTATGTTAGAAGAACTCAAAGAAAAAGTATTCAAGGCTAATCTCGACCTCGTCAAGCAGAACCTGGTCATCTTCACCTGGGGTAACGTCTCTGGTATCGACCGTGAGAACGGCCTCGTGGTCATTAAGCCCTCTGGCGTTGACTACGATGTGATGAAAGCATCCGATATGGTGGTTGTAGACCTCAAAACAGGCGAGGTGGTCGACGGCGACCTCAACCCGTCGTCAGACACCCCCACACACTTGGTGCTATACAAGGCCTTCCCCAACATTCAGGGTGTGGTACACACCCACTCCACCTACGCTACCGCCTTCGCCCAGGCCGGACGCGACATCCCCAACATCGGAACTACCCATGCCGACTACTTCTATCAGGACATCCCCTGCACGCGTGATATGACAGAGGCAGAGGTGAAGGGAAACTATGAGCTGGAGACAGGTAATGTCATCGTCGACGAAATCCTGAACATCCGTAAGATCAACCCCGACCACACGCCGGCCGTACTCGTGAAGAATCATGGTCCTTTCTCCTGGGGAACCTCTCCCGACAATGCCGTCTACAACGCCAAGGTGATGGAGCAGTGTGCCAAGATGGCATTCGTGGCATTCTCCGTGAACCCGAACCTCACGATGAACCCGCTGCTCGTCGAGAAGCACTACATGCGTAAACACGGCCCCAACGCCTACTACGGACAAAAAGGTCAGAAACATTAATATTAATATAACAAACAAAAAAATTAATATCACAATTATGAATAAAGCATTTGAGAATTACGAGATTTGGTGGGTGACTGGCGCACAGTTGCTCTATGGTGGTGACGCAGTCGTAGCCGTCGACGGTCATAGCAAGGAGATGGTAGAGGGTCTGAACGCCTCTGGCAACATTCCCGTGAAGATCGTATATAAAGGTACGGCCAACAGTTCGAAGGAGGTAGAGCAGGTGATGCTCGCCGCCAACAACGATGAGAAGTGCGTCGGTATCATCACCTGGATGCACACCTTCTCACCTGCCAAGATGTGGATCAAGGGTCTGCAGGCTCTGCAGAAGCCGCTGCTCCACTTCCATACACAGTACAACGCCGAGATCCCCTGGGAGACGATGGACATGGACTTCATGAACCTCAACCAGAGTGCTCACGGTGATATCGAGTTCGGACATATCTGCACCCGTATGCGTGTGCCCCGCAAGGTGGTCTGCGGCTACTGGAAGGACGAGGCCGCCCAGAAGCAGATTGCCGTCTGGGCCCGTGTGGCCGTCGGTGTGGCCGATGCTCACAACGTGCGCTGCCTGATGTTCGGTATGAACATGAACAACGTGGCCGTCACCGACGGTGACCGCGTAGAGTTCGAGCAGCGTCTGGGATACCATGTCGACTACTACCCCGTATCGTCTCTGATGGAGTACTTCAAGAAGGTCACCGACAAGGAGGCCGATGAACTTGTCGAGGAGTACAAGAAGGCCTACACCATCAAGATCGACGAGAGCGGTGAGGAGGTGTACTGGCAGAAGGTGAAGAATGCCGCCAAGGCAGAGATCGCCCTGCGCCGCGTGCTGAAGGATGAGGGCGCCACCGCCTTCACCACCAACTTCGACGACCTCGGCGATGCCGACATCGACGCTCCCGACTTCTGCGGCTTCGACCAGATTCCCGGCTTGGCCTCGCAGCGCCTGATGGAAGAAGGCTACGGCTTCGGTGCCGAGGGCGACTGGAAGACAGCCTGCCTCTATCGCACCCTCTGGGTCATCTCGCAGGGTCTGCCCACAGGATGCTCGTTCCTCGAGGACTACACCCTGAACTTCGCCGGCGACCGCAGCAGCTGCCTCCAGAGCCACATGCTCGAGGTTTGCCCGCTCATCGCTGTCGACAAGCCCAAACTCGAGGTACACTTCCTCGGCATCGGTATCCGCAAGCAGCAGACTGCCCGCCTCGTGTTCACCTCTAAGGTCGGACGTGGCATCAAGGCTACCGTCGTTGACCTCGGCAACCGTTTCCGCCTCATCTCTCAGGAGGTCGAGTGCATCGAGCCGAAGCCCATGCCGAACCTCCCCGTGGCCTCTGCCCTCTGGGTACCGCAGCCCACGTTCGAGATCGGTGCCGGTGCTTGGATCCTCGCCGGAGGTACCCACCACAGCGCCTTCTCCTACGACATCACTGAGGAGTACTGGGAGGACTTCGCCGAGATGCTTGGCATCGAGTACGTCAAGATCAACAAGGATACGAAGACCTACGAGTTCAAGCAGCAGTTGCAGAACAATGAGATATATTACATGTTAAACAAGGCACTCCGTTAAATTTAAACACAGAGATACAGAGACACAGAGTGATATTCAATAATCAACGATGAATTCTGTACCTCTCTGTGTCTCTGTGTTGAAAAAAGAAAAAGACTATGACAGCAAAACAGACTATCGAGGCTGGAAAGGCCATATTAGGTATAGAATTCGGTTCAACGAGAATCAAGGCCGTCCTCATCGATGAGGACAACAAGCCCATTGCACAGGGCTCGCATGAGTGGGAGAACCAGTTGGTAGACGGTCTCTGGACCTACTCTACCGAGGCTATCTGGTACGGACTCCAGGACTGCTACGCCGAACTCCGCAAGGACGTGATGAAGCAGTACGACTGCGAGATCGAAGCCCTTGCCGCCATCGGCTTCTCTGCCATGATGCATGGCTATATGGCCTTCAACAAGAAGCAGGAGATCCTCGTACCCTTCCGCACCTGGCGTAATACCAATACCGGAAAGGCCGCAGCCGAACTCTCCAAACTCTTCAACTACAACATCCCCCTCCGCTGGAGCATCAGCCACCTCTACGAGGCTATCCTCGACAACGAGGAGCACGTCAGCGACATCAAGTATCTGACGACACTGGCAGGCTATGTACACTGGCAGGTCACCGGCCAGTTCGTGCTGGGCGTGGGCGATGCATCAGGTATGATTCCTGTTGACCCTGCCACAAAGACCTACGACGCAGAGATGGTAAAGAAGTTTGACGAGCTGATTGCGCCAAAGGGATTCTCCTGGAAGTTGCTGGATATCCTGCCTAAATCACTGAATGCCGGTGAGAGCGCTGGCTTCCTCACACCAGAAGGAGCCAAGAAGCTCGACGTCAGCGGTCACCTTAAGGCTGGTATCCCCGTCTGTCCGCCAGAGGGCGACGCCGGTACAGGCATGGTGGCCACCAATGCCGTCAAGCAGCGTACGGGTAACGTAAGCGCAGGCACATCGTCGTTCTCGATGATTGTACTTGAGAAGCCGCTGAGCAAGCCTTACGAGATGATCGACATGGTCACCACACCAGACGGAAGCCTCGTGGCTATGGTACATTGTAACAACTGTACCAGCGACATCAACGCCTGGGTGGGACTCTTTAAGGAATATCAGCAACTGCTTGGTATCAAGGTAGATATGAACGAACTCTACGGTAAACTCTTCAACAAGGCCCTGGAGGGTGATACCGACTGTGGCGGACTGATGGCTTACAACTATGTTTCTGGTGAGCCTGTCACAGGTCTGCACGAAGGTCGCCCCATGTTCATCCGTTCTGCCAGCGACAAGTTCAACCTTGCCAACTTCATGCGTGCCCACCTCTATGGTGCCATCGGTGTGCTGAAGATCGGTAACGATATCCTGCTGAAGGAAGAGAAGATCCGCGTGGACCGCATCACTGGCCATGGCGGTTACTTCAAGACGCCAGGAGTCGGCCAGCGCATGCTCGCCGCTGCCCTCAACTCGCCCATCTCCGTCATGGAGACCGCTGGCGAAGGTGGTGCCTGGGGTATCGCCCTGTTGGCTGGCTATCTGGTCAATAATCCCGACAAACTCAGTCTGGCTGATTACCTCGAGAAGGTGGTCTTCGCTGGCAATACTGGCGTCAGCATCGCCCCGACAGCAGAAGACGTGGCCGGTTTCGAGAAATATATCGAGAACTACAAGAAGTGTCTGCCCGTAGAGCAGTGCGCTGTAGACAACAAGCAGTAATCACATGAAGGATAGGCGGGGGCATACCCCGCTTATCCATTTATTCTTAACTAAACTATATTAATAATGAGAAAACTACTTATCACTCTATCTATCGCTGCATTCTCCATGCCGATGACGGCTGAGAATGTCAAAGCCACCATCCACGCAGACCAGCCCGGTGCCAAGATCAACAAGGAGATCTACGGCCAGTTCTCTGAACACCTCGGCTCGTGTATCTACGGCGGCCTGTGGGTGGGCGAAGACTCTAAGATCCCCAACATCCAGGGCTACCGCAAGGATGTGTTCGACGCGCTGAAGGCCCTGAAGATCCCCGTGATGCGCTGGCCAGGCGGCTGCTTCGCCGACGACTACCACTGGATGGACGGTATCGGCCCGAAGAAAGACCGTCCCTCGCTGCGCAACAACAACTGGGGCGGCACCATCGAGGACAACTCGTTCGGTACCCATGAGTTTCTGAACCTCTGTGAGATGCTGGGCTGTGAGCCGTATATCAGCGGCAACGTAGGCTCGGGCACCGTCAAGGAGATGGCCCAGTGGGTGGAGTACATGACCAGCGACGGCGATACCCCGATGGCCCGTCTGCGTCGTGCCAATGGTCGCGACAAGGCCTGGAAGGTGAAATACTTCGGCATCGGCAACGAGGCCTGGGGTTGCGGCGGCAATATGACGCCGGAGTACTACAGCGACGAGTACCGCAAGTTCAACACCTACCTGCGCGACCAGCCAGGCAACCGCCTCTACCGCATCGCTTCAGGTGCCAGCGACTACGACTACAACTGGACAAAGGTGCTCATGGAGAAGATCGGCCGACAGATGCAGGGTATCTCCTTACATTATTATACTTGTTCTGGCTGGAACGGTTCAAAGGGTGCAGCCACGAAGTTTACCGACGATCAGTACTACTGGGCCCTCGGCAAGTGTACGGAGATCGAGGAGGTGATCCAGAAGCACAAGGCCATCATGGACGAGAAAGACCCGCAGAACAAGATCGGCCTGCTCGTCGATGAGTGGGGCACCTGGTGGGACGAGGAGCCTGGCACCATCGCCGGACACCTGTATCAGCAGAACGCCCTCCGCGATGCCTTCGTGGCCGCCCTGTCGCTGAATATCTTCCACAAGTACACCGACCGCGTGAAGATGGCAAACATTGCCCAGGTGGTGAACGTGCTGCAGTCGATGATCCTCACCGACCAAGAAGGTACAGGCCACATGGTGCTTACGCCGACCTACCATGTGTTTGAGATGTACACCCCGTTCCAGGAGGCCACCTATCTCCCACTCGACCTCGAGAGTGAGATCATGGCTGTGAGCAAGGGCTACTTCAAGGAGAAGAAGGAAGCCAAGGACCAGGGCTATCGCCCCTGCCCGATGCTCTCCGCCTCTGCTGCGAAGACCCAGGACGGATCGATTGTGCTCGCCGTGACCAACGTCAGCCTCGACAAGGACCAGACCATCGACTTCAACATCGACGGCTTCAGTGCCAAGCAGGTCAGCGGCCGTATCCTCACATCAAAGAATGCTGCCGACTACAACGACTTCAACCATCCGAATGTCGTTGCCCCCAAGACTTTCAGCGATGCCAGCCTGAAGAAAGGCGTGCTCACGGTGAAGGTGCCTGCCAAGTCACTCGTCGTGCTCAGCATCAAATAAGGAAATCATTAAGTGATACCTGATTTACGCTCTGCTGACTCCGTGTCAACTCGTTGGTTGACGGGAGTCAGCTTATTAGTTGACTACAGTCGAATAACCAGTTGACGCCTGTCGGCAAACGGTTTAGGCGGCTCAAAATGTCAGATTACTCCGGGCAGACGGTCAGATTACCCCGGGCAAACAGTCAGATTACTCCGAGCAAACGGTCAGTTTACTCGGAGTTTTCCATTTCCGCAAAGCCACTCTTCCGGGAGCGCAGGGCGCGAGGCCAGCGCATCTAACGGCGGTAGTATATCCGCACGTGGGATATCATCTCAGACCTCAGATAGGGCGGTGCCTGGGTGCAGAGCTCTTCAAGCCACTTATTGGCCATATATGGCGTGAGGCCGAAGAGCGCCTTCATGTTACCCGTGGTCAGGCGGTCGTGGGTTTTGAAGTATTCGTCCAGCCGCGCCATGATCTGCTCTTTGGTCACATCTGCTGAATGGCCTACTTTCCCGTGGCCCGTAGCGTTGATATAGTGATACTCCGTTCGGTGCAGTTGCCTCAGCAGTTCCTCGTCGGGGGTGAATCCGATGGACTCCACGACCACATCGTTGCCCGTAATCATCGAGGCATCGGTGTAGTGCGGCTTCACCCTCTGGCCGTTCTCATCCGTGCGCTCACGGAAGCCGAGCCTCAGGTAGAAGTTACCCAGCCCCTCGATGTGCACGTTGTGATTGTCCGTCAGAATCTCCACGATCTGCTCCTTCAGTATCCTGATGACGCTCTCCACGTGACTGGCCTCGGCCGCATTGTACGTCTTCACCTGACTGACGATATACTCCTGGTTGAGCGCAAAGTCGGTCTCATGCCTCACGTGATAGGTCTCCCTGCCCTCCGAATCCTTCTGTGGATTGCGGTGTACGCCGAATTTGATTGTATTTCCCATTGTCGTTTGCCTTTTACTTGCAAAAGTAAACAAATTACGCGACACTTGCAAACTTTTGGCCGACAATATTATTTATTTAGGCCCCGATACGGATGTGCGCATTCAGCTATCCAAGTAAATTAACGTTGTTTAGAAAAGAAATATTCCGAAACCGACGCTTGTTTCGGAATATTTTTGTATCTTTGCACGCAAATCATCGTTTAACAATTAATTATTCATTATGAACGACAACAAAGTTATGAACAAGGCAGCGGATAATATCCGTATCCTCGCTGCCTCAATGGTTGAAAAGGCCAAGTCGGGTCACCCCGGCGGTGCCATGGGTGGTGCAGACTTCATCAACACCCTGTACAGTGAGTTCTTAGTATATGACCCCGAAAATCCCGCATGGGAAGGTCGCGACCGCTTCTTCCTCGATCCCGGTCACATGGCTCCGATGCTCTACAGCCAGCTCTGCCTCATCGGCAAGTACACGCTGGAGGATCTGAAGAACCTGCGCCAGTGGGGTTCGGTGACTCCCGGTCACCCCGAGCGCGAGATTGAGCGCGGCATCGAGAACACATCTGGTCCCCTCGGACAGGGTCACACCTTCGCCGTCGGTGCTGCCATCGCCGCCAAGTTCCTGAAGGCTCGTCTGGGCAACGTGATGAACCAGACCATCTACGCCTACATCTCTGACGGTGGCGTGCAGGAGGAGATCTCGCAGGGCGCCGGCCGTATCGCCGGTAACCTCGGCCTCGACAACCTCATCATGTTCTACGACGCCAACGATATCCAGCTCTCTACAAAGACCGAGGTGGTGACCAGCGAGGACACCGCCAAGAAGTACGAGGCCTGGGGCTGGTACGTGCAGAAGATCGACGGTAACGACGTCGACCAGATCCGCGAGGCCATCAAGAAGGCCCAGGCCGAGAAGGAGCGTCCTTCTCTCATCATCGGTCACTGTGTGATGGGTAAGGGTGCCCGCAAGGCTGACGGCTCTTCCTACGAGAGCAACTGTGCTACCCACGGAGCTCCCCTCGGTGGCGATGCCTACATCAACACGATGAAGAACCTGGGTGCCGATCCCGAGAACCCGTTCCAGATCTTCCCCGAGGTACAGGAGATGTATGCCAAGCGCCGTGAGGAGCTGAAGAAGATTGTGGCTGAGCGCTACGCCGAGAAGGCAGAGTGGGCCAAGGGTCATCCCCAGCAGGCCAAGCAACTCGAGGAGTGGTTCAGCGGCAAGGCTCCCGTCATCGACTGGAGCAAGGTGGAGCAGAAGGCCGGCTCGGCTACCCGCAGCGCCTCGGCTGCCGTCCTCGGCCAGTTGGCTGAGCAGGTGCCAAACATGATCTGCGCTTCTGCCGACCTCTCTAACTCCGACAATACCAACGGCTTCCTGAAGAAGACCCACAACATCGTGAAGGGCGACTTCACAGGTGCCTTCTTCCAGGCTGGCGTGGCTGAGTTGACGATGGCCTGCTGCTGCATCGGTATGGCCCTCCACGGCGGTGTCATCCCCGCCTGCGGTACCTTCTTCGTGTTCTCCGACTATATGAAGCCCGCCGTCCGTATGGCTGCCCTCATGGAACTGCCCGTGAAGTTCATCTGGACCCACGATGCCTTCCGTGTAGGCGAGGATGGTCCTACCCACGAGCCCGTTGAGCAGGAGGCACAGATCCGCCTGATGGAGAAACTGAAGAACCACCACGGCAAGAACTCCGTGCTCGTGGTTCGTCCGGCCGATGCCGAGGAGACCACCGTCTGCTGGCGCATGGCCATGGAGAATACCGACACTCCGACCGCTCTCATCTTCTCTCGCCAGAACATCGAGATGCTGCCCGAGGGCAACGACTACTCGCAGGCTACGAAGGGTGCATACGTTGTCGCCGGCAGCGATGAGGACTACGACGTGATCCTGCTCGCCAGCGGTTCTGAGGTGTCTACACTGGAGGCTGGTGCCAAGCTGCTGGCTGCCGACGGCATCAAGACCCGCGTGGTCAGCGTTCCTTCCGAGGGACTGTTCCGCAGCCAGTCGAAGGAGTACCAGCAGAGCGTGCTGCCCGCAGGCAAGAAGAAGTTCGGTCTGACCGCCGGTTTGCCCGTCAACCTCGAGGGTCTCGTAGGTGCCGACGGCTGTGTATGGGGTCTGGAGAGCTTCGGATTCTCTGCTCCTTACAAGGTGCTCGACGAGAAACTCGGCTTCACCGGCCAGAATGTCTATGAGCAGGTAAAGAAATTATTAGCATAACCCATTAGTTTACGGTTTACAGTTTACAGTTTACAGTTGAATACCTGGCAACGTGCCACTTTCCTACTGTAAATGTAATCATCTGTAAACCGTAAACTGTAAACTGTAAACAGAAAACAAACAAACAAATATGGAAATCAAGACTATAGGACTCGCCAGCGATCATGCTGGCTTTGCCTTAAAACAGTTCGTAAAGAAATACCTCGAAGAGAAGGGTTATCAGTATAAGGACTATGGTACTTATACCGAAGAGTCCTGCGACTACTCCGACTTCGGTCATGCCCTGGCTAAGGGCATCGAGGACGGTGAGGTCTATCCCGGCATTGCCATCTGCGGCTCTGGTGAGGGCATCAACATGACGCTCAACAAGCACCAGTCCATCCGTGCCGGTCTGTGCTGGATTCCTGAGATCGCCCATCTCATCCGTCAGCACAACAATGCCAACGTGCTGGTGATGCCCGGTCGCTTCATCGATGAGGACATGGCCCGCAAGATCATGGACGAGTATTTCTCCACCGAGTTCGAAGGCGGCCGCCATCAGAAGCGCATCGACAAGATTCCCGTCAAGTAAGGGATGCCTTCTATCACTTGTACTGATGCCTTGCACGACGTGTACTAATGCCTTCCATACCCCCATAGGAGGCATTCCTTACTGTCGTGCAAGGCATCTCTATTATTTGTGCAAGGCATCAGAACGACCCGTGGAAGACCATTTCACAACCTCGGCGTCGCCGAAAGACTCATAGCCACTGATGAGGACGCGGTCTCCGGCATGGAGGCCGCTGATTACTTCGTAGTGCTCAGTGTTCTGACGACCAAGTCTGATAGGGACGCGACGGGCGCGATGGCCTGTTTTGTCAACCACCATGATCCACTGTCCGCCCGTTTGTGCGTAAAAATTGCCGCGAGGAATGATAAGCCGGCGCTCAGGCTTGCCAAGTTCGATTTGCAGGCGAAGGGTCTGTCCGGGACGGAGTTCAGAGTTTAGGGAGTCCCCAGACTTTAACTCAACGGCAAAGCTATGCTCTTGTACCAATGGCGTGGTGCGGCTTACTTCAAAGGCATAGCGATGGCCTTTCATCATGGCGGTGGCAGGGAGACCGGTCTGTACGCGGTCGATATAGTATTCATTGAGGCGGGCC
>CAMNPN010000032.1 GCA_946548085.1 uncultured Prevotella sp. | reverse complement strand
GTTTTACCCTATCCTTACCATCGTTTGCCTATACTCAAACAATCGTTCGGCTATACTCAAACGATCGTTCGCCTATACCCAAACGATAGACAAGAATTTTTCAAAGGGCAGCAAAAGATTTTGAAGGGCAGCGGCAAATAATAGTTAAAGTAACTTATTTTCGGGTTTTTCGTCGAAAACATATGGCGGAAGTGTGAGAAAATGCGTACCTTTGCATGCATCAAAAGGTTAATAGATTGTTTTTTCTGTATTAGCATGCAGTGATGCACGTTAATGCTTTGTACAAAAAGAAAACGTGAGTAAAGGGGCCCACAGCGATGTGCGCTCCTTTTTTCGGCCCAGGGTCAGAGGGGCGCGGCGTAAACGTTTACGGGAAAAACAGGCTTTCAGCGGTAGCTGATTCAGAGAAAAATCACTAACTTTGCCGAAGATACACCTATTTATATTATTATTACATTAACAATTAACAAAATTATTATGACCAAACAAATGAAACGACTGGGCACTCTGTGCCTGCTGCTGATGCTCGCGATAGTGAGCCGTGCAGATGGTTTCAAGGACTTCAGCGTCATCGTCAACAACCAGGAGGGAACCCTGCTGACGGCCGACGAACAGGTCCAAGGAACGGAGATTAACTTTGGTGTGGCCGTTGCCGACGACGGCACCGTCAGCCGTGTGGCTGCCGATGATGCTAGCGCCGTGGCCACCGTCAGTGGAAAGTACCACAGCGAGCACGGCTGCACTGAGCTGAGCGTGGTGGTTCCCAACGCTGGCAATGTGAAGATCACAGTCGGACAGTGCACCTACAGCAGCAGCACCATCACGGTGACCGACAGTGAGGGTAATGTGGTGGCCGAGAAGACCCCCAACAGCCCCGCCTGCTGGAAGAACGACCGTAACAACGTGGATGTCCTGTATTATCAGGGCGATGCCACGACGCTGACCATCACGGGCATGACCTACTGCCCCTACGTGGCTGTCAGCGCTCTGACAGAGGAAGAGATTGCAGCACTGAACGCAACCTACACCCTCACCTATGTGAATACTGACGGCAGCGCCATCGGTACTCAGGAAGCCAAGGGCCAGCAGCCCATCGGCGAGTTCAACTTTGGCGCCAGCGATGTGACTGTCGAAGAAGGTACCGCCTTCCGTGGCTGGTTCACCGAGGCTACTGGCGGCAAGAAGATCCAGACGACTTACAAGGTGGAGGGCGACATGTCGCTCTATGCCGTGGCTACTGCCATCGAGGTGGCCGACAACAAGTCATCTTACGCTTACGACCTGGCCAACGCCAACTTCGATCCCGCCGACCACGAGTGTATCGAGATCTCTGACGGTGGCTACTACTACAATACCCACGGCTGGACCTTCGGCCCCGGACAGACCATGAAACTGAAGGTGGGCGGCAATGCAACCATCAGCATCGGCGGCTGCGCCTACTCCAGCGGTGAGGCTATCACCATCACCGACGCCAATGGCAACGCAGTCGGAACCATCAATGGCAAGAACGACACCGACGGTGGCATCAACACCTTCGAGTATGAGGGTGAGGCTACGACACTGACTCTGACCTTCGGTGGCAGAGACTATATCCACAGTGCCAGCATTGCCAACCACAGCAAGGCTACGACTTCCGATGTCGTCGCTCTCTGGGACTTCCAGAACGTGAACCCCGCCAGCCTGAAGGAGATGGCTATCGAGGGTAACACGGGCAATGTTCCCTCCAACATCGAGGGCATCGAACTCTTTGTTGACGCATCTAAGGGTAAGCTGAAGCAGCGCGACAGCGATGCACAGTTCAATGAGAACACCATCATCCGTGTTCCCGTCAAGACCTCTGGCGACGAAGTGACCGTCACCAGCTATCCCGGCTACCACAGCTTCACCATCGCTGGTGTTGCAGCAGAAGCCGACGAGACCACCTACACCGCTACCGGCAGCGATGCCAGCGACGGCTATGTAGAGGTGGTTGCCACTGGCAGCGCATACCTCTTCAGCATCAAGGTGGTGCAGAAGGCGCCGAAGTCTTTGGCTACGCTCGACAATGAGCCCGCCACGGCCACCTTCGTATTCAATGCCGGAACAGAAGGCCAGAAGGCTGACTTCGGCGAGGGCGCCGACTACTTCGTGACCAGTAAGGTGACCTACGGCAGCAACCTTGAGCTCTACGGAGCCAACAGTGCCGGAGGCGTCGCCCAGACCCTGTTTATGCCACTCACTCAGCAGAACGAGGCTGAGGGCGGTACCGCTGCCGACGAGAGCAACGCCATCCGCTTCCTCATCCAGCCGAACTACGGTCTCACCTTCACACCGACCAAGGTGTCTCTGAAGACCACCCGCTACGGCACCGACAACGGTCTGCTCGACATCGCTTGGGAGAATCCCGACAAGACCACCGTCCTGTTAGAGCAGGGCATCAAGCCAGGCCGTAACAACGGTAGCCCCAGCGTGACAGAAGTATCTTATAATGTGGAAGGCGCTACACCCGCTGAGGGTACTTGCGGCCTCCTCGTTAACCTCTATCACCTACAGAATGGTAAGCAGATCGGCTTCGGCGACATCGTCATCGAGGGTACGCTGAGCGGTACCGAGAAGGAAGTGCCCATCCTCGCCACGCTGACCATCAACGGTGTGGAGTACACTGCAGAGAAGCTCTTCGACGATGCCTACGAGGCAGAGTTCGAGCAGAGCAAGAAGGATGCCATGATCAGCGCCCAGAACCCTGTCACGGCTACAGCCAAGAAGGGTGAACTCGGCGAGATCAACTATGAGGGCGACGCTACCAAGTGCACCGTAACTGTCCCGATGACCTTCGGTGAGACCACTGTGGCATATGTGCTGAACATCGTTCAGAAGCCCGACTTCAAACTGACCTACATCGACACCGACAAGTCTACTGTCCTCGGTGAGTTCATCCGTGAGAAGGACGAGACCATCGGCCAGTTCGATATCGACTACGCTTCCGCTACTGCTCCTGAGGGACAGAAGGTGCGCGGCTGGTATCTCTTCGACGCCAAGGGTAAGACGAAGTACACCACCGAGACCGTCATCACCAGCGACATCACGCTCAACGCCGTTGCTACTGATATCGAGGTTGCCAGCACACACATGAAGTACACCTTCGACCTGACGGACAAGACCTTCGATGCCGACGAGCACGAGGCCTTCAACCCCTCTGGCAACTACTACTGGCACGACGCACAGCACGGTTGGGCATTCAAGGCCGACGAGAACAACAAGATCGACCTGCTCGTAGGTCCGAAGGCTACCGTATCCGTGACCCTCTGTCGCTACGGAAGTGCTGACGACATCGTCATCACCGAGAACGGCAAGGAGATCGGTAAGATTGCCGGTAAGAACAACGAGGATGTCGACGGCGAGATCGTTGCCTTCATCTATGAGGGCCAGGGTGGCACCATCACGCTGAATCTCAACACCACTGGTGAGATGTACCTCCACGGTGTGAAGATTGTGAACACCGCCGAGACCAACTACGAGAGCCAGGGCAACTGGTACTTCGTGAAGCCCGGCAACGCCCAGAGCCTCATCGACGTGCTTGAGATCGTAAACGGCATCAACGCCTCTAAGGATGCTGAGCGCTCCTTCATCTTCCTGCCCGACGGCAAGTACGACCTGGGCGAGACCGTGAAGACCGCCATCAGCGGACACAACATCTCGATCATCGGACAGTCGATGGAGAACACCATCATCGTCTCTGCTCCCGACAAGAGCATCGAGGGACTCGGCAGTGCTGACATGTTCCAGTCGAGCGGTACCAACCTCTACATCCAGGATCTCACGCTGCAGAACGCACTCGACTACTATGGCGCCCTGAACAACGCTCAGGTTGGCGGACGTGCAGCTGTCATTCAGGACTCTGGTAACCGCACCATCTTCAAGAACGTGAAGATGCTCTCTTGCCAGGACACCTACTACAGTTCTAACGACGCCATGCAGTCATACTTCGAGGACTGCGACGTACACGGTACCGTCGACTTCATCTGCGGTGGAGGTGATGTTCGCTTCCAGAACACACAGATCTCGCTCGAGCCTCGTAACGCCGACGGCACTGGCGGCCGCACCGTTGTGGCTCCCCGCGGCACCGTGAAGTTCGGTTATGTCTTCGACGGCTGTACGGTGGTTGACCTCGCTGAGGGTAAGGGTAACTGGAACCTCGGCCGTACCTGGAACAACCAGCCGATCACAGTCTATCTGAACACCAAGCTCGACGAGAACTCAGCCAAGACCCTCGTGGCCAAGCGTTGGACTGAGAAGGGTATGAACAGTACCGACCCTGTGGTGTTCGGTGAGTTCAACACTATGGACCTCGAGGGCAACAACATCACGCCGGAGGGCAACAAGATCGCCTCCTACGGTGGAGAGTTCGAGACCATCCTCACGGCTGACCAGGCTGCTAACTACAGTTACGAGATGATGTTCTCTGAGAACCTCGAGAAGCAGTGGGATCCCGCAGCCCTGACCCGTCAGTCTGCTGCTCCCGCCAACGTGAAGCTGAGTGGCAATACGCTGACATGGGATGTCGCCAACGACGGCACCATCGCCTGGGCAATCTTCCAGGACGGTGAGTTCGTAGGTATCACCGAAGAGGCAAGCTATACCGTAGCTGATGCCGACGCCCAGTATGCTGTTCGCGCAGCCAACAAGATGGGTGGACTCGGTGAGGCCGCTTACTCTGCAGCAGCCGCAACCACGACTGTCACCCTGTCGGAGGCTGGCTACGCTACCTTCTTCGACTCTCAGAACAACTATGCCCTGCCCGACGGCCTGAAGGCATACATCGTCAATGCAGCCACCACCGACGCACTGACCTACGAAGAGGTGCCCTACGCCATCCCCGCAGGACTGGCCGTGATGCTGAAGTCTGACAACAAGCGAGGCGGCACCTATACCCTCCAGCCCACAGGCATGACAGGCATACGCCACGGCAACAACCTGCTCAAGGGTAGCGACGAGGCCACCACAACCTTCGCCGACAGCGACAACTGCCTGTTCTACAAGCTCGCCTTCGGCCACTCCGGCTCTGCCAATGCCAACGTATTCGGCTGGTACTGGGGTGCTGAGGGTGGTGCTGCCTTCCAGATCGAGGGTCACCGTGCTTGGCTGGCCATCCCGAAGGCCAGTGCCTCTACCCGTGGCTATAGCCTCGAGGACGACGGCACCACCGCCATCAACAAGGTAGCCGCAGACAGCGAAGCCGATGTCTACTACAACCTGAAGGGTCAGCGCGTCGCCGCTCCTACCAAGGGCCTATACATTATTAATAATAAGAAGGTCGTGATTAAATAAAGCATCGTAAAAATAGATTATCACATGAATAAGATCAAGTTTATCATCGCCGCTGTCTTTGCTTCCATCGCACTGACAGCCTGCACGGGACACGACGATAACCCCGTCGTGCCCGCCAACCCTGTAACAGACAATGTTGACGATCCTCAGGAGGAGGTCACCGACCAGCCCGCCAATGTCCGTCAGTAATATCATCTGAACCATTAGGCAATTAAGCAAGGGAGGCATCGCCGAGCATGGCGATGCCTCCTTCTATTTTCCAGCCGTCCGTCGGCCGCCTTTCCCCAGAAACGAAGCCTCCCCGCTGAAAGCAGTCAGCAGGGAGGCTATCATTTTATAAACTAAACTAAGCTAAAGCTTACTTCTTGACAGGAACGTCTTCTTCCTTGATGGTGCGGCCCATTGTAAGGTATGCCACAGGAGCAGCGATGAAGATGGACGACAGGGTACCGAAGACCACACCGAGGATCATGGCGAATGAGAACGAACGGATCGAGTCGCCGCCAAGGATGAAGATGGCGAGCAGCACGATGAGCGTCGTCACAGAGGTGTTGATGGTACGAGCCAGTGTCTGGTTCAGCGAGTCGTTGAACAGCGTCTGACGGTCGCGCTTGCCATAGAGGCCGATATTCTCACGGATACGGTCGAACACCACCACCTTATCGTTGATAGAGTAACCGATCACCGTCAGGATAGCACCGATAAACGTCTGGTCGATCTCGAGCGACATGGGCACCCATCCCCAGAGCACGCTGTACCAGCCAATCACGATGAGGGCATCGAGGGCGAGGGCAACGGTAGAGCCTACAGAGAAGGCCACGTTGCGGAAGCGGAACAGGATGTAGAGGAAGATAGCCACGAGGGCGATGACCACAGAGATGATGGCACCATAGGTGATATCCTTAGCCACCGACGGACCTACCTTTGCAGAGCTGATGATGGAACCACCCTGACGGATATCGGGGTTCTTGAATGCCTCTACACTCTCCTGCGAGACGAGGCCTGCCTTCTTCAAGGTGTTGAAGAGGATGGTCTCTGCCTGGTCGTCGACATCGGGATTGTTCGACTCGATATCCCAGTTGGTAGAGATACGCACGGTCTTGCCATCGGTACCAAGGGCGATAACGCTGGTGTTGGCCTCCTGCTTCTCGTTCTCACCCATCGTGTTGATGAACGCACCGGCCAGGGCCTGGCGCACCTGCTCTACAGGAGTCTCCTTGTCGAGGGTCACCACATAGTTACGACCACCCGTGAAGTCGATGCTCTGGCTCAGGCCGCGCACGGCGAAGGAGATGCAGAAGATGATTGCTGCAGCACCCCAGACGATGAACGACTTCTTGTAGGAACCCATGAAGTTATAGTGCTTATTCTGCATCAGGTTCTTTGAATAGCCTGTAACGAAGGTCAGGTCGGTCCACTTGTCCTTGTTCAGCATGTGGTCGTAGACGACGCGGGTCATATAGACGGCGGTGAAGAACGACACGACAATACCGATGATCCAGGTGGTAGCGAAGCCCTTCACAGGACCAGTACCGAAGTAGAGCAGGATGATACCTGTGATCAGAGACGTCAGGTTCGAGTCGAAGATGGCGCTGAAGGCGTTAGAGTAACCCTTGTTCAGGGCTTCCTTCACAGAGAGACCCTTGCGGAGCTCCTCCTTGATACGCTCATAGATCAGCACGTTGGCATCCACAGCCGTACCCAGCGTCAGCACGATACCGGCGATACCTGGCATCGTAAGGGCTGCCTGGAACGAGGTAAGGATACCGAGGGTGAAGAACAGGTTGAACAGCAGGGCGATATCTGAGAGGATACCGGGAATCCAACCATACAGCATGATCATGTAGACCATCAGCAGCACGAAGGCCACGATGAACGAGATGATACCCTGCTTGATGGACTGGGCACCGAGTGACGGACCTACAACCTCCTCCTGTACGATACGGGTCGGAGCCGGCATCTTACCAGAGTTCAGCGTGTTGGCAAGGTCCTTGGTGTCTTCGATAGTGAAGTTACCAGTGATCTGCGAGTTACCGCCATCAATCTGGGTGAGGATGCGGGGAGCAGAGTAGACGGCATCGTCGAGCACGATGGCCACAGCCTTACCGATGTTCTGCTTCGTGATCTGGCTCCAGCGGCGGGCACCGTCGGAGTTCATCTGCATCGACACACAGGGATGACCCATCTGGTCGAAGTCGTCCTTACCGTTGGTGATGACGTCACCCTCCAGCGGCGCACGTCCTGAGGGCTCGGTGATCTTCAGCGCATAGAGCTCGAAGATGTCACCCTTCGTGCTCTGACCACCGAAGTCCTCGGCCTTGGCACCCCAGCGGAGCTTCAGCTCAGCAGGCAGGATCTGACGGGCGAGGTCGGAGTAGATAATCTTATTGACATCAGCCGTATCACGGGCATTGGCATAACCAACGACAGCAAGGGTGTTACCCTGTGTAGGCTGGAAGATAGCGAACAGGGGATTCTGCTTCTTGGCCATCTCAGCAGCCTGGGTCTCAGCGCTGTTGTCCTTCTTAGCCAGCTTCGAGGCCAGGTCGTTGGCGGCAGCCTTCACGGTGTCGGCAGCAGCCTCAGCCACAGCGGCAGTGGTGTCTTCCTCTACCACCTCACCGCCCTGGGCGGCATAGCGCTGGTTCAGCTGCGACAGCAGCGGGGTGATCTCCTGCGAGTTGTAGGTCTCCCAGAACTCGAGGTTGGCACTTCCCTGAAGCAGCTTACGCACACGCTCCGGCTCCTTGATACCAGGCATCTCGACCATGATACGACCGCTCTGGCCCTCAAGTTTCTGGATATTGGGCTGAACCACACCGAACTTATCGATACGGTTACGAACCACGTTGAACGAGTTGTCCACAGCCGAGGCCACCTCTGTACGGAGGGCTGCCTCCACCTCTGCGTCGGTGCTCTGCGTGCTCACCTTGCCTTTCATCTGCTGGGTAGCAAAGATGGCAGCGAGGGGACGACCGTTACCTTCTTGTTTCCAATACTTCACGAACAGAGAGATGAAGTCGTTCTGGCTGGTCTCCTCGTCTTTCTTGGCCAGCTCCATAGCCTTCTTGTAGGCAGCGTCCTGCTTGTGGTCGGCGAGCACGTCGACAACATCGGGCACAGACACCTCGAGGATTACGTTCATACCGCCCTTCAGGTCAAGACCCAGGCCAATCTCCATCTCACGGCACTGCTTCAGCGAGTAGACGCCCATATACACCTTCTCGTTGTTGATAGAGTCGAGGTACTCCGCACCAGCTTCCTCACCCATGGCGGCAGCCTTACTCTCGTAGTGGCGTGTCACGAATGAGAAGGAGAGGTAGAAGCAGCACACGAGCATCAGAAGCACTGCGATTACTTTTACAATTCCTTTGTTTTGCATTTTGATTTTTGATGTTATTTATTATTTATATATTCTGTTCGCGTACATTTTAGCGTGCAAATATAGACATTTTTTCAGATATGAAGAAAAATATTAGCGTTTTTCGTTCATTTTTTAAGGTTTATCCACTAATTTTAGCCAACAGAGGATAGGATAATGGTCGCTTGCATCTATTTCGTCATCCACCTTACAGTTGTAAGGCATGAAATGAGGAGAACACAGAATGTGGTCGATACGGAAATAGAACCCTTTCTGATTATATGACAATCCTATGCCTCGCCCTGTCTCGGCGAAACAGTCTGTCAGTCCGTTGGCGATGACATGTCGGGAGTAGGAGATGGGATTGTCGTTGAAGTCGCCACACACGATAACAGGATACTGGCTGTGCTCCTCGATATACTGGTGGACGGCCTCCGCCGCCTTCGCCCTGATGACACTGGCCTGGTTCACCTTGGCTATCAGTGCCTTCGACTCCTCTTTCACCGTGTCGCGCTGCATCTTTCCCTTGATTATCTCCTCATAGCGGTCACGGTCTTCCAGACTCAGGTGAGTGCCCTCCAGGTGGTTGTTAATCACGATCACCGTATCACTGCCTACCTTCAGATACCAGGCTACGGAGCCGTTGTACCTCGACTCATAGGGTATCTGCTCTCTCCTGAGGATAGGATAGCGTGTGTGGATGCCAAGGCCGTTAGTCAGCTCGTCTCCATAACAAAGGAAGATGGTGTCGTTGTAGGGATACACCTTCTTATAGCGGTGCATGACATAGCGCCGCCAGGTATCCACATCCTCCTGCAGACACACGATGTCGGCATCCTGGCGCACCAGATAGTTGTAGATGGTGTCGAAGCCCTCATTGTCCTTATAACGGTCGAGGCCGTTATACATACACACATTATACGACAACACCTTGATGGCCTGCTCTGGCACGTCCTGGGCCGCATGCATCGGCATATAGAGTGTCAGCGGAGGGAAGGCCAGCAGGTAACCCACAATGGGTATCCACACCTTGCGCCACTTGAACGTGAGCCAGAAGAAGATGAACAGCAGGTTCAACACCAGGAAGATGGGGAAGGTCATCCCCAGGTTCGACAACGTCGGGTACACAGCAGGACTGACGCGGTCGGAATAGCCTGCCAACAACATCAGCAGCACGATTGCCACATTCGCTCCGGCGAAGAGGTTGACGGTGAAAGATTTCAGTTGCTTGATCATCGTTGGTTGCTCGCATCGAAGAGTTTCTGCTTCTCTTCTTTCGTCAGACTGTCATAGCCGCTCTTTCGGATCTTGTCGAGGATAGCGTCGATCTCCTCCTGATTCTTGCGCTTCCGGGCATTGTACTCCTGGTCGGTCTCACTGGCTCCGCCCTTCTCAGCGTGCATATGCGGCTGACGGTTGTTCTGCTGCCGCTGGTCGAAGTTTCGCTTTAAGTTCTCGAAGAACTGTTGTCCGCGACTACGGTCATAACTCCCATTGGGGTGCTTGTTCCAGTAGCGTATCATCAAATAGCCGAAGAGCATGCCCCCGAGGTGAGCCGTGTGGGCCACACCATCGCCAGAAGAGCCCAGGGCAGAGAAGAACTCGATGGCCACATAGCCCATCACGAACCACTTCGCCTTAATGGGGAAGGGGAAGGGGATGATGAACAGGCGCTCGTTAGGGAACGTCATACCGAAGGCAAGGATCACCGCATACACCGCTCCTGAGGCACCGATGGTGGTCCAGGCATTCAGTGCCGACGCATAGTGCTGGCCATACTCCAGCACCGTACCCAAGGTCGTCTGTGGAACCTGTTCTGCAACAGTCATATAGAACGAGCCAAACTGCGCCAGTTCCTGCAGCAGACCGGCTCCGATACCGCATGTGATGTAATAAAAAAGGAACTTCTTCGGCCCCCACACATTTTCTATCACGCAACCGAACATCCACAGACCAAACATATTTGACAGGATGTGCATGAACGAAGCGTGCAGAAACAGATAGGTCACCAACTGGTAGAGATGGAAGTTGCTGGCCATGAAGAAATGCAGTCCGCCAATATCAGCCAGGTCAATGCCACGCATCTGGAAGACAAGCGTGGCAAGGAAGGCTATCAGGTTTATGATCAGCAGATTCTTTGTAACAGGGGGTATACGGAACATCATGCCTATTTACGATTTGATAATTAACGATTTACTATTTACTGTCTATGGACTTACCTTTTGAGCTTATATTACTGTTTTCGCTGCAAAATTACGAAAAATATCTCGTTTTAGTCCTAAAAAAAGGGGGAATACTATTTTTTTTCACTAAAAAAGCAATTTTTTTCCTTTTTTTGTTGTTTCTTTGAATACTTTGCACTATATTTGCCAACGAATTCATCTAAACATTAGTTTTCATTACTATTAATAATTCATTTTAAAATTTAAAATTATGAACAAAACAGAATTGGTAGAGAAGATTGCAGCAGGTGCTGGTCTCTCAAAGGTAGATGCAAAGAAGGCCCTCGACGCCACAGTAGCAGCCATCAAGGATGCACTCATTGCCGGTGACAAGATTGCCCTCGTAGGTTTCGGCACATTCAGCGTCAACGAGCGCCCCGCTCGTGAGGGTATCAACCCCGCTACCAAGGAGAAGATCACCATTGCTGCCAAGAAGGTGGCAAAGTTCAAGGCTGGTGCAGAACTCGCTGATGCAATCAAATAAATAAGATTGTAAAATAAAAAACAATGCGGGAGCTTCGTCTGAAGCCCCCGCTTTATTTTTCACATTCCTTACTCCACACTCCGCGAAACCCTTATCCAGTCGGCATCCACCCAACCACGATCACACTTCGGGTCAGTCTCCGCAGCGATGAAACCGAACTTCGCACCAATCCACTTGCCCTCCTTCATCTGGAACACGCTGCCACAGTCGGTAAACGTCTTGCCATTCTTACTCCAGGCGAACTGCACCTTTGCATTGTTTACGGTCAGCCGCAGGTAGATATCCTCATGGATACCGGGCTTATAGTCTATCTGGTCTTCTGCCGTAGGCTTCAGTGTCTCGATAACTTGTTCCGTCTGGCTATGCCCCTTGTCAGCAGCCTGACAGGTCATCTGCACCAGCTCGAACGTCTTCCCTACCCTGCGCACCACCAGCGCCGAGTAGTCGAGCCCCATCATAATGAGCCCGCCAAACTGTCCGTCAGCCTTCGAGGTCATACGCAGCTTTGTAGTCACAGTGAATGCGTCAGCAGGGGTCTTCTGGAGCAACAGGTTTGGTACCTCCCAGAAGTTCTTCCAGTCTTCCGACAACTTATAGGTATAGATACGGAACGTACCAAAGGCTGTGGGAACGCCAAACTTCTCATCGTAGTTGGCATGCCACTGCCACTGTTTTCCCATGACAGGAGCATTAAACTCATCGCTCTCCACAGGGTTGACGAGTCTGGAGCCTCCTGATTTCGGCTTACGGTAAGTCGTTACTGGCTCGCCTCCCTTTCCCATGACAGGCCAGCCTGTCGACCAGTCGACAGGGTTCAGGTGTACCACACGCCCATAGGCTTCCTTGTCCTGGAAATGCAGGAACCAGTCTTCGCCATACTTCGTATGCACCCATCCCCCTTGGTGGGGACCGTTGATAGCGGTCTTACCCTGTTGGAGCACGATCTTATGCTCATAGGGCCCGTAGGGCGACTTGGAGCGCATGGCGAGCTGGAAGCCTGTTGGCACACCGCCAGCAGGACACATGATCCAGTACCAGCCGTCACGCTTATAGAACTTTGGTCCCTCACAGGTGCGGTTTTCCGTGCCATTGCCGTCAAACACAATCACGGGCTGTCCGATGGCTTTCGTACCGTCGGCACTCAACTCACGCACCGTCAGCACCGAGGCGAACTTTGAGCGCGAGTTTGCCCAGCCGTTCACCAGGTAACAGCGCCCATCGTCATCCCACAGGGGCGTGGTATCGATATAGCCCTGTCCCCGAATCACGCACACGGGCTTCTCCCACCGTCCGGCAGGATCCTGTGTCTTCACCATATACACACCGAAGTCGGGATCACCCCAGTAGATATAGTACCAGCCGTCGTGATAACGGATGGAGGGAGCCCACACGCCATTGCCATGCTGTGGAGCACTGAAATACTTTTCCAATGCCTCATCACCCTCGTAGAGCGACGACAGCGCATACCCTACGATCTCCCAGTTCACCAGGTCCTTGGAGTGCAGCACGGGCAGTCCTGGCACGCAGTTGAACGACGAGGCTGTCAGGTAATAGTCCTCGCCACTGGCACCCACACAGACATCGGGGTCGCTGTAGTCGGCATTGATCACAGGATTGGTGTAAGTCCCGTCACCATTATCTGGCGACCACACCCCAGAAACGTAATCTGTCTGACCACTGGCCAATAACGGGATGACCAGCGTCAGACAGATAAGACAAAGTCTCGTAACCATATTACTTAGGCTGTTTGCCGATGTAGGCGAGGATACCGCCATCGACATAAAGAATATGACCATTAACGGCATCAGAGGCATGAGAGGCAAGGAACACAGCGGGTCCTCCGAGTTCTGAGGGATCGAGCCAGCGTCCTGCAGGAGTCTTGGCACAGATGAAGCTGTCGAACGGATGACGACTGCCATCGGGCTGACGCTCACGCAGCGGAGCGGTCTGCGGGGTAGCGATGTAACCCGGACCGATACCATTACACTGGATGTTATACTCACCATACTCAGAGCAGATGTTACGGGTGAGCATCTTCAGACCACCCTTGGCAGCAGCGTATGCACTGACAGTCTCACGACCCAGCTCCGACATCATCGAACAGATATTGATAATCTTTCCTTCCTTGCGCTCCATCATCTCGGGGATGACGGCAGAAGAGCAGATAAACGGACCTACGAGGTCGATGTCGATGACCTGCTGGAACTCAGCACGCTTCATCTCGTGCATCGGGATACGCTTGATGATGCCGGCGTTGTTCACGAGGATATCAATCTGGCCTACCTCTTCGTGAATCTTCTCCACGAGGGCCTTCACGGCATTCTCGTCAGTCACGTCACACACGTAGCCCTTCACATTGCTGATGCCTGCCTCTTTGTAGTTGTCCAGACCGCGCTGCAGGGCAGCCTCGTTAATGTCGTTGAAGATGATGGTCTTGATGCCAGCAGCCACGAAAGCCTTGGCAATGTTGAAACCGATTCCATAAGACGCGCCGGTAATCCAGGCGTTCTTACCTTCCAATGAAAATAGATTTGCCATAATTGTTTTGTTTTTAGGAGTTTGTATGTAGTTGGACGACTCGGATTCGAACCGGGAATGACAGAACCAAAACCTGTAGTGTTACCATTACACCATCGTCCAGTTTGCGGCTGCAAAGTTAGTGAAAATTTGGCATTCCGCCAAATTTTAAGGTAAAAAGTAATAGTGAGAGGTGAAAAATATGCTGCCGCTGCAAGGGTGAAAACCTATGCGTTAGCATATTCTTCACTTCCCACACTTTATATTTACCTTATTTTATTATCAGAAGGTAGTAGTTCTTCTTGCCTTTCTGGGCCAGGAGGTACTTGCCGTCGATAAGGTCTTCAGCAGTGATCTCACGGTTCTGGTCGGTGAGCTTCTCCTTGTTCAGCGACACGCCGCCACCCTGCACCATCTTTCGCATCTCACCCTTCGAGGGGAAGACGGGTGCCACCGTCGTGAGCAGTTCGATGGCAGGCTGCCCCAGCTGGTCACGGGAGATCTCATGCTTCTCCACACCGTCGAACACGTCGAGGAATGTCTGCTCGTCGAGCCTCTCCAGAGCTTCCTTGGTCGACTTGCCGAAGAGGATGTTCGATGCTTCGATAGCCATGTCGAGATCTTCCTTCGAGTGTACCATCACGGTCACCTCCTCAGCGAGTCGCTTCTGAAGGATACGCCGTCCGGGGTCTTGCTTATGCTCCGCCACGAGGGTGTCGATGGTCTCCTTGTCGAGCGAGGTGAAGATCTTGATATAGCGCTCAGCATCCTCGTCGCTCACGTTCAGCCAGAACTGGTAGAAGCGATAGGGTGTCGTACGGTTACGGTCGAGCCAGATATTACCACTCTCGGTCTTACCGAACTTCTTTCCGTCGCTCTTTGTGATGAGCGGACAGGTCAGTGCAAAGGTCTCAACCTCGTTGCCGAGGGTACGGCGGATAAGCTCCGTACCTGTGGTCATATTACCCCATTGGTCGTTGCCGCCCAACTGAAGCTTCACGCCATAGTGCTGATAAAGGTAGAGGAAGTCGTAGCCCTGCAGCAGCTGATAGGTGAACTCCGTAAACGAGAGTCCATCGCGCGCCGTACCATTCAGTCGCTGCTGCACGCTCTCCTTGGCCATCATATAGTTCACGGTGATATGCTTTCCCACCTCACGGGCGAAGTCGAGGAAGGTGAAGTCTTTCATCCAGTCGTAGTTGTTCACCATCACAGCGGCATTAGCCTCCTTCGATTCGAAATCGAGGAACTTGGCCACCTGCTTCTTGATACACTCCTGGTTGTGATAGAGTGTCTCATTGTTCAGCAGGTTACGCTCCTGCGACTTCCCCGAAGGGTCGCCGATCATACCAGTGGCACCACCTACGAGGATGATGGGTTTATGTCCACAACGCTGCAGATGGCGTAACATCATGATTCCGCACAGGTGTCCGATATGCAGGGAGTCAGCCGTGGGGTCTGTACCCAGGTAGGCTGTCACCATCTCCTTCTGGAGCAACTCCTCGGTGCCTGGCATCATCTGTGCCAGCATACCGCGCCATTTCAGTTCTTCAACAAAGTTCTTCATCATCTATATTATTTTTTATGTTTCGTCTTTTCCCCTTTTATTTTTTACCCTTTTACCTTTTTACTTTTTTACCCTTCTAAGGTACCGGGTCATACCCTGAGCCTCCCCACGGGTTGCATCTCAGGATGCGCCAGATGGCCAGTGCAAGTCCCTTGATAGGGCCGTGCTTGAGGATAGCCTGTCGGGCATACTCACTACAGGTAGGGGTAAACCGGCACGAGGGTCCCAGCAGTGGAGAGATGTACAGCTGGTAAAACCTTATCGGCAGTACCAGCAACCACGCCACGATCTTGGAAATATACCCTATAATCATATCTCATTCCACATTCCTCGAAATACTCTGGAGGATCCTCACGACCCGCTTCTCCACCTCCTTCGTAGGGAAATGCCTGTCTGCAAGCCAGATGAATCCCACCAGCCATTCCTGATCGTCGGCCATTCCCTCCCACAGCAATGTCTTATGCCTGCGGTAGGCCTCACGTACCTGCCGTTTCACACGGTTCCTGTCCACAGCATGCTTGAACCGCTTCTTAGGCACGCTGATCAGGATCTGTGCAGGCAGGTCACCCTGACGACGGGCAATACGCCTATAGACAGCCCTTAGCGGAAAGGCAGACGTCGCCTGACTGTTGCCGTTTTCAAAGAGCGCCTCTATCAGCAGATTGCTTGTCATGCGCTCCCGTTTCCTTAGGGTGGGCGCCTCTGCCGTCATATTAACCTTGTTTCTCGAGGAGATAATGCAGGAGTGCGCCCGTCATCGAGGGATACTTCTCCGAGGGTGCCTCGATATCCAGACGGAGGCCCGCTTCCTTGGCAGCCTTCGCCGTAGCAGGACCAAAGGTGGCAATGGCGATATCGCCCTGCTTGAAGTCGGGGAAGTTCTTCGTCAGCGACTCGATACCCGACGGACTGAAGAAGATCAGCATGTCATAGTCGAAGGTCTTAATCTCCTCTGGAGTAAAGTCATTGCTCACCGTCTTATACATCACACACTCCTTGTGCGTAAGCTTCTTCGACTCCAACAGGTTCGAGAGATTGTCGTTATGCACGTCACTCATCGGCACAAGATACTTCTCGTTCTTATGCTTCACCATAGCCGGAATCAGGTCGTCCACACGTCCTGTCTCGCCGAAGAACACCTTCCGCTTACGATACTGCACGTACTTCTGTATATACAGGGCGATAGTCTCCGTCACGCAGAAATACTTCATGTCTTCGGGGATGGTGATACGCAGCGCCTTAGCCATATTGAAGAAGTGGTCAATGGCATGACGAGAGGTAAACACGATGGCCGTGTAGTCAAGGATACTGACCTTCTGGGCACGGAACTCTTTCGCAGTGATGGCCTCCACCTTGATAAACGGGCGGAACACCAACTCAACCTCAAATCTGCTGGCAATGTCAAAGTAGGGTGACTTCTCACTGGCAGGCCTGGGCTGTGAGACTAAAATCTTCTTTATCATCTCTGTCTTAAAAAATTACTCTCAACTGATTCACAATGACCGCCAATCCACTCCAAAGAGAGAACAACGGTACCATTTCAAGGGCGCAAAAGTACAAAAATATTTGCATATAAAGCCCTTTTTGAGCAAAAAAGATGACATAAGTTTTATAAAAAACGAGAATTTTGACAATAAACACCACTACGAGGGTGTAAATGACGGCATCTTGTATAGGAAACCGGAAATAAGTGCGCAGCAGCAACACTGGGAATAGCATCACCCCTTCCATCGTGGTAAGGAAGACCAGTGATGTAAGAAATTTTTTATTCCTCACGCTATCAAACATGATATTGTTCACAATGGTATAGAGCAATATCTTCAGCAGGAAATAGCCTACCATCACCAGGAAGATCACGCCCAACAGCGTATGTTCTGTCGAGAAGACGAACGTATTGTCGACCTTCGCCATCACGTAGAGGTAGTACAACAACGAGCAGGTCAGACAGGTGATAACCGTAAACAGCAACTGTATCTTGATCTCGTCACCCGTCTCCGCCACAGAGTGCTCTCCCTTCTGCACATAGAAGAAGTCCTTCGCCTGTCGGATGATGAACCCCGATATCCTGGAGAAGGCCACTGTCATCACCAGGAAGCAAAGGATGAGCAACCCCGTTATCAGACTGTCGTTGCTGAGTGTCTCTGGCACCGGGTCGCCAGCCACGCCATAGCGCCCGCCGCTCAATTCCGGGTGATAGAGGGAGTCGTTCGAGAAGAAGTTCTCCTTATAGTACATCGGCAACTCCACATCCCTCAAGTCACGCGGTTTCCCCTCCCCCGGCAGGTGGAGCGTATCAGGCCGGTCGCTGTAGTGTATCTCATCTGGTGCGAACCACGCCTGTATGGCAGAGTCCTGTTGGGCAGGTGTCGCGTCCTTCGGCAACGACTGCAACACCTGATAGGGCGTCATCGGCCTTGGAGCCTTCTTAGGCACCAATTCGATTGCGGCGATACTGGGTGGCTCTACGTAGATGGAGTCTTTCATCAGATACCGAATGCCTTCCGTATGTCCTCCACCCTGTCGAGTTTCTCCCAGGTGAACAGCTCCACGTCGATCGTCTTGGTCTCATGGTAGTGGCTGGTGAAGGTCTTCCGCACTGTCTCGCACTTCCGGCCCATATGTCCGTAGGCAGCCGTCTCACTATACATCGGCTGTCGCAGTTTCAACGTGCGCTCGATGGCTTTAGGTCTGAGGTCGAAGAGGGTGGCGATCTTCTGGGCAATCTCGCCGTCGCTCATGTTCACCTTGCTACGGCCATAGGTGTTCACGTAGATGTTCATAGGCTCAGCGATGCCGATGGCATAGCTCACCTGCACGAGCATCTCGTCGCTGACACCTGCCGCCACCATGTTCTTCGCGATATGACGTGCCGCATAGGCAGCCGAACGGTCTACCTTCGACGAGTCCTTGCCCGAGAAGGCTCCTCCGCCATGGGCGCCCTTACCGCCATAGGTGTCTACGATGATCTTCCGTCCCGTCAGTCCCGTGTCACCATGAGGTCCGCCGATGACGAACTTCCCTGTGGGGTTTACATAGTACTTGATGTCGAGACCGAACAGGTCGAGCACCTTCTGCGAGTGTATCTGCTGCTTCACGCGGGGTATCAGGATGTTTATCACGTCGTCCTTGATGCGGGCGAGCATCTTCTCGTCCTCGTCAAACTCGTCGTGCTGAGTGCTCACCACGATGGTGTCGATACGCTCGGGGATTCCCGCGTCACTGTACTGCACCGTCACCTGACTCTTCGCATCGGGCCTGAGGTAGGTCATCTCCTTCCCCTCCTTTCGGATGGCGGCCAGCGTACGCATGATCAGGTGTGCCAAGTCGAGCGACACAGGCATATAACTCTCCGTCTCGTTCGTGGCATAGCCGAACATCATCCCCTGGTCGCCGGCACCCTGCTCCTCCTCGTTGCCGTTGTCTACACCTCGGTTGATGTCGGCACTCTGCTCGTGGATGGCACTGAGGATGCCACACGAGTTACCGTCAAACTGGTACTCCGCCTTCGTATAGCCGATGCGTTTGATGGTGTTTCGTGCGATGGTCTGCAGGTCGATATACACGTCGCTGCGCACCTCACCCATAATGACGACCTGACCCGTGGTGACAAACGACTCGATGGCGCAGCGCGCCTTCGGGTCGTAGGCCAGGAACTGGTCTAATATCGCGTCACTAATCTGATCGGCCACCTTGTCGGGATGGCCCTCAGACACAGACTCTGATGAAAACAAATAACTCATTCTATACTATAAACTATAAATCGTAAACTATAAACTATAAACTGTAAACCGTAAACTGTAAACTGTAAACAAGAAACTACTCTTCCGGCATCATTACAACCTCAGCCCTGTTTCCGGCCTTCAGCACCTCCTGTACGAAGGCACTGATCGTCTCCGGTGTCTGTGCGTTCACCACCTGCTCGTAGTCGGTATGGAAGTCCACCCCCCACTGGCGCCAGTTATCTATCTGTCCCAGCCAGTAGCCGTTCCGCTTCAGCTGGTCGCCATGGTTCTTCAGCATATACTCCTTCACCTTTGCCAGCTTGTCGGCATCGCAGACCTTCGTGATGGCCGTCACCTCGTCGCGCATGATCTGGATGGCAGTGTCGGCCTTCTCGGGCTTCATCGGACAATACACAAACATCGTAGTGCTCGTCTCATAGTCGTCACGGCTGATGCCAGCATTGCTGCTCACGGTATAGGCGGCACTGGCATCCTCACGGATCTTCTTCAGATACTCCATCATCAGCACCTGACCGGCCATCGAGGCCTTCACACTGTTCTCCAGGGTGTAGGGTATCGCCTTCGAGTACCAGAACATCACGGCAATGGCTTTCGGTGTCTCTGCCTTATGTTTGAAGCGGTTCACCACCTCTCCCTTGAAGTCTGTCGACACGTTCTTACCCTTCGTCACCTGTCCTTTGGCGGGCAGTGCGGCGAGATACTGTTCTATCAGGGGTCTTATCTGCTGCTCATCATAGTTGCCCACGATGTAGAAGGTATAGCCCGTAGCGTCAGCCGTGCGCTCCTTCGCAATCTGCAGAATCCGGTCGTAGTCAACCTTCTTCAGGTCTTCCACCTCCAACGACTTGATGCGGGGGTTATGACATCCCATCGTGGCGTTGAGTGAGTCACTGAACACCGCCTCAGGCTGCAGCAGACGGTTCTTCAGGCTCACCTCCGTCGTCTGCATCAGGTTGTCGAACGACTGCTGGTCTTTGTTGATCTGTGTGAAGTAGAGGTACACCAGCTGCAGCATCGTCTCCACATCCTTCGGTGTCGACGAGCCGCTGACGTTCTGACGGTAGGCACTCATCGACAGGCTGGCGCTGGCGATCTTACCTGCCAGGGCCTTCTCCAGCTCTGTGTGTGAGAAGTTACCCAGTCCGCTGGCCTCTATCACGTCGTCGAACATCTTCAGGTTCGGCAGTTCCTCTTCCCCGTAGAGCGACGAGCCGCCGAAGCCCTCACCGCTCAGCACCACCTCGTCTTTCTTCAGGTCGGTGTGCTTCAGGACTACCGTCACACCGTTCGATAGCTTCAACTCAGTATAACCGAAGAGATCGTTCTTCGTTTCTCCCACGATGGTGCCCTTCTCTGGCATCTGTGTCATCAGAGGCTCGTCCTTCACATTGTCCACGTATGCCTCTATCTGTGCACTGCGGGCGTCGGCAATGGCTTTCAGCAGTCCTGCCTCGGTGGGATAGACGTTACCCTCCTTCTCGTTATTGAAGTTCACCACCACCAGGTTACTGTCATTCTCCGACACCAGCTCTTTGATCAGCATGTTCACACCCTCCAGCGGCAACATGGGTACCAGCTGTTTCATCGTAGAGTAGGTATAGTCGATGCTGGGTATGGGCTCGTTGTTGAGGAAGTGCTGCACGCACTGGTTCACGAACTGTGCGTTGTAGCGCTTGTCTTTGTTGGAATACTGCTTGTCGAGCGAACTCAGGTAGTTGGCCTTGAAACGGTTATATTCCGTTGGTGTGAATCCGAACTGTGCAGCCCTTCTCACCTCCGTGAGAGCCTGCGCCAAGGCAGCCTCCAGCTGTCCGTCCTTGGGCAGCACACCCAGATCGAAGGCATCGACAGTCCGTGAGAGCAGGTACTGCCCGTCACTGGCCGAGGCCTGTAGGAACGGGCTCTCCGGCTTCTCGGCATACTCCTTCAGTCGGTCGTTAAGCATCGAGAAGGCAGCGTTCTTCAGATAGTTTGACACCATATAGGCCATCGTTCCCTTCAGCGAGTCGGGGAAGGTCTCGTGCTTCATCAGCAGCTCCACGATATTGTAGGCCTGTTCCTTATCCTTGTCGACGACGATGATAGGCTCGGCATTGTCGGGCACAGGCTCAGCCACCACCCTCGCAGCACCAGCCGCAGGGGCGGCGATCTGCGAGAAGAGCGTCTTGATCTTCTGCTCCACCTGGTCCACGTCGATGTCACCTACCACGATGATACCCTGATTGTCGGGACGGTACCATTTCTCATAATACGCCTGTAGGAAGGGACGCTCAAAGTTGTCGATAATCTCCATCAGTCCGATGGGCATACGATAGCCGTACTTCGAACCTGGGTACAGCTTCGGCAGGTCGCGCTCCAGCATACGCTGCGAGGCCGACGTGCGCAGGCGCCACTCCTCGTGTATCACGCCCCGCTCCTTCTCTATCTCCTCCTGTTCCAGCAGCAGGCCGTCGGCCCAGTCGTAGAGGATGAGCAGACACGAGTCGATGATTGTCTCGCGCGTCGTGGGTACATTACTTATATTATAGACCGTCTGGTCGATGCTCGTATAGGCATTCAGGTCGGTACCGAACTTCACGCCGATCGACTCACACCAGCGCAACAGCTCGTTGCCCTTGAAGTGCTTCGACCCGTTGAAGGCCATGTGCTCCAGGAAGTGAGCCAGTCCGCGCTGGTCGTCATTCTCCTGAATGCTGCCCACGCGCTGGGCGATATAGAACTCTGCCCGCTGTTCTGGCCAGTTGTTGTGACGGATGTAATAAGTCAGTCCATTGTCGAGTTTTCCGATGCGCACATCAGGGTCGACGGGAATCAACGGCATCTCTTGTGCCGTCACTGCCACTGTGCCAACCATGGCCAGCAGCAAGCTAACGAATAGTTTTCTCATGTCTCCAAGCTTGGTTATTATCTTTTCGGGTGCAAAGGTACACCTTTTTTATGTATTTGACGCAGAAGTATTCTAAAAACTACAAGTTTTTATCGATTGTTTACAGTTTACGGTTTACAGTTTACAGTTGATAACCTAGCAAGCCACCCTATTTCCCTCAAATGTAATCATCTGTAAACCGTAAACTGTAAACCGTAAACTATAAACCGTAAACTGTAAACCGTAAACCGTAAACTGTAAACTGTAAACTGTAACCAAACTCACTTCCTCATATTTCTCGGATGATGTTCCAGTATCTCCCGCCTCAGTGTCGTCGTGTCGATGTGCGTGTAAATCTCCGTCGTGCCGATGCTCTCGTGTCCCACCAGCGCCTGTATCACCCGCAGGTCAGCTCCCCCCTCCAGCAGTGCCGTAGCAAACGAGTGCCTCAGCGTGTGCGGAGAGATGGTCTTCGTGATCTTCGCCAGTTCCGCCTGTCGCTTGATCATGATCAGTATCATCACCCTTGTCAGGTGCGCCCCCCGCCGGTTCAGGAACACATAGTCCTCCTCACCCGGTTTGATAGTCATCTTGCAGCGATTGTCAAACCAGTTCTTCAATTCCTGTATGGCCCGTTTCGAGATAGGCACCAGCCGCTCCTTCGACCCCTTGCCCATCACCCGTATAAACTGGTCGTCGAGGTACAGGTTCGACAACTTCAGGTTCGTCAGCTCACTCACCCGCAGTCCGCACGAGAACAACACCTCGATGATAGCCCTATTGCGATGCCCCTCCCACTTCGAGAGGTCTATGCTCTCCTCCAGCCGGTCCACCTCCGCCGTTGTCAGCACCTCAGGCAAGTGCTGTCCTATCTGGGGCGACTCCAACAGTTCCGTCGGGTCATCGTCGCGGTAGCCGTCCAGTTGCAGGAAGCGGAAGAAGCTCCTCACCCCACTCAGTATCCTGCACTGGCTGCGCGCATGGATGCCGATGTCGTGCAGCCCGGCCGAGAACTGCTCCAGGTCTTCCAACTGCACCTCCCGTGGGTCCTTCCCCATCCCCTTCAGGTAGTCGAGCAGCTTCCGCAGGTCATGCTGATAGGCGTCGAGCGTGTTGCCCGACATGTTCCGTTGCAGTTTCAGGTACCTCACATACCGTCTCACCATCTCCCGTGTCGCCTCATCCGTTGCCATCAGCACCAGTAGTCCTTTTGCATGCAAAATTACGGCTTTTTTATCATTTAAAGCAAAAATAATCCCGATTTTTGTTGTACAGGTGCGATAAAAACACTATCTTTGCACCACGAACAAACAAATACGACAATGAAAGAACTGAAAGGAACAAAGACCGAGAAAAACCTGCAGGAAGCCTTTGCAGGTGAGAGCCAGGCACGTAACAAGTACACCTATTGGGCCTCGAAGGCCAAGAAAGACGGTTACGTACAGATTGCCGCCATCTTTGAGGAGACAGCTGCCAACGAGAAGGAGCATGCCAAGATGTGGTTCAAGCTCTTAGAGGGCGGCAGTATCAAGTCTACCCCCGAGAACCTCGAGGCCGCAGCCAATGGTGAGAACTTCGAGTGGACCGACATGTATGCCCGCATGGCCCAGGAGGCCCGTGAGGAGGGTTTCGACGAGATTGCCGACAAGTTCGAGGCCGTAGGCCAGATCGAGAAGGAGCACGAGGCCCGCTATCGCAAGCTCCTCGACAACATCCGCCAGGAGCGTGTGTTCTCCAAGGACAACGATGTCATCTGGCAGTGCGCCAACTGCGGTCACATCGTCATCGGCAAGAAGGCCCCCGAGGAGTGCCCCGTCTGCAACCATCCCCAGTCCTATTTCCAGGTAAAGGCCGAAAACTACTGATCTCAGATCCCCAGAGCCATAGCAAATACGCTATAACGAAAGAAACCTGTCTCCAATGCGAGACAGGTTTCTTTGTTTAAGGTTTTTCGCTTTTATATCACACATTACTCTGGTGGTTATACTTTTCAAGAAGCCATTTCCATACTGGAACAATCTCAATAGTGCCATGCTTGTCGTTGATGATTTCCTCTTCGTCATAAGTCAGAATCAGTCTCCTTTTACAAGACAAACGATTAGGTAGCTTTTGTAAGGCCTCCGTTTCGCGCTTCCTGGTTTCTTCATCGTGCAGGGAATAGCATACTTGGATAGCCAGCTCATCATCTGGAATATAGAAATCAACCTCATAGCCGTCATTATAGAAGAATATACGGCCATTGTCAATATCGTGACCATAGATACGGAACAGTTGAATAGCAACAAGGTTTTCCAAAAGCATAGCGTCTTTATCAATCAGGAACAAGCCAAGAATGCCCGTGTCAATAAAGTAGTACTTGCAGTTACTTTCCTTGTCAGCCAATGCGGAAGCGTAGTTCCTAAGTCGCAACAGCAGCCATGCCTCCTCACAATACTCCACATACTTGATGGTGGTGGCAAGACTGAGTTTTCCGCCAACACTCGACAGTAGGTTATTGATGCGGTTATAGGAGATGGGGCGACAAACGCTCTCTGCCATCTTGCGTACAAGTACACGGATGCCAGCCACATTGGTAATCTTGTTACGGGCGATGATGTCACCCATGTATATCTTTTGATAGATGCTGCTCAGATAGTCCCTCTTAGCGGGCAAAAGAGCCGCTGCAGGCAGACCGCCATATCTTAGGTACTCGTCGAAGGTGCGTATCACCCTGGCGCGTCCTTCAGTAGCCAACAGGTCTATCTCGCCAAAAGGCACCTGATGTACTGCAAGGAACTCCTTGAAACTGTACGGATAAACCTCTGCAATCAGGAACCGTCCGCCAAGGGTGGTGTTTATCTCGCCAGAGAGCATCTTGGCATTACTACCGGTAATAAAGATGGTATATTTAGCATCGGCCATCCGTCGTGCAAACTTATGCCAAGAGTCAATGTCCTGTATTTCGTCAAGAAACAGCATGGGACGCTTGCCATACATCTCCTGATGACATTCCAACAGTTTGTTGAAATCCTCAGTATCAAAGTTCTCCAAACGCTCATCCTCAAAGTTCAGATAGAGCATTTCGTCCCACTTATGGCCTGCAGCAAGCAATTGCTGGATATAATGGTAAAGCAAATAAGACTTACCGGTTCTGCGCACTCCTACAAGTACACAGCACGGGAAATCGTCCAACACAAATTCACGAGGTTCAACAACATAGCGTTCCACCTCTTGCTGATTATCCCTAAGGATCTGTTTCAATAGCTGCTTATCCATATGCTGTTAGTATGAAGTTGGGGGCAAAGGTACAAATTATTTAATGAACTTGCAAATTTTTAGTTGTTTTTATTTAATCCATTAAACAAAAAAAGACCAGGTACTGAGCAAAATCAAGAACGGATGGCAGAAACCCACTCCGAAGGCCATAGATTTGCTATGCAAGAAATACGGTGTAAGTGCCGCGTGGCTATATACAGGCGAGGGACTGCAATATCTGGGTAACAGCAGGCCGTCCGAGCCTCAGGATGAATTAGCAGAGGAAAAGCCGTTCTACAAGGGTGATTTCATCTGCGTCATTGTCACCAGCGAATACAAGGTACTCCGCAAGGTCTCTGTCTCGCAGCCCGACGACCAGAACATCTGCTTCACACAGATGGTCGATGGCAGGCCGGTTGAGTCTAGAATCCCCAAGGATATCATCATCGAGGTCTACAAGGTCGCTGGCCACTTCCGCACCCAATAGTCCAGACCGCAAGAAACGAGGCATCCCCCGACTCAGTTCACGAAGAACCGAATCGGGGGATGCCCATATATATCCGAAGCCTATGACCAGGGACGACATCCCTCAGCCATCATGCATCATCCTTCTCCTCAGCTCTTCCTCATTCACCAATCCACTAGGCACACCACTCCCATACCCCAAGAATCCGCCAAAGCCAAAATCTCGGAGATACGTCGTCATGTCCTTATGAATTGAAGTACCGAGCTGCTTCATCTTTGTCTTACTTCTTAGTCCTCACTTCAGCCATCAGCCTTCAAACATCAGCCATCTATTCATATTGGTTCTTCCTCCTATATAGTTCCGTCATTTCCAGAAGTTTTCTAAACTTCTCTACCCTCTCCGGCTTCATCTTCCCAGCATTCATCGCTTTACGATTCGCCTTGATCCAGTTGAGATATTTCCCCCTTTCCTCTTCATCATATCTCGAAGGATTCCGCTTATTCGTCTCAATAAACGTCACCACCTCAATATACTTCACTATCCATCGCTCTTCTTGCGTTATAAACCATTTCCATTAATTATACAAATCTGAGGTCTTGAAACCAAAATCATATTTAACACTTAATACCTGTTGTTCGATACTAGTAATAACCTTAAACTCAGCATCTGTTAGTATGTCAATTTGAATAAAGAATCGGGCTACGTCTGATACGAGCACATAATGTTTATTCCAGTTGCGATTAATTATATCCGGATATTCATCATCTGCAATTAAGGCCAAATCACCCTTATATATAAAAGCATCCATATCAACCACTATTTCCACTATTGCCGTGATGATACAGTCGGAGTCAGATAATTTTCTCACATCGTAATTAATTCTTGACACCTCTGTATTAACAATAGAAGGATTTTCATAATAATAAGGAATAAAAGGAGCTGGCCCCATATGTTCATCTTCGCTAATATAAAACCCTATAGACTCATTATTGGCCTTCTCATCTATAATGGCTTTAACATCAATATCGCCAATTCCTCCTGTCTTTGTCAATTCATCCTTGTATTTCTCTAGAACTTGTAAATCTGCGACAATCTCTTCTTCCACATATTTGTGAATATCAGATACCAATTTAACTCTGTCTTCTAGGAAGCCATTTTTCTTCAAGTCCTTTTTCAAATCATCATGCAACTCTTTTCTATCATTTGAGGCAAAATCCTTGATATTTTCACTAATGAAATAAATCTCTGAATCATTATGAGCAAGATGACAGAATTCGAGGATACTTTCCCATATTAACGCATCTCGATAGCCGATATTCCCATCTTTTAACCTTCGAAAAGGTTTCTGAGCGTATAAGTCCTTCAAAGCGATATTCCGATGCTTGGCTGACGGATAGTCAAGTGTCTTTATCTGAAGAGAATGACGCCGATTCTCCAGTTCTTTTTCATACTTTGATTTTAGTTTCTCATCATCAATATTGTCCACAAGTGTTAATCCATTGCTGACTCTTTGCCAACTCTCGTTAATCGCACTTATTTTCTTTACTTGTTCCTCAACGTCCTCTTTGTATTGCTTAACCATTTCATCAACTACCACTTGTGGCATATATACCTCATACCCCATTCGCATAGCATAATTACATAAAGCCATGATATTCTTTCCTCTAAGAAAATAGTCATGAAATACAAAGTTTGTATCAATTATAATGTGCTTCATTTTCTAATCCTCTCCTGTTAGATACTCCGAAATAAGTCTTCTTGCATAGGTTTTGTTATTTCTTCCCCATTGCAAGTATAGACATATCCATAAAAAAACGCTTACGCCCCAAAGCCAGCCGTACTCCCCAAAGGTTATATTATTCACTATAACCGTTATTACACCATAAAACAGGCCAATTGTATAAGAACCTAAAATGTTGCGGGCCATTATCGCTTGATAATAGAACTCATCAACATCATGGCTCCCCTTATGTATCTCCTTCACCTTTTTAAAAATTTGACCAGCCTGTTCTCGACAGATATTATACTCGTCCGGATGGTTTATCAATCCGACTAGCTTCTTCCTTTGTTCTTTAGTGAACAACGTCTCCTTCTTTAACAGCTTATGTGATGGACGGTCAATAATCTTCCATTTACATGAACACCTCTCTCCGAAGCTGGCTAACATATTAACAATATAACCTACAAGAAATGCCACGAAAGGTAAAACTACTACCATAATAGTATCTGGTATTGGTTTGATGTTTTTAGACACCTTACCAATCTCCCCATACAGTTCTATCTGATAGGCGCTGTTGAACAATGAAATGAAAATGATAAGCAGGAATCCTGGCACCACCATTTTCATAATTTCTTGAAATCTATAGTTCATCTCGTCTTTTCTGTCTTATCTTCTCCTTAATCATATACTTCATACTCTGGTGGGGCAGCCTTATAACCTTTTCCCTCTTTCGCCTTCTGACTTTCTTTGAACGACTTTACTGGCAATTCCACTATCTGGCTGGTAAACAGATTAGCGCCCTCATGCCTGTAAATATACCTCTGATATTCTTTTTCCTTCAATGAGAAACAAATTGAACCGCCATAATGACCTGTATTACAAATAACAACATTGCAGTACACCAGTCTCGATATTGATTCTGCCAGAAAAAGAAACGATTTCACATCCTTGTTGTATGCTAAGATAAACAGATGTTGTATTCGCCCTTTGTATAAAGCGTATCGCTCTATGTCATAGAAATCCGCACAAATGGCCAGTCCTATACGCCCATAGTCGCCTGCATCCAGCACATAAATTTCATTACATGGTTCAAAGTCTTTTCCACAATCCTCCAAATATTTTTTCTCTTCCCTTGCTGGGAAATGTTTACCAAAGTAGAACGTCTTTGCGCGCGATTTACGAAAGCCATGAGGCCATCTGTATGGTATAGCCACTAGTGCTTGGTTTCTTACATTATTCCCGGTAACCTTGAAGTCCAAACCCGTAATGATGATACTCCCTGTTTGGTCTGCTAGTTTCTTAATTTCTCGTTCAAACTGTTCAGCTACAGAAAATTCAGGAATCAATATAACATCTGGCTTTCTAGTGTCTTCCAGATTCACATAGTTATCCATCGTATGGATAATCTCGTTCCATACACGGACTCCCTCCATTGCATTCATCTTCGGCCTGTTTACAGAACAGATGCTCCAGGCTGCTTTGTTGTCAAGTGAGGTTTGTAGTATTGCAACTTTCAGTATCTCTTCCATATGTTACAAAAGATCAATCACTATCAACTGGCGATGTTCTTCATTGGCCACAGATATCAAATTATCTTTTAACGACTTTAGCGACTCTCGCAATTCTTTCTCCAAATCTTTTATCGTTTGTATACGTGGATTGTCCATAAAAGTTTCCTCTATATACTCTTCGGTCAGTATATTTCTCAATCGCCAATTCTCACGCTGTCGAGGGGATAGACATGCATACACTATGCGATAGTTCAGTGATGATATTTGCCCCTTTCCCTGTAGATCATGTAGTATGCGCTGCCAGTCATATCCTGCTTCTTGGGTGTTCAGCGACCATGGAAGTATAGTACGTTTGCTCAGCATTTGTAAGAATATCAATCCAAGGCCATAACATAGCGTTAGATACTTTGGCAACGACTGATCCAAAAGCGATGGGTAACAATAACTTTCACCTTTCAAAACTTTATTCGGAGAGTATGTGGCTAATAATGATTGTCCACTATTAATTTTACCGAGTATCGTGTTCCAGTCCATCTGCAGAATTTCTTTCCTTCGAAATAGAAAGTTGTCAGGATGCGGCACTACATCTTGCATATTTTCGCCTTCTTTATCTATGGCTTTTATCAGTGCCAGTTCCATCATTACTGCCAGCAGTTCCGAGTACATCAAAGACCATTTACTGTCCTTGTCTGTCATACCCTTCACTTCTTCAATCCACTGTGTGACGCTGATTTTCTTTTTGTTTCTAGACTTTATTATTTTTTTCTTATCTTCCACGGACACCATCTTGCTTTGCAGTTCCTTAGCCTTTGATTGGTGTAACAGTATGTATTTCAACTCTTCATTATTCCATTCCACATTTCCCGTTAAATCTTTGGGTAGTGTCTGTTCCATTGCTTCAGTCAGACACATCTCTCGCAGATATGCCATAAAGAAAGCTTTGTAATAGGGGGACTCTGGTTTAGCCTCGCCAAAGTGTTCTTTCATGGTTTCTGTTATCACGAGTCGTTCGTCTCGTTTCCAGTTTTTCAACTTCGACACAACCCATAACAACCAGAAGGTACTATCTAGTCTTTTACAATGGTGATACTCATCTACACTATTGAAGAACCACTCTTCTTCAGGAGCCAGTGCCAGTCCAGTCTTCGCAGTATGTAGGTTGAAAAAAGCAGCGGCCTTTCTCATCATTTGCTGAGCATCCTTACTAATAAAGAGTTTCCCTTGGGTTTCCTCCACCTTGAAAACCTCTTTAAGGAAGATCACATCCTGTTTCTTCTGCCTACTATATTGATAGTCGTCAGCCACAAGTCTGTATGTAGCCCTAATTACATGGTCAGCCCGCAACAAGTCAAGTAAACCACGTAGGTACTCTATGCTAAGTGGGTGCAGTTTCTTATTCTTTTCATATTGATTCAGCTTATCATACAGCTTCACTACCTGACACGGTTGGTGTATTACACAGTATCCCATTGCCCTTATCCAGACTCTCACCTTGTCAGGAACATCATCAAGAGCATGCATCAGCATATTGAAGATTTGCCGTTCTTTCGATTGGGTTAATTTTTCTCCTGCTGCAAGTGTCTTGCTAAGCTTTTCCAAAGGCCAAAGATGTTGTTCTACAAATGGATATTCCTTTCTCAAGGCATCAGTGTCTATATCTTCTACACCGTCAAACACGATTTGTGTGCATCGCTTAATAAGCGTATCCAGCTTGTTCGGATTGTCAATACCATAAAGTGGGGCATGCTTTTCTATCCCCTCTTTCATCTTCTTGTATTCCGTTTCGAGCCAATTTAGCCATGCCAGTCTGAATCGTTTTACGGCTTCATAGTCGACTTCCCCATCTACTATCAGTCTAGATAGCATCGTACAGGCAAAAGAAATTCTTGTGCTCTTCTTGATTTCTTGTTCCGATAAATCTGCCACAAGCAGTGATTGCAATTCACTAAATACTATTGCAAATTCTTTTGCAGAAAGCATATTCAGGTTCATACCCTGCAACTGTGACACTTTCTGCAGGGTCTGTGTCATCAATGGTGTCGGAAAGAAGGGGTCAATGGCTGAAAATTCGTCCATCGCTGGTAAAAACATATCCTCATAGTCTGCAATAAAGACGCCTCCTTGGTCTTGTTCTTTACCTTCTAAAACCTTCGCTATTCCATCTGGTGCCAGTTTTTCTATATTAACTTCAAGTCCGTATTGGTGCAACAATTTCTGGTACCATCCTGTCCAGTCAAAGAGAACCTGAGGGCTAGTAGCTATAATAACATGATCGTCCACATACCTAAAATGAATAACATCACGATTGGCTTCTAAGTGCTTATTCACCTCAGCATCAATTTCAAGCATATAGATATTGGCGAGGAATCCTGCTACAATCAAACCTGTCGGCAGACCTTCAAACTGTGGTCTTCCTTCCAGTTGCATAGTTTTCAAGTCTTCATCTCCTCCCTCGTAGTCGTAATCGGTATAATCTACTTCAAACTCGCATAGTGCTGATATAAGACCATTGATAGTTTCATCGCCCTGCGTATAAGAATTTAATCCATTCAGAATCACATCCTTCACTTTGTTCAGTTTCACCTGCTGATAAAACTTTGTCAGGTCTATGCCTGCCCAATATAGTTGAGACAGTGGGGGATTACGTTTTTCAAAATACCCGTCTTCAAGGTAGGCGAGTTGCAAGTATTTCTGGCTTTCCGTCAATGCAGTGTTGTCTTGCTGCGTCTGCAACTCATTATTGTCAAACTCGTCTTTCTTCAATCCGGCCATCATCTTGAGCGATGCAGTGATACGTCTTCTCATCAGCGGCCAGCTCTGAGTCCATTTGCGGTAAAAGTTCCTCGATGTATTTCTGTAATTACCTACCTTCCATATCTTGTTTCCATCTTCATCCCTCTCCTGCCACATCGATACATAGAGCCTATTGCCATAACTCCATGCAGGCATTTTCCTATCAAACACATGCCCTATAGCATTACAGACTGCCATCCATACCAATTGGTCACGAAAATCAATGAAGAACGATTGTCTTACTTTAAGTTCGCCGTTCTCATCTTCTCCACCTTTGGGAAATGGTATTGGGCGTATAGCTTTCATCTTGTATTCACCTTTTATAATGCAGGTTGCTAGCTCTCGTAGGTTATCCACAAGATTCATCTTGAACTCGGCAATCAGCAACTCGTCATACCACACGTCACCGTAGTTGAATGCTCTTTCCAACTTTCTCCAAGCTAACATCATATTCTCCAATGATGTAACCTGCTCTATTAGATTAATTCCCATTGGCATACTAATAGTTATTGATGCATTTTGACGTAATAGTCAGAAAAGTCCTTGCACCCCTTGGGCAAAGACACACGTACCACCATTGCACCTCGTTTTCCAAGTGTATCTTGAAGTTCACCGAACAGCCGCTCACCTGCTTCATCGCGGTCAGGGTACATATAAAGATTCCTTGAGGCAAGCAGACTTAACTGTTCTTCTTTCAGCAGTGTCGCACTAGGTATGGCTACTGCTTTCCTTCCACTCGAAAGAAGGGCTATACAGTCAGTGATTCCTTCTGAAAGGAAGAGTTTTTCACCCAGTTCCATTTCATTTAATACTCCAATGTTGAACATACTTATCTGAGCATTCTGTATAAACTGGAATCGCGGGGCCTCTTTTTTTGTACCAAGGTATCTTGACTGTAGGTTTACGACCCGTCCCTCCATATTTTTATATGGAAACAATAGGCACGGGGTGTAGAAATGAAGATACAATCCATACTGTCCACGTTTTACTAAACCAGACTTGATGCTTCTCTCTTCACCAAAACGATTCACAAGAGCATTCACCAGTTTATCTGGGTAAGTAACAGATCCGATTCCTAGCTCCCGAACTACCTCCTCGTTGTATTTTCTTTCTTCATACAAAAAATGACGAGCCTGCTCTGAGAGTATTGCCCTTCTTACCACCCATTCATAAAGTTCTATATCAGTAACGATTTGTGATTCCACCTTTTGTTTAACAACGGGCTTTACAGTCTTCTTTCTGAATTGTTTTCTATAACCATCATCTTCAGGGATAATGATAGTAAATTGATCTGCCAGCCATTTGCATGCATCAACAAATCCAAATTCTAATTTTTCCATCACGAGATTGATGACACCTCCGCCTTTATTGCATACATAGCATTTCCATGTATTCTTATCTGTGTTAAAATGTAAACTGGGATGAGAGTCATTGTGCATAAAACACAAAGCTCTCTTTCTTTTGAGGCAGATTTCCAATTTTGCAGCTACACTCAATATTGATAATTCATTGAGCTTGTCTATTATTTCGCGTGGTATCATCTATTATTAACAATCTTGTTACACTTAGAAAACTGTAACATTTGCTCAGGTAGGATTCGGAAATATTTTTTGCACTTATTACTATTTTTGCAATGAATAAAATTTAAACAAATTTTACGTACAAAGGCTATTTAATAAAAAGAAGTTCAAGATCCTTTAAATTCTTAACAATAAAGTTAATCACTACTGTCCCGTTAAAGTGGACTAATCGGTCTTTGAAATAATTGAAATTCAGTCTTTTACATGCACTTTTGAGGGTGCGACGATTTGAATTCGTATCTTTGCATTCAAAACAGATGGCTGCATATGAACAAATCAAAATACGTCTTCGCTCAATTGATAGAGTTTTTGGACAGCGACAAGTTCCGTCACCTTGTTGACAAGTACGATGGAAATCGCTATGTCAAGCACTTCACTTGTTGGAATCAACTCCTTGCTCTGATGTTCGGATAACTCAGTAATCGTGAGAGCCTGCGTGACTTGATTGTGGCCTTGGAGGCTCATCAGTCAAGACGCTATCATCTCGGCTTAGGGCGGGGGCCTATCGCTAAGACGACATTTGCCACAGCCAATCAGAATCGCGACTATCGCATCTTCGAAGAGTTCGCATTCTACATGATGGACCAGGCTCGCAGGAAGCGTGCGACGGATATTTTCAAGCTCAAAGGCAAGGTATATGCATTCGACTCAACGTCTGTCCACGATTCGAAGGTCATGAAGGAAACACCTTATGAATCAGGTTCTTACTACGTGTTCGACCGTGGTTACAATGCCTTCAAGGAACTCTATCACATCCATCAGCATGAGTCATTCTTCATAGTCCGAGCAAAGAAGAACTTGCAGTACAAGTGCATCAAATGGAGGAGAAGGATGCCAAGAAACGTATTAACTGATTCCGAGATTATGCTGACGGATTACATCACTTCAAAGAAGTACAAGGAAAAACTCAGACTGGTCAAGTTCTATGATGAGGAGCAAGGGCGTGAGTTCTCTTTCCTCACCAACGCCTTCCATCTGTCCTCGCTTGAAGTTGCCAATCTCTACAAGAACAGGTGGCTGATTGAGCTCTTCTTCAAGTGGCTGAAGCAACATCTGAAGATCAAGAAATTCTGGGGCAGAACAGAGAATGCCGTCAGGATTCAGATTAGTGCTGCTATCATTGCCTATTGCCTAGTTGCCATCGTGCAACATGATATGCGACTGGAACGCTCGACATATGAGCTCTTGCAGATCCTTAGCATCTCATTGACAGACAAGACTCCTTTGAAAGAGTTGTTTGAAAAGACTAAATTCAACGATGTCAAAGAACAATTTGATCCCCTCATTCCGGGGCTATTTGATTAATATTTAACTCGTCCCAATTTTAACGGGACACTAATGTGTCCAAATCATATTATGTTTTTAAAGTCATTCTTTATTACTCTCCCGCCCCGAGCTTATCAGTGTGCTCCTACTGGCCCGTAAGCAGTGGCCCTCTGCCAAGATCCTGGGCATATCCGAGTTGGGACTTGAAATCCGAGACCAGCGAATCGTATCTAGTGGACGGCTTTGTCCCAGCGATGCCATGAACCAGATTCGCAGGACACTTAGCGACCTGCCGTGAGTTATGGAAGCCATTATCCGTTCTCCGTAAAAAGAGTTTCATCGTTCGATGGGACTCTTTTTTTATCTCAAAACCTCAGCAAAGCCGGCGTAAGGATGCTCACCTCATTCACTGCTTTCACTAGAGCTCCGGTTTCCTCCTTCACAGTGAGAATATAATCTTGGTCAAAATACGAGGCGTCAAAAGGATCCAAAGGCTCTACTCCCGGAGTAGAGACAACAAGAAACATCTTGTTAAAAAGCGTGGCATCCAACTCCTGCCTTTCTTTAAGAATATAATTGCAGGTTGTTTTCAGCTGGCTAATACCCTCCAGCATCCTATCAAAGCGGTTTTTGGGTTCACAATACTTCAACTCCAGAAAGAACAGCCATCCCTTGCGGTTATCATTCCGTTCCGAATAGACAATACACTCACATTGCGTCATGGGGCTACCATCTTCCCTCTTAAAGACGGCAGGATTATGCTCGTTGTTTATCACGCCGAAAGGGAACGCGCGCTCATCACGAATAATGAACGATGGGATTATGCCGTTCTCTTGAATTCCCACCATCACGCCTTGACAAGGAAGATTGTCATATCCGGGCTTCCCCACAAAGTTGGTGAAATCAGCAATGTAAACGTCCTGGCTGTAACCCTCACTAATCATCATATCCCAAAAGCGTATTGAAATCACTCATCACCTGACGCATTACCTCATTGAAGTAATTCTTGCGAATCAATCCCCTCTTGTCTTGGATGGTTTTGTGGGGTTCGCCTTTGTCATTTCTCACGCATCCGTCTTTAATGGACCACACTGATACATCTTCCGGATTCAGCGCATACTTGACGGGGGCGATTTCTTCAACAATCTCCTCGTCAACTTTATCCTTCACGAGATAAGCCAACAAGCAATTATTCAACGCATATAGCACATACGGACTATGTGTGGTCAACACCAGCCGGTGATTTCTGCCGTGGTTTATTTCTGATATTAAATGATACAGTAAATCCATCTGTGTCTGAGGGAATAGATTCTGCTCCGGTTCCTCAACGATGAATTGCGTATGCGAATAAACTCTTCCCTGAATAAAACCACGCAGTCTTTCCACCAACTCAGCCTCACTTTCATTGGTATTGCCCGACAGATGAGCCAAGAGATTACGTACCTTCTCATTCTCTGCGGGTGAGAATGGTTTATTTTCCTCATAAATCCCACTCGAAAGCCACTTCACCAAAACGGCAAGAGGAACTATTGATTGGAAACCACTTGATGCAGAAGTCAACGGAATCTGACTCTTGGCTCCCAATGACAGGTAGTCAAGGTCAACACTCTTGTTATAGTAATAATTCAAGCCCAGGTTCGTCACAGGCATTGGACTCTCCTTGGTATAATGGCGCTTCGCATCAAACCAGTCATTTACAAAACTCTGCAGATTATCATTCTTGTCCGAATAGTTCTTCAGAGTCGGAACCGCAGAAACGAAATTACGTTCAGCAGGGATATAGATGACCTTGGGATTCACCCGCTTGTTGACAGCAGAAAGAATCAGTTCCCCTTTTTGATAACTGCTAGCATTATACTCGCCAAAACCCTTTGGCATGGGTATAGCATCCTTCTCCTTCCAATGGTAAGCGAACACCACATTATCTCCCAGATAAAGTATCACCGATTTCTCAGTAAAATACTCTTCCATATGGTGGAACTTGCCGAGGCGCTTAATCAGACCATCCACAGCGGCACGATCAGTGGCCTCGTTTACCTTCTCCAGCCAAGAGCAGAAACTAACAATCTTGGCGATGGTGCTCTTGCCACTGCCTTGCGGACCGATGAATACATTCACCTTGTTCAGGCGAATATCCACACTTTTGATTGGTCCAACATTCCTAATAATCAGTCTGCTCATATGCATATAATTTTTCAGTTTGCAAAATTAACGATTTGTCTGCAATTAAATTTCATTTATTAATAACATTTATTGTTTCTTAAGAATTGCCATCGTTCACAGCAAGTCTCTTTACTACTCATTTGTGATAACCCGCAAATCTATTCCTGTCCTATCTTTCAAATAACTGTCTGTCACACCCAGTAACGTAAGTATTTCGTCACTAGCCCCTACTTTCGATGCTCCGGGCTGCACAATGTATATACTGTAACTTACGGGTATCTTTTTCTTTACCAATTTTAGCAGTTTTACCAAAGTTTCCTTATCTCCCTTCTGAATTCTACTGCATTCATTACCGCCTTCACGTTTGGTCTCCCTTCTCAGCATGTGGTCAACAAACTCTTCTGCCTCTTTGTACTTCCAGTTTGCAGATTTCTGAGCCTGACCGCATACTTCATAGAAATTACCAATCCTGTCAGACACCCTGCCGCCTTGAGCAAACTTCAAGTGATACAATTCAATATGAATTTCGTTGTCTGCTTGCTTCAGTGTAATCACGTCAGCAATCTCACCAGCGTTGTCATCATCATAAATGATGTCATAATCACCATCCATAAGTCTCTGAATGACACGGTACTGAATAGAGTTAGTCTTGATATTGGGGGCCACACCTTGCGATTCCACGGCCAAATCAACTCCTTGCCAATTCCATCCGTCAATCCGATTCCTGTTATAAACAGCAGGCGGTGAATTCAGTTCAATATATTCCGTACCACATAGGCTGGAACCATCAGTAAAGAAGATAGTCGGAGGATAATCATAAAAGAAATCAGCCAGATTAACGTCTTTTCGCCCGAAACTGATAGAAGCCTCTCCATTTGTTAACTTCGTAACTCGGTAATCAGCATAGACGTTATCTGGGTTTTGTCTGTTTTCAAACAATTCAAGTTTGAATTCCACACGCTGAGTTCCATTTGTTACTTCAAAGAATAATGAATCATCCTGTACAGGATTGTCTTCGCGTAATACAATGTCTGTATTGAACAAACGAGATTCTACGCCAAGCAGGTTAAACGCGAAATGATTTTCCCTTTCATCCCACATCATTCCATCCCAATCAATAGAAAATGGCACGGCCCTATTGGGAACTCTACATACAGTCTTGGGTATCAACGTTTGTGTCAATATCTGATTCCCGTCTATGTCATCATTAGTAAGTTTCTCACCTTGTTCCAAACACCAATTCTTGAAGGTAAGGATATCTCCTGCTCCATTCAAACTCCAAATACGACCTTTATAAGATGCTCCAATAGAGGTCTTGTCACCATTCTCAAAGCCATCGCCAACAACAAATGCCTTTTCACTGTTCTGCAATTCTGCGTTAGATAAGGCCCTCTCAACGTCCCTGCCAGCATGCATACGGTATCGTATATCCTTTCCCAGATAAACTTTCAGTCCAACATTTCTGAGCTTCGTGCGTTTCATGTTATGGAAAGTCCGGAACACGTCCATGCCTTTTATCAGCACAGGCTCGTGCCCATTCTCTCCAACGACATGATTAGCTATTTCTTTGAAGACACTACCATTATCAGAGCTATTGATATAAAGCAGATTCTTATCCTCATCCCAGAACAGAACCAGATAACTCCATGCCAGAGTTTTTACATCCTTTACATGAATCCCCTCTATATTCTGTTCCTTTGCATATACCGCAACAACAAGTTTCTCAGCGTCATTGATATCGTAAGAAGTGAAGTCCAGATCTTCAAATCCTCGTATTCCCTTCAAGAATTCATCTGGATGCCATGTGTCCGTGTAGTTTTTATATACCACGGCACTAAGTTTAGGATATATACTGCTGACTGGTATTTTTGAACTTACACCATTACGGAATCCGTCCAACAGTTGTTTATATTCCTCTTGATTCTCGACCCGATTATCATTGGCATTTGCCAACAAGACATTCCAATCTGCATCTTCTTCATACAAATTATCCAATTCCTGTTGAACGGTTATATCTGCAAGATTGGCCACAAATGAAGCGTTCCCCAAATCAGCATCGCGACTGGTTCTGGTGAAACGACCTGCGAACTGTAGGGTTACAGGAAGGCTTTTTCGAATGTCATGGAAAGCGGCTATCTTTAGTTCTGGCAAGTCAAAGCCTTCGCCAAGCATGTTAACACAAACAATCACCTTGGCCTCCCGACGCAAAATAATTTCATAGTTTTCTTTATATTGAGGATGGTCAGAGTAAATGATTACAGGATTCAAATCGGGACAAATCTCCTGATATATACTATAAACAGCTCTAGCTCGTGGTTTACTTTCGCATCGAGCCATCAGGATATGGCGATGTCCAGCCTCCCAATCTGCCCGAAGTTGCTCCGTGGCTCTTACAGCGATTGCCCTGTCCGCTTTTTCGTCATCGTATTCCCTAACGGGAAGGAATTTGATAGTTCTGTAATAACCGTCTTCCTGTGCCTGTTTAAGTTGGTAGTTAAATACAATCTTTCCTTCAAGTCGCAGACCGTCATTACGGAAAGGTGTGGCAGTAAACTGTATCAAGCGGTTCTTGGGAAATCTGTCAGCAAATTTTCTCCACGAAGTAGCTACAATATGATGTGCCTCATCAACAAACACATTTGTAAAGGCGCTGACATATACATCTTGCTGATCTTGAGGAGCAGAATCAATTATCTGCATCGTAGTAATGACTACATTACATTGGGCGATAAAAGCATTAAGTTCTTCTGCTGTCTCAAAAGCAGTGTTTACGACACCGACTATAGGATAAAGCGCATCATCACCAACGATTTCAAATTTAGGGTCTTTCAACACTCCCAGATTCTTAAACTTTCCGTACATCTGATTTCTGAGAGCAGACGAAGGAACGGTAACCAACAACTTTTTGCATTTGCCTGCAACCATAGCAGAGAGCATCGTCTCTGTTTTTCCCGTTCCGGTCGGGAGGACAACCGTTGCCACATCTGTCGGAGAGAGAAAATGACCTAAAATAGCATGGAGAGCACCCAACTGGGGCCTTCTTAGTCCAGGATGCTCCTCATCAACTTCTTCTTTATAGGAAAACTGATTGGTCCACGATCTCAGAACAACTTCCGGAGTATGATCCCCCATTCGAGGATGACGAAGCCATCTCTTTTGCTTAACTGCCCCTTCTAAGAGTTTCTGCTTAGTTGGCGTTCTATCTGTCAATATCACATATTGCGAATCAGCATCTATGATATTCGGATTACCTGTGAAGCAATAACGGACACCGCTATCGATTGCCACCATATAGCTTCTCGTCTCCTCCACTTCAACCAAGGAAATGGTTTTCCGAGGTGCCAATAAATGACAAATGACATTTTTGACTCCTTTTCGCCAACTAAGTTCCATTAATGTATATTCATCCATAAGGCAATCCTTTCAAAACTCATAATAGCTCTCCTTCCACAGCGCAAGCAATTCCTCAATCTCCCCATCGCTCAGCTGAACATTTTCAAGTTCAGTATAACCAATGCTAAACGCCAGAAGCACCTTGAAAAAAACTTCTCTATCTCTTGGAGTAGCATCCGCGTGACGCTCCAGCATTTCCAGATAACAGGCATTCATAATTTCCCACGATTGCAACTCGCGCTCCGGCACGACATCCAACTCATACTGGTCAACGTAGTCATCAAACGTTCTTTTCAGATGCCTGCCTATGCCATAATAGACAGCCTTACTCCGGATAAGTTGCTGCTTGGTCAGTTTGCTCTGCTTGGTGGTCGCACTCTTTATTTCTGAAATCTTTACTACCCTTTTTGTTCCCTCACTAACAGCCTTTCTCATCACGCCTCGCATCCTCATCTCCTGAAATAAATCGGGGCGTACCACTTTGAGGATAGCAGGAACGATTCTCCCGAAATTGTCTTTCGAGATTGGCAAAGCCATGATGTCAGCAAGATATAATGAGAAGCTCTTAACATCTTCTTTAGTAACATCGTACCACAACGGCAGTATCACCCGTTCCCCGTCTATCTCTCTGGTCATTAAAGAACGATATTCATACTCCGGCCATCTCTTAGAGAGGAATGCTTTTGATAGCACCACTAAGCCATATTTTGATTCCTGCAAGCCTTTGTCTATCGAGGCAGTCAGGCTGTCACCCAGTTGCAGTGAAAACTCATCATACCACACTCGCACCGATAGCCTCTCAAGTATGGTTGCCAATGGCCGCACTATCGCATCTTTATCCTCACTTGCATGTGATATGAATATGTCATACTTCTTGTCCATATACTTTATCTCTAAATCATGAGCCCCAAGGCACCGTCACTTCATTCCTCCCCTTCCATCTCATCCTGCTTCATACCAGACAACTCCCACCAAGCCCTGACAGAGTGGAACAATTCACCGACATATCCAGTTACCTTAAAATAATAGTCCGGATTAATCATATAC
>CAMNPN010000031.1 GCA_946548085.1 uncultured Prevotella sp. | reverse complement strand
TGGTTTCTAAGACCCCTCGCGTACCGCGCGCGCCTATGCGGTACGCGTAGACTCCATACAATCATCTGTTACATCTGTGTATCTGTGTCGCCTCAGCGAGAAACCAGCCACCTTTCTGCCAGAAAGGTACTACCTTTCTCCGAGAAACCAGCCACCTTTCTCCGCCAGCATCACCCTCTGACACAAGCGTTCATTAACATGATTGTTTTAACTTTTCTATTACGGCATCTACCTGAACTTCCAGCCCGACGGCGGCAAGGGCTAAGGAAAGACTTATATCTCAAGAGGGTGTGTCAAAATGATTGACACACCCTCTTTACTTTAGATGGGCTGCAAATAAGGGGCGATTCAGATGTTCGGCTCGTCCCAGACCTTGGTCTTGGTGCAGGCGGCGGGCACCGTCTGGTTGCCCACCTTCAGGATGAAGTCGCCCTCCTCGAGGGTCCAGCGGCCGTCGGCACCGACGAAGGCGAGCTGCCTGGCGGGTAGCTGGAAGGTGACGGTCTTCGTCTCACCGGGTTCGAGGGCGATCTTCGTGAAGTCGCGCAGGCGGCGGTTGTCGGGTACGATCGAGGCGACGAGGTCGGAGGAGTAGAGCAGCACGGCCTCCTTACCAGCACGTGAACCAGTATTCTTCACATCGACAGTGACCGTCAGCATATCGTCAGCCGTAAACGAGGCCTTGTCCACCTTCAGGTTCGAGTACTCATAGGTGGTATAACTGAGTCCATATCCGAAGGGCCACTGCAGCGACACCTTGGCATCGTAGTTGTAGGCGCCAGCCATCGTGCCGACCTCCTCAGAGACCTTGTAGTCGTAGGTGTTCAGTGAGTTGATCTCGCGGGGATAGGTGTAAGGCATCTTGCCGCTGAAGTTCGCATCGCCGGCGAGCAGGTTGGCGAGGGCGTCGCCACCGTAGTTGCCCGGGATGAGGATGTCGACGACGGCCTTTGCCAGCGGCTCGATGTCGGCGATGAGGCGCGGACGGCCTTCGTTGAGCACGAGGATGATGGGCTTGCCCGTCTTGGCGAGGGCCTTCACGAGGCTGCGCTGGTTCTCAGAGAGCCAGAGGTCTGTGAGGTTGCCCGGGGTCTCGGTGTAGGAGTTCTCGCCGATGCAGGCGATGATGACGTCGGCCTGTGCGGCAGCGGCCACGGCCTTGTCGATCTCAGGCTCGTTCTCGTCGTAGTAGGCACCGTCTTCATTATAGGTCACGCCCTGCTCGAGGATGATGTTCTCCTGGCCGTACTTCTGGCAGAGGGCCTCGTAGATGGTGTTGTACTTCTCGGAGAGGTCTTCGGCCTTCGAGCCCTGCCAGGTGTAGCTCCAGCCGCCGTGCAGACAGCGCATCTGGTTGGCGTTAGGGCCGGTGAGGAGGATTTTTTTCGAGGAGTGAGGAGTGTGGAGTGTGGAGTGAGATGTGCTGAGGGGCAGGATGTCGTCGTCGTTCTTGAGGAGGACGATCGACTCCTCGGCGGCCTGTAGTGAGGCCTGTGCGAACTCATCGCAGCCGAACTTCTCGTAGCCCTTGCCACCCGTGTTGGGTTCATCGAAGAGTCCGAGGCGGTACTTGGCGCGGAGGATGCGGCGCACGGCGTCGTCGATACGCTCCATCTTCACCTTACCCTCCTGGACGAGTTCTTTCAGCAGGATACAGAACTCCACGCTGTAGGGGTCCATCGACATGTCGATGCCGGCATTGATGGCGATGCGGATGGCATCTTTCTTGTCCTTGGCGATGTGCTCGCGGGAGAAGAGGTTGTTGATGTCGGCCCAGTCGGTGACGAGGAAGCCGTCCCACTGCAAGTCTTCCTTGAGCCACTTCGTGAGATACTCGTAGCTGGCGTGGAGGGGTACGCCGTTGACGGAGGCCGAGTTGACCATCATCGTGAGCGTGCCGGCGAGGGCTGCCTGCTTGAAGGGCTCGAAATACTTCTCGCGGATCATCTGCGGCGAGAGGTAGGCGGGTGTGCGGTCCTTACCCGTCCAGGGGGCACCGTAGCCGAAATAGTGCTTCGTGCTCGTACCTACGTGGAAGCGGTCGATGTGGTTGTTGTCGTCGCCCTGATAGCCCCGGATCTCGGCCACCACCATCTTCGAGTTCACGACGGCATCCTCGCCGAAGCTCTCATAGACACGTGGCCAGCGGGGGTCGCGGCTGAGGTCGACGACGGGGTTGTAGACCCACGGACAGTTGGCGGCGCGGCTCTCGTAGGCGGTGATCTCCGCTCCGCGGCGTGCCAGTTCGGTGTTGAACGAAGCGCCGAGGTTGATGGGCTGGGGGAAGAGGGTGCCGCCCTGGGTGTAGGTGACACCGTGGTTGTGGTCGAGGCCGTAGATGTCGGGGATGCCGAGGTATTTCATCGACTTCTCCTGGATGAGACGGATCCACTTCTGCCACTGGTCGACGGTGGCGGCGCGGGTGCCGGGGGCGTTGAGGATGGAGCCTACCTTCCACTTGGAGATGAGCGTGTCGAGCATCGTCTCGTTGAGCTGCCACACGCGCTTGGTCTCGCCCTGGTAGATGTCGACGGGATAGTTGCCCAGACGGTCGATGATCTCTGCGTCGGTCATCTTCAACAACTTCTCCAGCTCGGCACCAGGGGTCCCGTACTGCTGCATCACGGAGCGCACCTTCTCGCGGTCTACCTTCGCGTTCTCGACCTTCATCTTTCCCATCACGTCGAGGTTCAGCTCGAGCATCTGTCCGATCTTCTCGTCGAGGGTCATCTTCGAGAGGGTCTTCTCTACCTTGGCCTCCAAAGCCGCATCGCGGGGAATGGCCTGAGAAAAGGTGAAAAGGTGAAAAGGTGAAAGCGTGAAGAATGCTGCGCCGAAGAGCAGACGATTCATCGATGAATTGTGGATTTTGAATCTTGAAATTTGAATCTTCATAATATAACTGTTTTAAAATCTGTTCTATATGTAATCATCTGTAAACTGTAAACCGTAAACTGTAAACTATAAAGTAATCATCTGTAAACTGTAAACCGTAAACTGTAAACAAAACTTACAGCTCCTTCACCTGCTTCTCGAAGGCCTCGCGGTTGCCCACGGCCCCGTTCTTCAGTCGGGCACGGTAGTTGTAGATGGTGTTCACCGAGTAGTGCAGGAACTCGGCAATCTTCGACGAGTCCTCGATGCCCAGGCGGATGAGGGCGAAGATGCGGATGTCGGTAGTGAGCCGGTTCTCCTTGGGGTGTACCTGCATCTCGGGCTGCAGCAGCGCGTTGAAGTCGTCGATGAAGTTGGGGAAGAGGTGCAGGAACACGGTGTCGAAGTTCTCATACAGCTCCTCGAGCTCTTTCTCCTTCAGCTCGGTCGACTTGGAGATCTGGAACAGTTCGTCGAGTTCCTTGTTCTTCATCTTCCTGTTCACCATCTTGCGGTAGTTGTCGAGTTTGTCGATATACTGCGAACAGAGGCTCATGAAGCGTCCGATATACTCCTCCTTGACGCGGTTGCTCTCGGTGAGTTGTGAGTTGACGTTAGACAGCTGGTCGTTGAGCGCGGCGAGTTTGTCGCGCTGGGTGGCGAGGAGGCCGTTGGCAGAAGCCAGCTCGTCGTTGGAGGTCTTCAGCGCGTTGCGCGCGCTGGCCAACTGCTGGTTCCTGCGGTGCACGAAGAAGAGTGCCGCGAGCACCACCAGGGCGAGGATGCTCACGAGGATGATCGACAGTCGCAGCACGCTGGTGTTGTGCTCCACCGCCTTCTGGTAGTTCTTCTCGATGACGTTCAGGATGGGTGTGATCTGCCAGGAGCGCATGCGGGTGTTGAAGCGGTTGTTGCAGTCCCACGTGAAGCGGATATAGCGGTACGAGCGGTCGAGGTCGCCGTCGGCATTGAGCAGCTCTGCCAGCGAGAGCAGCGAGGCCTGATCCATCACGGCGTGGCTCACGTCGCTCAGGGCCGACTGTGCCAGCCAGTAGCGTATGTCACCCTCGTCGCTGCTGCTCAGAAAGCGGTAGTAGCAGGCGATGGCGTACTCACGGCTGTCGGGGCTGATGCGCCCGATCCACTGGTCGCTCACCTTCCGTGCCTCCTCGAGCTGGTCGCGGCTCTTCAGCTCCTGGATGCGGAACATCAGGTAGGCGGCCTCGCGGTGGTCGATATGTGCGAAGAGCGAGTCGCGGTAGGTGGTCTGCAGCCTGAAGTACTGCTCTTTCATTGGCGGGATGATGGAGTAGTAGCCCAGCTCGCCATAGACGTGCATCTGCGAGAGGTAGTAGTTGCGCAGGCCGATGCTGTCGAGCTGCTGCTTGTCGATGCTCTTGAGGAAGGCGAGGGCCTCGTTGTAGTAGCCCACGGTGGAGCACTGGAAGGCCTTCAGCGCCAGACAGTTGCCCACCAGCGCCTTCTCGCCCATGCGCTCTGCACAGCGCATCGCCTCGCCGAGGTAGTAGAGGGCGGAGTCGTTCATGAACGACTTGTAGAGCTCGTAGAGGCTATAGGCCTGCTGGTATTGCTCCTTGGGCTGTCGTGCCTGGAGGTAGTGCAGGCGCGTCTCTTCTATCTGCCGCTCATACTGCCGTACGGTCTGTGGGGACTGCTCGATGGCCTTGTCCAGCTCGTCGAGCAGGTGTTTGTAGGTCCTTGCCGATGCAACAGGCAGCGCTGCCGGGCGCTGCTGGGCGGGCATGATGGTTGCCGCAGCAAGGAGTATCGTGGTAAGTAGTAATCTTATCTTCATACAAAGTTCGTCTTAGCAAGGGGCAAAGGTACGAAAAAAAGTGAAAAGCGAAGAGTGAAAAGTGAAAAATTTGCTTCCGTCAGATAAAAAAGGCAGGAACCCACCACTTCACAGCGACAGGTTCCTGTCATAAACATACACCATCTAACTAACTAATAACTTTATCTGAGAACAAATGAACAGCGGCTTACGATCTTGTCCGAGGCGGTTCCGGCGAGTGCCTCGAAGTCACCCGGCTCAGCCTTCCACTGGCTGCTGGCCTCGTCGTAGAAGCTCAGGGCCCGCTTGTCGATGGTGAGGCTCACCTGCTTGGTCTCGCCAGGCTGCAGGAACACCTTCTGGAAGGCCTTCAGCTCCTTGACGGGACGGTCTACGGAGGCCTCGTGGTCGCTGATATAGAGCTGCACGGTCTCGGCACCAGCCATCGTGCCCGTGTTCGTCACGGGGATGGTGAAGGTGATCTCGTCGCTCTCCGACATCGTGGTCTTGTCGGCGGTGAGCTTACCTGTCTTGAAGGTGGTGTAGCTCAGGCCGTGGCCAAATGCGAACAAAGGACTTTGAGTTTTGAGTTTTGAGTTTTGAGCTTTATGATTTGCCTGGAGGCGGTCCGTCCAACGGTAGCCTACGTAGATGCCTTCCTTGTATTCCTCGTCGATGATCTTGTGGTCTTCACGCCATGTGCCGGGATAGGCGTCGAGGGCGTGGGCTCCGCACTGCTGCAGCGAGGCGTACCAGGTGAAGGGCAGCTTGCCCGAGGGGTTCACGTCGCCGAAGAGCACGGAGGCGATGGCCTCGCCGGCCTCGGAGCCGATGAACCAGGCCTGCACGACGGCCGGCACCTTGTCGATCCAGGGCAGGGCAGCGCCGTTGCCAGAGATGTTGACGAACACCAGGCGCGGGTTCACCTTCAGGATGGCCTCGACGGCCTCGTTCTGGGCGTAGGGCAGGTCGTACGACAGGCGGTCGTGGCCCTCGCAGTCCTGATGGTCGCTCTTGTTCAGTCCGCCAATGAAGATGACGACATCAGCCTCGCGGGCTTTCTCCACGGCCTCGGCGATCAGCTCGTCCTTGGAGCGTGTCTCGTAGAGCGAGCGCCCTACGGTGACGCCGTTGTAGCTCTGTACGGTGTCGCCCACGTAGCCACGGGCGTAGTCAAGGGTTGGTGGAGTGTGGAGTGTGGAGTGTGGAGTGAGATTGCCTTGGCGGTGGAGGTATGAGGCAATGCCGTCGAGGGGCAGGATCTCGCGCTGGGCCTTCAGCGACGACGAGCCGCCGCCGACCGTCATCATCTTGATGGCGTTCTCGCCAACGACAAGGATGCGCTTGGTCTTCGTCAGGTCGATGGGCAGCAGCGGCGCAGACTTCCGACTCCTGACGCCTTCCTCCTTACTCCTTCTCTCCTTTACTCCCTCATTCTTCAGCAGCACGATGCCCTGCTGGGCTATCTCCAGGGCAGCCTGATAGTGGGCGTCGCTGCAGAGGAAGCCGAAGGGCTTGTCGCGGCGCATCGTCGTGCGATAATACAGGCGCAGCAGGCGGCGCACCTTGTCGTCGAGTTCCTGCGTCGTGTACTTCCCTTCCTTGATGCCCTGCTTATAGGCATCGGCGAGGTAGTAACTGTCGTAGGCATTGGTCTTGCCCATCGTCAGCCCGTCGGTCCAGGTGCCGAACTCGAGGTCGAGGCCGTTCCTGACCGCCTCGTCGGTGTCGTGGCAGCCACCCCAGTCGCTGACCACCACCCCGTCGAAGCCCCAGTCGTGCTTCAGGATCTTGTTGAGCATGATATCGTTGTGGCAGTTGTGCTGATCCTTATAGAGGTTGTAGGCACCCATGATCGACCACGCCCCAGCCTCCTGTACGGCCGCCCTGAAGGCAGGGAGGTAGATCTCGTGGAGGGCACGGTCGCTGACGATGACGTTCACCTGATGGCGGTACTCCTCGTCGTTGTTCAGGGCATAGTGCTTCACGCAGGCTGCCACGCCCTTCGACTGCAGGCCCTTGATATAGGGAACGACCATGCGCGAGGCCAGCCACGGGTCTTCGCCCATGTACTCGAAGTTGCGACCGCCTAAGGGTGTGCGGTAGATGTTCACGCCCGGGCCGAGCATCACGCTCTTGTTGCGGTAGAGCGCCTCCTCGCCGAGGCTCTCGCCATAGAGCAGCGCCAGACGGGGGTTCCAGGTGGCAGCCAGACAGGTGAGGGCTGGGAAGGCCACGCACGAGTCGTTGGTTTGTCCGGCCTGCACCCACTCGTCCCAGAGCACGTCGGGGCGCACGCCGTGAGGACCGTCGTCGGTCCAGAGGTCGGGGAATCCGAGGCGCTTCACGCCGGGACTGGAGAATTTCGACTGTGCGTGGATCACAGCGATCTTCTCGTCGAGGGTCATGCGACTCAGGGCGTCGTCGATACGCTCTTCGAGCGGTCTGCTCTCGTCGAGGTAGACGGGTGTCTGCTGCGCCTGCACCAAAGGTGAAAAGGTAAAAAGGTAAAAAGGTAAAATCATTACCCTACCAAATTCCTTTAACCTGAATTTCAAAATATACTTTATGTCCATGATTCTCTCTTTTACTTTTTTACCTTTTTACTCTTTTACCTTTTCTGAAAGACGCGGATATAGTCTACTTCCATCGTGATAGGCAGGGCCGACTCGTCGACGCCGTGCATGCCACCCCAGTCGCCACCCCAGGCGAGGTTGAAGATGGGATAGAAGGCATAGTGGAAGGGCCACTGGTTATGGTCGCTGCCAAGGGCCGCCTTCGTCACGTGGAGTTGTTCCTTGCCGTCGACGTAGGTGATGATCTCGTCGGCCGTCCAAAGCATGGCGTAGGTGTGGAAGGCGCCTTCAGCGTCGGCAATGGTCATGGCGTGGGTCTTCTGGGTGTTCTTTGTGTGGTTGTAGTCCTGTGTGTGGATGCTCGAAGACACCTCGTTGGGCACGACGCCCACCTCCTCCATGATGTCGATCTCGCCGCACATCGGCCAGGGGTTCGTGTTCCAGTCATTGCCTACGGGCATCATCCAGAAGGCAGGCCACGTGCCCTTGCCCTTCGGCAGTTTGATGCTGGCCTCGAAGTAACCGTACTGCCAGCCCTGATTGACATGGGCGTAGACGCGGCCGGAGTATATCTTGCCATTCTCCTTGAAGCAGTGGATACGCAGCGTGCCGTCCTTGACCTCGGTGACGAGATCACCGTCTGGCGACTTGTGGTTGACGTAGTTCTGCAGTTCGTTGTTCACCCAGTGGTCTTTCTGCACCTCATGGGTCCAGTCGTTAGCGTTCAGTTCGTAACTTCCGCCAGCCACATAGTTTGCCAGGGGATCGACGGGGCCAGTAAACTCATCGCTCCATACCAGTTTGTAGCCGTCGGGGGCATTGTAAGCCGCCTTCTCGGCAGCAGCCTGACTGACGGTGATGGTCTTACGGGCGGTGCCCGACATGATGGTGACAGAGCCAGAGCGGGCCTCTGTGTAGGGATTAGCAGGAACCGTTACACTCAGTGTGCCCGCCTGGCTCGTCGTGTTCTGCGCCGTGAAGGTGATGAAGCTGCCATCGGCGTAGGCTCCCCACTCCTTGCCCGTGGTGTTGACATTGATGTTGTAGGTACCGCCGTCGGCAGGCACATTGAGTGCTTCGAGCGATGCCGTGATGGTCACCGCCTGCACCACTTCGGGTTCGTCGTCACCCCCACCGCAGCCCCAAAGGGCCACGGCGAGGGAAAGCAAAAGTGTATTAAGCATGAATCGTTTCATTTATCAGACCTCCTTGAAGATAATCTTACTAATCTTGACGTGCGCGCCAGCGGGAGAGCCACCGAAGTCGAAGAACAGACGGATGGCTGTGGCGTCAGCACCCTCGTGGGTCTTTACGCCCTTCCAGGTGAATACGGTGGGCTCGTCGGCAGGCACGTCGTGACGCTCCTCGATGAACCAGTTGGTGTCGCCGGCATCGGTCAACTTCATGGTGACCTGAGGCAGGTCGTAGTCGGACTCGATGACAAACTGGAAGTTGTAGCTCTTGTCGGCACTGGCCGTCAGCTTGGTGTCGATATGGAACTGTCCCTGCCACTGGCTGCCACCCATACCCTCGGGCAACGTGATCTCGTAGGTGTCGCCGCTGTGGGTGGCATCGCTGTTAGCTATCTGTGTCCAACTGTCGTCGGCAAACCAATAGCCGAAGGCATCGAAGGCAGAACCGTCGTCGACAGTCTTCCAGAGGTTGTCGGCATCGTCGTAGTTCATCAATACAGCCTCCTCGAAGTAGATCTTACTGATTTTAATATGTGTTCCAGCGGGAGAACCACCGAAGTCGAAGAACAGGCGGATGGCGGAGGCATCGGTGCCCTCCTTCAGGGTTGCACCTTCGAGTTTGAAGACGAACGGCTCGTCGGCCTTCATGTCATGACGGCCTTCGCAGAAGAAGTTGGTGTCGCCGCTGTCGGTGAGTTTGACGGTTACGCTCGGACAGTCGTTGTCGGCCTCCATCACGAAGTAGAAGTTGTAGGCCTTCGAGGCGCTGGCCGTCAGCTTGGTATCGATGTGGAACTGTCCCTGCCACTGAGAGTTACCAAGGCCCTCTGGGAGTGTGATCTCGTAAGAGTCGCCATTATGGGTTGCTTCCCCGTAAGGGATGGCGCCCCAGCCGTCATCGGCAAAGTAGTAGCCGAAGGTATCGAAGAGGGTGCCGTCGTCGACTGCCTTCCAGAGGTTGCTGCCAGCCTCGTAGCTCCAGTCCATCTGAGGTTTGGGTGTGTCATCACCGCCAGGCAGTACGCCGGGAGGCACTGTGCCGTCGTCGTCGGCATGGTTCTTCAGCGTGATGCCGGAGATGTTGATGTGGGTGTCGGCCTGACAGCCACCGAAGTCGAAGAAGAGGTTGACGCGCTCCATGTCGATGCCGGGCATGTCGCTCTTCCAGAAGATGTAGTCCTCACCAGCCTTCAGGTCGATGCGGTCGGCAAAATAGAACACATTGTCGTCGCCGTCCATCACGAGCTTCACGGTAGCACCGTTGAGATCCTTGTCACTGTTGATGATGCAGGAGAAGTCGTAGTTGTTGGCGGCAGAGGTAGAGACGTTCGTGGTCTTGAAGGCCACCTGTGCCTGCCACTGGTCGGTGGTAGCCTCGGGTAGCGTGATGGTGTAGTCGTTGTTGTCACCCTCGAAGCCGGGGTCGGCAATCTGTGCCCAGCCGGGAGCGTAGTAGTAGAACATGGAGAAGTCGGCGTTCTTCCACATATTGAACTGGCTGTTGGGATCGAAGCCTTCCCATCCCTTCTCCTCTGCTGCGCTGGTCAGGATGAAGCGCCAGGCGATACTACGGTCAGGAGCATCGTAGACGAGCACCATCTTCGAGGCTGTCAGCGACTCGATGCGGAACTTCGGATTCTCGTACTGGGCATCAGAGCTGATATAGGGGAAGGCGGTGTTGGGAGCCAGTTGGATATAGGTCTGCTTGGTCACGTTACCCTCAGCATCCTCCCAGTCATAGACCTCGAAGCTCCAGGCAGCCGTCTGGTCACCGATGGCGGCATCCCAGTCGGCATCCTCATGGCCCCACTTGGTGGTACCGGTGTTCACATAGGTCATACCGTCCTCACCGGCACTGTAGGTGAAGGTGCCGCCCTTGCGGTTGTCGGCCGTGAAGGTGATGCGGTCGTCATAGACGCCGAAGTCCTTCTTGTCGTCGGGCTGTGCCGACCACCACTCGGTGGCTGCTGTTCCGGCAGGGCCGCAACCCATGTGGGCTGCCTCTTTGTTGGCGATGCGCCACTCCTTGCCGGTGATGCGACGGAAGTCGGCAGAGTAGTCTACCTTTGTCTCATTGAAGGTGAACTCCTTGGTGGTCTGTCCCTGACTGAGGCCGTTGCGGTTGCCGAGTTTCAGGGCGACGGAATAGGTACCGGCCTCGGGGTTGTTGTAGCCAACCTCAGGCAGTGTGGAGTACTGCGTGCCGTTGAGGATCCAGATGGGATAGGTACCGGCAGGCGCATCGAAATGGGCAATCATCTGGTTGGTCTCCTGGTCGACGGTGATGTTGAAGTCACTGGGAGCCGAGGGGATGCCGTTGGGGTCAGCGCCGTCGAAGCTCTCGGGAGAGCAGGAGGAGAGGGCTGCGGTGATACCGCAGCATACTAAACCGGCGCGGAATATATTATATAGCTTATTCATATTATTATATCGTTTAATTAGTGGTCGTATTAATAGTTGTTCTGAACCAGTGTCGGGTCAGCGTCGAGTTCGCTCTGAGCCAGAGGGATGTGCTTCTTCGAGGGTGTCCAACTGTTGGTGCGGTAGCCGTAGCTGTCGGGCACGAGCACGGTCGATGCCTTCTGTGTGGCACCGCTGATGCCCTCAGCACGTACCAGGTCGAAGTAGCGCTTGCCCTCGCCGCAGAACTCCAGGTGGCGCTCGGTAAAGATGTCGTCGATGGTGACACTGGCAAGCGGCTCCAGGCCGGCGCGGGCGCGAACCTCGTTGACATACTGTGCGGCCTCTGCGGCACTGCCTCCCGTCTGGAGCAGCAGCTCGGCAGCGTTGAGCAGAGTCTCGGCATAACGGTAGATGCGCTTGTTGTTGTTGTAGTTCAGGTTCTTCGAGGTGGGACAGTCCTTGTTGTTCTCCGACTGCGGACGATACTTGCCGTGCCAGATGTGGGTGTCCTGATAGCGCTCGGTATAGGTGTAGCCACGCACGTCCCAGCAGGTGACGTCGCGACGCACATCGTTCTCGGCGTACATATTATAGGTCTCGACCTTCATGGGCAGGAATCCCCAGCCGTCGTTACCGCCGTCCCAGCCTTCGCCGCCGCCCCAGCCGTTGGGAGAGCAGAGTGTCGGGAACACGGTGCCGCCGGCAGCCATCGAGGTACCCCAGTCGCGCTGTGCCTGGTCGTCGTTGTAGTTGATCTCGAAGATGCTCTCAGCGCACCACTCGCCGTTTTCCGACCAGAGGTCGGCAAAGTCGGGATTCAGCGAGTAACTGCTGTCGCCGATGATCTGCTTCATATAGGTGAGGGCCTGCGGATAGCGTGCCGAGTCGTTCTGATACATCACCATCTCGGCATAGAGCATGTAGGCGAACGCCTGGCTCACGCGACCGCTCTCGGCAGCATCCCAGCGCATGGGCAGCACACCGGAGGCGATGATGGCCTCGAGTTCGGGCAACAGCTGGTTGTAGATCTCGTCGGCCTGCATCTGCGGAGCCGTGTAGGGCAGCGAGAGGTTCTCCAGGTAGAAGGGCACGTTGCCGTAGTAGTGCCACAGGATATTATAATAGTACACGCGAAGCAGACGGGCCTGCATCTCCATCGAACGACGGAAGCTGTCGCTGGCCTTGCCTTCCCATCCAGCGTACTTGATGGCGTCGTTGCAACGCTTGATACCGCTGTAGAAGTCGCCCCAAAGGGTGGCCAGCGTCTGGTTGCCGTTGCCTTCGAAGTTGAAGAGCTTATGCCAGTGCTCGTTGTCGGTGGCATTGGAGCCGCCTACCCAGAAGTCGTCGCCCATGATCTCTCCGTCGACGGTGAGGTCGTTGTAGGCCGTTCCGTCCCAGTCGGGCCAGTGCAGGGGAGCGTAGGCAGAGGTGAGGGCCTCGTTGAGGTGCTCCTCCGTGGTGTAGTATTCTTCGAGAGGCTCGCCAGAGGGATTGGTTACCTCCAGAAATTCGTCGCTGCAGGCGGTGAGGGCTGCGGAGATACCGCAGTAAACGAAACCGGCGCAGATTGCTTTATATATCTTGGTATTCATAATGTTCAATTTTCAATATTCAATGTTCAATTATAAGGATACATTCACGCCGAGGGTATAGGTGCGGGCCTGCGGATAGACACCGTAGTCGACACCGAGACTGGTAGAGCCAGAACCGATTTCGGGATCGAAGCCCCAGTACTTGGTCCATGTGAAGAGATTCTCGGCACGGGCATAGAGGCGCAGACGGCTGATGCCGATCTTATTGGTCAGGTAGCGCGGCAGAGTGTAGCCCAGCGTGATGTTCTTCAGACGGAGGTAGCTGCCGTCGCGGACATACATGTCGCTGACCACCCAGTTCTCCGACTTGCCCAGCGTGGGCACGGTGTTTGAACTGCCTTCGCCAGTCCAGCGCTGGAGCACCCAGGTGGGATAGTTGCCCGAGGCGACATCCTGGCGATAGGTGGCGTCGAACACGTCGGCACCGCTGACACCCTGGAAGAAGAGGCTCAGGTCGATGCCCTTCCATTCAGCGTCGAAGTTCAGACCGAAGGTCCAGTCGGGCACGCCGTTACCGATATTGGTACGGTCGTCGGAGTTGATCTTGCCGTCATTATTTGTATCTACGAAGCGGAAGTCACCGGGCTGCTTGTTGGTGCCGTACTTGGTGTTGTACTCTGCGGCCTCGGCAGCATTCTGGATGATGCCATTGGTCTTGTAGCCGTAGAAGAAGGGGAAGGGCTGGCCGTTCTCGGCACGGGTGCCGCCATCGCTGAACTGCGAGATGCCGTAGTTCAGGAAGCCTGTGTCGTTACCCAGGTTCTTCAGTTCGTTCTTCAGGTAGGAGGCATTGCCCTTCACTGCGAAGTGGGCATCGGCGATGTTCCACTTGTAGCCGAGCTCGAACTCCCAGCCGCTGTTCTCCATGTCGCCGACATTGGCCAGCGGACGGGCCTCACCCACATAGCTGGGGATGGGCATCTCGATGATCATGCCGTTGGTCTTCTTGATATAGTAGTCGACAGAGAATGTCAGCTTGTTGTTCCAGAAGCCGAAGTCGAGGCCGAGGTCAGTCTGCTCGCTCTCCTCCCACTTCAGGTCTTCGTTGGCCAGACGGTTGGCCTTTGAGCCATAGACCATGGCTGCCGTGCGTCCGAAATAGTAGTTACTGGTATTACCCATGGCTGTCAGCGTGGTATAGGCGAAGTCGCCGATATTGTCGTTACCGTTCTTACCCCAACTGGCGCGCAGTTTCAGGTTGGTGAGCCAGTCGCGGGTGCTCTCCATGAACTTCTCGTTCATGATGTTCCATCCGATAGAGGCTGAGGGGAAGGTACCGTATTTGTTGTTGCTACCGAAACGGCTCGATCCGTCACGACGGATGGTAGCCTGGACCATGTAGCGCTCGTCGTAGTTATAGCTCAGACGGGCGAAGAGCGACGACAGGCGATGCTCGGTATAGGGACCGCCCCAGGCACTGACGTGGCTGGTGGCACCCGTCATCTTGCCGTCGGCATCTGTGGCGATCTCCAGGTCGCCGCCAGTGGTATAGTTGATAGAGGGCTTCTCGGTGTTCACCAGGTTCCAGTGGGAGCCGCCCAGCTCGTCGCCCTTGAACTTCAGGGCACTCTGACCGAGCACCACGCCGATGGTGTGCTTACCGAAGATTTTGTCGTAGGTCAGCGTGTTCTCTATCTGCCAGGTGGTGTTCTGGCCCTTGTAGGCCGAGGCTGAGGTGTGGTCGGCATTGTTGTTGCCCGAGAGGTAGTACTTCTGCAGGGTAGCTGCCTCGTAGCCCCAGAAGGAGAGTTCGGCACTGTAGGTGAAGTGGTACTTCAGCTCATCGAACAGCTGCAGGTCGATGGAGAACTTGGGCATGAACTTATGGCTCCAGTTCTTGTTGGGGTTACCCTGCATCATGGCGATGGGGTTGTTCTGTTCCTGATAGCTGCCCACATAGCCGGGGATGGTGTAGGGGTAGCCGTTGGCATCGTAGTAGAGGTCGTAGGCCGAGTAGCGGTCGATCATGGCCTGTCCGTAGCGGGGAACCTGCTCTTCGCCCACCATGTCGTAACCCAACTGTGTCAGAGTGACGGGCAGTGTGGGTGCCAGGTAGAGGGCTGAGCCGAGGGGTGAGCCCCAGGTGGAGTTGGCATCGATACCAGTGTTGTGTACACGCATATAAGAGATGTTGGCTCCCAGGTCGAGCTTGTTGAGGAAGCTGCGGTTCTTCGACTCGTCGAACAGGTTGAACTGGTTGTTGGAGCGGATGGTCAGACGGTCGTAGTTCGACTGTCCGTAGTTACCACCCACGATACCGTCCTGTGTGAAGTATCCCAGCGAGAGGTAGTAGTTCACCTTCTCCGATGCACCGCTGATGCTCACGTCGTGCTGCATGATGGGCGCATTGTCATTGAAGAGCAGATCCTGCCAGTTGGTGCCGAAGCCCTGGATCTTATTACCGTTGACATCCACCAGGTTGTAGGGGTCGGCGTAAAGGGGGGCAGCGCCTGTCTGGAGGGCTCGCTCGTTCTGCAGGATGGCATAGTCCATGGCACCTGTCACGTCGCGCTTCTTCCAGGCCGACTGCCAGCCGTAGCTGAAGTTATAGTTGATGGAAGCCTTGCCCATCTTTCCTTTCTTGGTGGTCACGAGAATCACACCGTTGGCGGCACGGGCTCCGTAGATGGCACCCGAGGCAGCATCCTTCAACACTTCGATGGACTCGATGTCGTTGGGGTTCACGCTCTCCATACCGTCCTGGTCGGTCGGCATGCCGTCGATAATATAAAGAGGATTGGAGTCGTTGATGGTACCGATACCACGGATGCGAATCATCGACTTGGAGCCTGGCTGTCCGGAGGCTGAGGTGACATTCACACCTGCTGCCATACCTTTCAGCGCATCTTCGGCGCGCAGACGGGTCTTGCCTTCGAGGTCCTCACTGCTCACCTTGGCGATGGAGGCCGTCACCACGCTCTTCTTCTGCACACCGTAGCCGATGACGACCACGTCCTGCAGTGTCTGAGCGTCTTCTCTCAAGACAACAGTCATGTTGTTACTGGCCTTCACCTCCTGAGAGACGTAGCCAATATAAGAAATAATAATAGGTGTACCCTCACTCACCTTGATGTTGAACTGACCGTCGAAGTCAGTTACCATTCCGTTCTGAGGATTACCCTTCTCGACGACGGAAGCACCGATGATGGGCTCCCCGAGATCGTCTGTCACAGTTCCCAGGATGCCCTGGGCGTTCGATGCCATCGACACCATCAGTGCCAACAACAACAATAGATACCTGCTTTTTTTCATACTTTTTTGTTAGTTATAATTAATATTGATATAGGTTGTCGCTTGTTTCTATTCGACGATGCAAAATTACGCATTTTTTCGCCTCGTCTCAACCGTGGGAGTCGAAAAAGTGGAGCATTTCGCTTGTCTCATTTCCTCAATCCGCTCTCTATCAGCCGTTTAGGGAATCTGTCAAAACACAAAAGAGTGGACGTTGTATAGAGGTGTATTTTCCACACTTTAGCCCGTTTTCCGCCCTTTTTCGCCCTTCTCCCACGGCTGCCCCTTGTCATCTCTTCAGTGCTTTTCGGCCTATCCCACCTGTAGCCAGCCCTGAAACCCTCAGGCAGCTCGCTGAGGTCGTTGTAGAAGAGGTGGATGTTGCCCAGGGCGATGAGCACGGCGTTGACGAGGCCGAAGAGCCAGTAGCGGTGGCGGAACCAGAGCTGGGGCACACAGACATAGAAGTTGACCAGGTAGACGAAGACGGCAGGTGCGAGCCAGAAGAAGGAGATCCATATAGACTCAACAGCCAGACGACCGTTGCCCGTGGTGATGAAACTGATGAGTCAGGGCGACAACATGATGAGCGACAACAACAGCAGTTGTGCCACCAACAACCATACGTGACGGAGCGTGATTCGTTTCATCGCTGCAAAGACACGCATAATTCCTGAAACAAGAATATGGGCAGCCGCCAAACCACCTTCGACGTTTGCCCCCATGCGTTTCGACGTTTGCCGCGAAAAGGTGTGGAAACGGCTTAGCGCCTGCTGGCGATGACGTAGATGATGACAGGGGCGCCGATGAGGGGTGTGACAGCATTGAGGGGGATGACGCCCGTCTCGCCAAGAAGGAAGCAGAGGAGGTTGCAGACGAGGGCGACGACGGCTCCGCAGAGGATAGTGGCTGGCAGCAGCACACGATGGTTGTCGGTGGAGAGCAGCAGGCGGGCGATGTGTGGCACGGCGAGGCCGATGAAGGCCACAGGACCGCAGAAGGCGGTGGTGACGGCGGTGAGCAGGCCTGTGACGATGAGCAGCCAGTTGCGCACCCTGAGGATGTCGACGCCGAGGTTCTCGGCATAGCGGTCGCCCAAGAGCAGGGCGTTGAGGGGCTTGATGAGCAGCAGGGAGGCGAAGAGGCCCAGGAGGGTGACACCCGCAAAGACGGGCATGTTGGCCATCGACACGCCGCTGAAGGAGCCCATGCCCCAGACCATATACGACTTGACACCCTCGTCGGTGGCGAAGAAGTTGAGCAGCGAGATGGCGGAGTTGGTGATATAGCCGATCATGATGCCCACGATGAGCAGCATGACATTGTTTCGTACAAGGGTAGAGAAGAAGAAGATGAGGGCCATGACCGCCATCGCTCCCACGAAGGCTGCCACGAGCACGGCGGCAAAGCCGCTGACCTGCAGGGAGCCCACGGAGAGACCGCCTCCCAGCAGCAGCATCACCAGTGCCACGCCCAGGCCCGCACCGCTGTTGATGCCAAACACGGAGGGACCTGCCAGGGGGTTGCGGAAGGCCGTCTGGAGCATGAGTCCGCTCACGGCGAGGGCACCGCCACAGAGGGTGGCAGTGATGGCCTGCGGCAGGCGCGACTCAAGGACGATGAACTGCCATGAGGGTTTCAGCGACCTGTCGCCCATGAGGATGCTGAACACATCGCCAACGGGGATGTTCACGGAGCCCATCACGAGGTTCAGGACAAAGAGCACGATGATGAGCAACGACAGCGCAAGACAGTAGAGGGAACTTCTGTTCATGGGTTCAGACGGTGGTAATAGCGCAGGGTGTGAGAGGGCAGCAACTCGGGATGGAGCACCTTGATAAAGTCGCGCAGGAGCCAGTCGGGACGGAAGGGCGACTCCTCATAGAAGAGGGAGCGCTCCACGTCGCAGCCATACACCTCGCCATTGCGAAAGGCGCGGAACTGGCTGTAGCCGTGATGCTCGGCACCCAACTCAGAGAGGGTGATATCGTGGTCGCTGCTATAGCGGAACAGCCATACGTCGGCCTCGCCCGCCTTCTCGAGCACAGCCTCGAAGGGCAGCGACACACTGCCGCTGTGCTCGTCGGTACCCCAGGGATAGTCACCGCCAGCATCCTGTATCATCTGACCGATAGTGCTCTGTCCGCCAGGCACGTACCACACGTTGCCCGTCACCTTGTCGAGGAGGACGGATTTCTTGTTTACTGTTGACGGTTGACGGTTGACAGTTGACGTAAACAGGTCTTTCAGGGCGCAGTAACTGCTGTCGATAACGGCAAAGAGGCTGTCGGCCTGCTGCTCGCAGCCATAGAGCATGCCATAGAAGCGCAGCCACTCGGCACGGGCCAGCGGCGAGGGCTCCATATACTCGGCACACTCGATGATGGGGATGTCGATCTCATCGAGCTTGCCGTAGCCGCCACTGTTCTCAAAGGGTGAGAGCAGCAGTGCGTCGGGACGCTGGTCGATGATCTTCTCCACCACCGGACTCATGCCCTCGCCCACATCCGTGATGCGCCCTGCCTTCACCTGCTCGTGAATCCAGGGAATCTTGACGTACTTCAGGTCGGCCACGCCAGAGATGCAGTCTTGCTTGCCAAACTCCATGAGCATGGCGCAGTGGACGGTGGTGAACATGACAGAACGGCGGAGCGGCGTGCGGACGATGGTAGCATTACTATCCTCGTACTTCCGAGAGTCGCTGGGCATGAGGAGATAGCGATGGAGTGTATGTCCCTGCTTCCAGGGATTCTTCACGGCCACCTCGGTGTAGTCACTGTGTCTGACCACACTGAGGAGCGTGGAGTACTTGAAGCGGACGGTGTCGCCCGCCTCCTGTGAGGCCGTTGTCTGGCGTCCTCCACAGGAGACAAGCAACACTGTCAGCAATAATAATAAAACGTGTTTCAAGAGCGGTTACTTCTGATATTCGATGTCGATGTCGTCGATGCAGACATAGGCAGGCGTGGTAAGACCATAGTCGTTGTTCTTGCTTCCATCGAACTTGAAGGACAGGCTCACGATGTTCTTGAAGTTAGGATCTTCACTCAGGTCGCAGTACGTCCAGTCGCCGACGTACTTGCCTTCTCCAGCGAGTTCGACTGCGTGGATGGCGCCGCTGTCACCATTGGCGTTAGTGGGACAGAGGATGCAGTTCAGGAAGTCTTCTGCCTCGAACTTACCGGGAGTCATGCCGTCACCGTTGAGGATGGCGTCGACGGTCCAGACGTTGTTGGTGTACCAGAAGCCTTTCAGCGTGACGGGCTTCCCGAAGTCGATGGTCTCGCCATAGGTCTGCACAACACAGAAGTTCTTACCTCCGTGAGCCTTGCCAGTGATGTTGTTGAACTGGTCGGGGGTCATGGTCTCTGAGGCATAGGTGGTCTCCGTGCGGTTAGAGATGGCATAGCCCATCCAACTGGCCCAAGAGGGGGTGAAGTTGGTATTGAAGGTGGCAACGTCTTCCACATAGGTGCAGGCGAAGGCCTCAGAACCCCAGTTGTCGAACTTGGTGCCTGTCTCGTCGCCACACCAGTAGCCATCGGCATTGAGGGTAGCACCCTCGAAGCCTATCGTGGCCTTGACGGTCTCGGGCTCAGCGGGCTGGGGCTCGGGAACCACGATGGGGTTGTCTGTGTTACCTGTACAAGCAGTGAATGAAAGGGCAAAGCCACAAGCGATGGCTGCCAGACTGAAAAATTTGTTTGTCCTCATAACTTTTTGTTTTTTAATTGAGTTAATAATGCTAATTGTTATTTTGAAAGATATTTCTTGCCATTGGAGATGACGATTGTCTTTTTCGAGGAGGGAGGAGGGAGGAGGGAGGAGGGAGATATGTTGATGCGGCGGCCAAGGAGGTCGTAGGCAGGGGTATTCTCCCTCCACGCTCCACACTCCATACTCCTCGGGGTCTGGATTCCCGTTGCCTGGCGGATGGCATCGAGCGAGGCCTCGAGGTGCAGGTCCTCGGCACCCATGAACTCTGTGGAGGTCTCGCCCCACCACTCTGGCTGGGGACACTTCTGGTTCAGACCTGTGTAGACGCGTACAAAGTCGATGAAGTCGAGGTTGACAGGCTGTCGCGCCTCGTCGACGGCCCATGCGATGTCGATGCCACAGCCTTCTATATTATAAGAGGTGGCATCGGCATTATCCGTGAAGTTGGGCAGGTTGTCGGCATAGCCATAGCGGAAGCCGATGAGCACGTAGTAGTAGGGGCTCCACCCGCTGTCTACCTTGTCGGAGAGGTTATACATATTATCTGGCAGGCGTGTGCCGCTGAAGGTGAGGCCGTCGGGGAGCCACTGGGGGTAGTACTCCTGGGGGTGGTAGTGGTTGCGGTCGATGGTGCCGCTCTGTCCGAGATTGTCTGTCCAGGGGATATCGCCCATGGGATTCTGATGATAGGTGACCTCATAGTCGTAGACCACCTTCCCCACGCTGTCTGCGTCGCACGAGCCGCTGATCTCGTACCAGGGGTCGTCAGGCAGGCCATTGCCGTTGGTATCTTTCGACACCATCACGATGCCTGCCTCGTTCATGCCGCCAAAGACGAGGTTCTTCATCTCCTGATAGGCATTGCCCCAGACGGCGAAGTCGCGCTGGCCTGGGATGTTGGCAATGGAGTGGTCGAAATGGAAGGTGATATAGCCTCCCCATCCTCCGAGGGCCACGAGATGTGCGTCGAGGGGTCCGAGGCCCGCCACGTTCTCGTTACACTTGCGGAGCATGTCGGCCTCCGTGTCGCCCTCCTCATATTCTGGGGCGTCGTTGACGAACTGTCCTGGTGCGGGGCGGTACTCGTCGACGGCCTGGATGTATTTCGAATGCTCCGCGACGTCGGCCAGGCGCTGGGCACTTATAGGCAAAAAGGTAAAAAGGCAAAAAGGCAAAAACCATCTCACCCTTACTCTCATCACCTTATGATTTAAACAATTTACTCTCATTATCTTTTTTTTCCTTTTTACTTTTTTACCTTTAAAAACGTTGCGTGTGCAGGGATGTCGCCCGTCTTCACCTTCCAGTCGAAGGTGCCGTCGGGGAGGAAGTGGAGCAACTCGCCACTCGACACGTAGTTCTTCGCATCCATCAGATAGAAATCGCGGTGGATGGGATTCACGATGATGCCGTAAGGCATGCGGATCTTCTGGATCTCAGGGGCCTGGCTGAGGCTGTTGGTGACCACCTGATGGGTGCGCACGTTGATGATGCCGTAGGTGACGGTGTTCGTCATCGTCGCCTCACTCCATTGCGAACCGTAGAAATAGAGTGAATCGCCTACGATGCAGAGGTCGCTGACGGCCTGGTCGAGATGACCGCCCACCCGCATGCGGCCATCAGCATCCTGCTGCAGCCACCAGATGGTCGATGTCTCGTTCATATAGTTACCACGGGCGGTCACCCAGAGTTGACCATACTGGTCTGCCTTCACATGGTGCAGGTTGGCTGCCACATTGATCTTTTCCGTCTCTCGCATCGTCTGCAGGTCGATGACGCTCATCGTACTCTCGTAGCCCTGTCCCGTCATTCCCTGATAACCGCCGCTGTTGGCCACGTAGAGCCTCTGTCCCACGATGGCCATCTCCTCTGGCTGATACCCCACGCTGACGGAGTCGGCCTTCTGCAGGGTGAGGGTGTCGACCTTGTAGACACTGCCCAAGGGACTGCTGCTTGCACCATACTGGGTGCCGACATACGACGAGACGTATGCATACCCATCCTTGAAGGTGACATAGCGGCAGTTGGGGATGTTCACCTTTCCGATCCTGACGGCATCGGAGGCACGGGCCACCTCTACCTTGTTCGAGCAGTTGATGACCAGCCACAGACGGGAGCCGTATATCTGACAGTCGTTGCCCACATCACCCAGTGCCATCACCGTCGAAGGGTTACGCTCGGAGTATATATTCCTATAATAATGTGTGGTGGCATCCTGTCCGGAGAGGTCGAGGTAGTCGAGCGTGGCCTTGTTGGAGCCCATGTTTCCCTCATTGAGCAGATACATGCCTATAATCTCACTCTTCACCGCCTTGCCGCCCGTGTTGATATCCTCCATCGGCACCACCATCACGTCGTTACGACAGGAAGACAAGCAGACAAATAGACAAATAGACAAACAGACAGGCAGGCATTTTGATATAGTCATCATGCCAATCCAATTATTTACATTATCTAAGTATCTCCTTATCATCTTATTTATATTCTGTTAATCTGTCTATAAGTCTAAATATCTACGGTAAGTGAGAGCGAGAAGTTTCGCCCAGGCATGGGGTAGTTCACGATGACCTCGTACTGCTGGTCGAGCACATTGTTCACCTCTGCCTGCGCAGTAAGCCGTAGACTATGAACTGTAAACTGATAGCGCAGCGAGAGGTCGCTGGTGTACCAGGGCTCCATGTGGTTATAGAGGATGTTCTCCTGTTCGTCGTAGCGCTCACCGGCATAGATGAACGAGTAGTTCAGGTCCCAGTTCTTATAGGAGAGTCCGAGGATGGCTGAGCCGGAGTGCCAGGGGATGTAGGGTATCTGGTCGTTGTAGTAGCTGTCGGTGGGGTCGGTCACGTCGCGGGCATCCTGATAGGTGTACTGGGCGCGGGCTGTAGCCACGAAATCCTTGGTGATCCTGAAGTCTGCCTCGGCCTCCACGTCGATGCCCTTGATATGCACCTTGCCCAGGTTGAGCATCGTCCAGCGGAACTGCTGCCCTTTTGGATAGGCGACGATCTTGTCGTGTACCGCATTATAATAGGCATCGAAGTGCATCTCGGCGTGGCTGACGATGCCGTGGGTGAAGTGCTTGTTCAGGGCGAAGCCGATGTCGTATTGCGTGGCCCGTTCTGGCACGAGGTTCGCATTGCCCATGTCGGTATAGTAAAGGTCGTTGAACGTCGGCATGCGGAAACTCTGCTTGATGTAGGCCCGCATGGAGAAGAACGTGCCTCGGAAAGGATAGACATTCACGAAGAGGGCGGGGGTAAATTGTGGAGTGTGGAGTGTGGAGTGTGGAGTGAGCCTCGAAGTACGGTCGTTGATGAACGTCGCCAGCACAGACGCCTGCGCCTTCAGGTGCTTGTAGTCGATAGCCGTTGCGAGACTGACAAGGTTGGAGATACGGGTGGGATAGGCGAAGTTCCAGATGTCGGCATCGAGCTTGTTCCACTTGAAGTCGTAACTCAGCGAGGCACTCCAGTTGGGCAGCAGTTCGAGCACGTTGGCTGTCGAGAAATAGATCTCCTGCTGTTTGTAGCGGTTGTCTACGGGCAGTTGCGTGGAGTCCTTATTCACATAGTGAGTGTTGTAGTAGGCATATTTCGCCAGCCAGCGGGTGGCGAACTTATCACCTACGCTCTTGTCATAGGCAGCCTGGAAGAAGGTGTTCAGATCCTGCTGCCGCTCTCCCCGTCGCCACACGTTGTTCACAATAGCCCCGGGGATGCCACGGGCGGAGTTGTAGAGATAGCCTTTCATCTGCCAACTGCCCTGCCAGAGCCGTCCGTAGAGGTTCGCCTCGATACGCTCAGCATGGATGTCGCCGTTCTGACGCACAGCCGTCGTGTCCCAGGCGGTCGTCCCGTCGGGATAGCGCCGCTCATAGCGGAACTTGTATTTCCCGCTGGCCGTCAGGAACCCCGCACTCACACTGCTGCTGACCGTCTCTGACAATCTCTGCTCCCAGAGTACCGATGTGCGGAACATGTCACTCGACCCATACTGCGCCTTGATCTTAAGATTGGTATTCTCGTACCTCCGTACCCCCGTACCTCTGTTCCCCCGAAATTCCGGCTCCTTCGTCCGTATGTAGATCGATCCCGCATTGCCGAAGTCCGACGCCGGCTGGAAGATGGCACTCTTCTGCCCGTTATAGAGCGTAATCTCCTCCACGTTGTCGAGGGAGAACTGCCCCAGGTCTATCTGTCCGTTCTGGGCGTTGCCCAGTGCCACCCCGTCGTAACTGATGCCGAGGTGATGGGTACCCATCGAACGGATATTGACGGTCTTGATGCCGCCCACGCCGCCATAGTCCTTCAACTGGATGCCAGAGAAGTAGCGCAGGGCGTCGGCCACGGAGTGCGTATTGAGCCGCTCCAGCATCTCGCCGTTCAGTTTCTGACTCGGCACCACCTCCCGCATGGCAGGCTTCGACACGACGACGATCTCCCGTACATGCTGTACGGAATCCAACCGGCCTTGTGCTGCCATCGTCAGGCTCATGCAACAAGCGGTCAGTACGGAAACAAAACGCTCAATGTTCAAAGCTCAATGCTCAATGCTCAAAGCTCAAAGCTCAAAGCTCAATGCTCAATGCTCAAAGCTCAATGCTCAATGCTCAAAGCTCAATGTCTGTCTTGGCCTAACCCCAGAGGCATTCAACGGACCATAGCGAAATCGGCAGGTCTTCTGACTTGTCGTCCGGAAACAGACGTCTTCCCGATAATCTCAGTGACACTTTGTCTGCGCCGATAAGGACGACTCACAGCAGCGGGACTGTCCGGGATTCCCACCCGGTTCCCTATTAATCACCCAAGGGCGAACCGATTCACGCTGCAAAGGTATGAAGAAATCCTGAACTTTACAAAGATTTGAGGAAGAAATTATGTAAAATCAACCGAATCGTAATCTCACTGCTGAATGGGGCACCGCTCCACCTTACCCTTAAGGGTATGCAAGACATAGTTTTTCGCAGAAATATTTGGATGATTGGAAAACTTGTCGTAACTTTGCAGCTGAATATTCACGCAAATACGTATTTATCATGGCAACAGTAGTATTACAGGTTCCAGACGAGAGTTTGGTTTCAAAGGTAAAGAACGCATGCAAGATGCTTGTAGGCGTGACTTCTGTCAAGGTACATAAGGCCACTAAGAAGAAAGATTACGACATCACAAAAACGGCTGGTTATCGCGAGGCGATGGATGATGTCAAGAACGGCAGAGTGACAACATACGACTCTGTCGATGACATGTTCAAGAAGTTAGGTATCAATATATGAAGTACATTGCAAAAACCCAAAAACGTTTCAAGTTTCAGAATACGTAATTCATTAAAAACATTTGAAGATATGAGCAAGTACGAGATTCCCTATCTCACGGCCAGCATTCAGGCTTTCGCCCAGCGTTTCTCCATGACGCGGCAGGCGGCGTTCCGCTACCTGCACGAACACAAAGGGCTGGCATTCCTTATCGAATTCTTCGACGTGGAACACCTGCAGTCGATGGATGAGACGGTCGATGACCTGCTCATCGTCTGCCAAAAGAATGGAGGGACACTGTCATGATACTCTATCACGGCACCAACGTCGAAACCGTATGAAGCAGCCCACTCATCATCAGATAGCCAACTATCTCACCGACTATGCCTTGAGCGAACTGGTGAAATACGTGATGGAGGACACTGGCTGCAGCATCGAAGCGGCGATGGAGCGCGTCTATAACTCACCGCTGATGACGGCCCTGCAGGACGAAGAGGGCGAACTTTACGTGCAAAGCCCCGCGTATCTGTACGAACAGATGAAGAAACAAGCAGCCGAAGACATCGCTGGACGTTAATATATCATATAGGCTCACAAAGTGTCAGACACCTTGTGTTCCACAACTGCTTCCAAAATTTCATGATGAAGACATGATTTTGCATGTTTTTTGCCGAAATTTGTATTATATAATAGGTTATATTAGTAAAAAAACTGGTTATCTGTGTTTTTATTCGGAAAAACTTCGTATCTT
>CAMNPN010000030.1 GCA_946548085.1 uncultured Prevotella sp. | reverse complement strand
CTGCATAGAACACATCGCCATTGCTGCTGATGTATGACCGCGAATCTATCCTATCCTCTTCAAGATAAGGACATTCACATGACAGCAGCATCATAGCTGCCATCAAACCCATTATAAGTTTGTAATTCATCTTTGCCATCAGTCCTTTTGAGGGCAAAAGTACGAAACAAAGACGAAAAATGAAAGAAACGGCGCGACCATTTCTTCCATTTTATAAAGATTAAAGGTTCTACTAGTCAAATAAGAAAGATACAGTATCTTCAAACTCTTGAACAGCTCTTTGAAGATTCAGATTATCTTTACGTGATATCATTGCCAAAAAATTCATCTTACCATCCATCTTTCCCTCTGCTGTTTTAATAAAGAAACGCTTTTTGTTTTCATAAGTGTTGAACCATCGAAGAAAAAGACGATTACGGAAAGCCTGCTTTGAATCTTTGGTTTCGGTAACATAAAGCATCACATCATTATTCTGTCTAAAGAATTCTTCTACTATCGCAATTAGCGTCTGCTTAAACTTAGGATCACCAGGTGAGGTGACATTCCAGATATTAATGATATCAAGGACAAAAGCACCTGAAGGAAGAAAGATGTCGTTAGGCTTAATAACTATATTATAGCCAACACCGAAATCGGTATAGAAATAATAAACACTATCAGCCTCACAGGTCACAAAATAAGGTGATTGTCTATTAATGTTTTCAATATTTAATGTAATCATAGTCTTTAAGGTATTAAAAGGTGGCAGCGTTATGAGCCCTCTGCCACCAGTGAAGGATGTGGATGTCTCATTTGAGCAGCTAATTGTTCTTTTTCTCTTTCTTGCATGAAAGCCCTAAAAGCTGCACGGACTTCTTCACGCGTTCTCTTTTTTGTTGTTTCCATATCGATTTTTGGTTTTAAATGAATATCTCGGTGCAAAGATAAGCATTTATATTGAAACTACGTATAATGTGAGCTGTATTTTTTTGCAAAAGGACACAAATCTTTCAATATATACGTCTTTTGACGTTACTTTTTACCAAAAACACTTCTTTGTTTTATCTCAATATCTGGATTTGAACGGTTCCACCTGTGGAAGTTATGCGTAACTGTCGTCCGCTGTAGTTCTTGGGAAAGACCACGCAGATGTCGCCTGTGCCCTGCCAGATTTCCTCGTTGCCGCTAATGCCTGTCTGCTCCAAAGAGCCATTATACCAAATCATCACACCGCCATGATTCAGGCAGGAGGAGGGTTGGTTGCCACTAAAACGGGCTGTGCCGTAGGTCCAGTCTGCCATCGCGGCTGTCAGCATACCGCAGAAGGCCAGTAATAGCATCATTCTTTTCATAATCACTTTTTCTTTATTTGAGAATTATACTTCCAATTTTTGCAAAGGTAGGCATATCAAATGAGAAATGGAAGAAAACGGCGCGACCATTTCTTCCATTTCACAAAGATTTGCTATTTTCAATGGATTTGCCTCAACAATTCTGTTGGATTGGTCTCTTGCATCTTGATATAAGCGAAGAGTTTCTTGCCGGCATCTTTCAAAGAGGCACCAAAGAGATAGACCGTATCGTCGATGATGAGGAAACGGTCATGATTATGCTGGCAGACATTAATATTAATCGGTGGGTACTGTTGGTTATGGCGTTGGACATCCAACTGCTGTTGTTGAGACAACTGACGCGTATAGATCGTTGCAGAGACCCCTGCTTCGCGTTTGCTCAGCATCGTCAATGTCGCCTCGTCGATATAGTTGTCGATCAAGACTATCGAATGTCTGGCCTGTTTAATCAGGCTGACTATCTGAACGTATGCATCAAAAATCTGTCCGTCGTAGAAGACACCCTCTACGGGAGGCAAAGAAGAACGGACGAAGAAATCGACCTTCCCTTCAAGTTCAACAATCCTTTTATCATGCGAATCCACACGTTCGCGTATTTCTTGTAAGCCTTTATTTATAGAATACCCTTTTATCAAGTAGTCTTTCAGAACTTTGGAAGCCCACTGCCTGAACTTTACACCTCGCTTGGAATTCACTTTGTAGCCAACAGAGATTATCATATCAAGATTATAGAAATCAATCATACGATTAACAATTCTATTTCCTTCTTTTCGAACTACTCGAATTTTTCGAGCAGTTCCCTCTTGCTCCAATTCTTCTGTTCTATAAATCTCCTTAATATGATAGGTGATTGTATTTTCTTTGACTGAAAATAGCAGAGACATCTGCTGTTGAGTTAACCATACGGTATCATCTTCCAATTTAACCTCCAAACGGATAGTCTCGTCTGGTTGGTACATCACAATCTCACCTTTACCGCTGTTTTGAATGTCGTTCATAATCTTAAAATTTAAAGTTGTTGAGAATACGAATGCAAAGATAAGCATTTATTTTCAAAAGGCATCCACTATGAGCATAAAATTATAGTTTTTTATGGTTGGCCATTCTCGCGCATCTTATTGAAGGTGTAGCCGACAAGACCCTGGAAGTGCATCTCCGTCTCCTGACGGATGACGCCCTCTGGAATGTTAGGATATTTCTTCACCAGACGGTTCCCAATCTCAACCACCTGATTGTGGAACTCGGTAGAGGAGTCGGCCCACGGATTGCCTGGATAATTGACAAGAGGCGGCCATACGGAATCGCAGAAACTGGCGATAGTAGAGCGATAGGCCTTGTCTATCAAGCGTTCCACCTCTTCCTTCATAAGAGTCTGTTCGTCTTTCTTCGGAGGCAGAGGAGGATTCACAGGAACCTGAGCTGGATTCTGACGAACGGAATCAAGTGAGGGAATCGAAGGGACAGGTCCATGCTCCTGGACAGAATCAAGCGACCTGTCCCCTTGATCCTGCATCTGTACAACGGAATCCACCGGCGTTTCCTGAATCACTGGAGCTGTCTGCTCGCGGTGTGTCAACAGGGCGATGCCAACTCCTACGATTGCCACGATAGCCACAATGGCTGCGACATAACGGGAATAGTGCTGCCTACGATTGATATCGGATCGTATTTCCTCAATAGATTGATAACGCTCTGCTGGTTCAATTGCCGTACAGCGGGCTATCACCTTATTATATATACGGTGGTCTGGCAGTCGCTCAAGAATCTTTCCGACAGCATAGATATCGGTTCTGGCATCTACCATCCCACCCGCAAATTGCTCTGGGGCTGCAAAGCCTGATGTATAGCCCTGTGTATCCACGAAAGCATCCGAACGGCAGAAACCAAGGTCGATGAGTTTCACATCGTCATCGATATGCGTGAGCAGGATGTTGTCAGGCTTCAGGTCGAGATGGAGCACCTGATGGCTGTGCAAATAACTGATGGCATCCAATAACTGACGAACGAACCTGTCTGCATTTTTCCGATTCTTGAAATAATCGGGATGGGTGGCAAGTCTTTGAGTTAGAGTTTCCCCGTCAACATATTCCATCAGGATGCTATCGGCGTCGAGTGAGATGTATCGCACTAAGTTAGGGTGCTCAAGTTGATAGCCCGTCTCAAACTCCTTGCGCAACGCCTCCTGATAACGGATGTCGCCAACATATTCAGGCCTCAACCGTTTCAGGAAATGCAGCTTGCCATAGAGTTTGACACGAAAGGTGTCGCAGGTAGCGCCCTGTGTGTCCAACTGTTCGATACTCTCGAAACGTGACTGCTGACTCGTGAACTGCGAAGACTCCATACCTTGAAAGGTGAAAGATGAGAGCAAACTGTTTTTATAAGACGACTACGGAGGAAAGCCCGGATACGCGTCCTGCCGTAAACTGCCCCAGTGCCTTGCCATCACGCCAGACATCCACCACCAGCAACGGGTGATGAGGCACGAAGTTGAAAATCTCCACCTTATCGCCAACAAGTAGTTTGCTGTTCTCACTGGCAACAATCAGATAACGACAGTCGCCGAGATACCGTAGTCTCAGCATCCTGTCGGGAGGATAGGTAATAGCCACCGTGGCGTCAACTTCCAAATCAACCGACCGCACTTCACCGTCAACAGCCTCAAAGTTTGAGTTCCCCTGATCATCTATTTGCAACAACTCTTCCCAATGGGCATAACCGAGATAGCGGGCGATGGCATCCAGGGTGCTGGCATGGGGTTCTCGTTCATCCTGCGCAAAACCCAATAGCCGCTTCAGGGTCGTTGCACCAATACGGACTCCTGTCTTACTCCCAATATCGAGCGACAGGAATTCACAGTCAGAAGGTAAGCGCAGGTCAGATCCTGACCTACGCTTCAATAACTGGATGATATGAAAGGGAAGTTTCATTTTACCGTGTAAGCAAATCTTTCACTTATCACTTTTTTACTCCCACTCAATCGTTGCGGGGGGCTTGGAGGAGATGTCGTAGCAGACGCGGTTGACGCCGCGGACCTTGTTGATGATCTCGTTTGACACCTTCGCCATGAAGTCATAAGGCAGATGGGCCCAGTCGGCAGTCATCGCATCCATCGAGGTGACGGCACGGAGCGCCACGGGATGCTCATAGGTACGTTCATCGCCCATCACACCGACGCTGCGGACGGTGCTCAGCAGGATGACACCCGCCTGCCAGATCTGGTCGTAGAGCGACACCTCGATGGTGCCGTCCTTCATGTCGGCCGGCACCCCGGCTGCCAACACCTTCCGGGCCTCTTCGCCAGAAAGTTTCACCTTGTACGCACGCAAACCTCTTATATATATATCATCAGCATCCTGAAGGATTCGTACCTTCTCTGGGGTGATATCGCCGAGGATACGGACAGCGAGTCCCGGCCCGGGGAAGGGATGACGGGTGATGAGGTGCTCGGGCATACCGAGTTGACGACCCACACGACGAACTTCATCCTTGAACAGCCATTTCAGCGGCTCGCAGAGTTGCAGGTTCATCTCCTTGGGCAGTCCGCCCACGTTGTGATGGCTCTTGATCACCTTTCCCGTGATGTTCAGCGACTCGATACGGTCAGGATAGATCGTGCCCTGCGCCAGCCACTTGGCATCGGTGATCTTCTTCGCCTCGGCATTGAACACCTCAACGAAGTCGCGGCCAATGATCTTACGCTTCTGCTCAGGATCGGAGACACCAGCCAAGTCAGCGAAGAACTTCTCACTGGCATCAACGCCTATCACATTCAGACCCAGCACCTTGTAATCATCCATCACCTGACGGAACTCATTCTTGCGCAACATGCCATGATCGACGAAGATACAGGTAAGACGGTCGCCGATGGCACGGTTGAGCAATACGGCAGCCACGGAAGAGTCAACCCCTCCTGACAATCCTAAGATCACCCTGTCCTGGCCTAACTGAGCCTTCAGTTCAGCCACCGTCGAGTCGACGAAAGAAGCCGCACTCCATTCCTGACGGGAACCGCAGATATCGACTACGAAGTTCTTCAAGAGCAGTGTGCCTTGGAGGGTATGGAACACCTCGGGGTGGAACTGTACAGCCCAAATAGGCTGTTTGGTAGAGGCAAAAGCTGCATATTTCACATCCTTAGTGGAGGCAATCATCTCGAAGCCCTCGGGGATGGCAGTGATGGTATCGCCATGACTCATCCACACCTGCGAACCTGTCTCGAATCCTTTGAAAAGAGGATTATAGAGATTGATGGTCTCCAGATTGGCACGGCCGTACTCACGGCTGTCGGCCTTCTCCACCTTTCCGCCAAGGGTGTGGCTGATGAACTGCGCTCCGTAGCAGATGCCCAGCACAGGAACCTTACCCACGAACTGGCTGAGGTCTACCTTGAACGCCTCGGGGTCATGAACCGAGAAAGGCGATCCGCTCAGGATCACACCTATCACCGAGGGGTCATCCTTCGGGAACTTATTATAAGGCAGGATCTCGCAGAAAGTATCAAGTTCACGGACACGCCGGCCTATGAGCTGCGTGGTCTGTGAACCGAAATCCAAAATAATTATCTTCTGTTGCATAGCCTATTGTATGTAAGTGATAACCAACTATTGTTTGCTGCGCACTGCACGAATGGAATACCCATAACAGCGGGGGCCGCCAGATGACTCTAGTTTGTCGACAGTACCATCTTGGCGGGCCCAAAGTGTATACGCCTCTGTATTTCCATCGGGAGTCAAACGGACTGTCGATGTCCAATATCGTGCTGCAGTGCCTTGATTAGATGTCTTAGAATCGAATCGGCTGCCTGATAAAGGAAGTTCTATTATCTTGCCATTTTTCACAGACCTAAGTTGCAAGACCCATACACCCTTATTCCGATAGACATTTTTATAGGTATTATCTATAAGTTCCTGCATTTCAACTTTGGTTGGGATACGCCATCCATCACCCCAGTTCTCATGAGCAGCATCATCCTTAGGTTCTAAGGTCGTCTTATCGTCCACAGCACCGCTTATGCTTGTGGTGCAATACTTCCAAATCGAATTTTTGGTGCCATTACAATACTTATAGGTAGTCCAGTTGAACACGTGGCCGTCGCTGGTGTCGCTGGTGTAGCCTGTAGTCTCGCCATAGGCGAAATAGAGGCCATCATCCGTCGTACTCGTAGCACCCACATTCATGTTGGCCCACAGCGTACCGCTAGGCAGTCCCAAGTCGACAGCTTCCACATTCGAGGGGGCTTCGCCTACACCACTCATAATGGCATCGACCAACACCGTAATGTCAGTTACATCCAATTTGCCATCGTCGTTCAAGTCAAACTTCGATGTCTGTGCCTCTGTTGTCAGGCTTCCACTTGCTATAAGCAAGGCAATTAATAAATACTTTTTCATCTTTAGACCTTGATTGAATGATTAATGGTAGATTATCTATTGATATAAAAACTGTTCTGCCTGTTCGAGTGAGTCGAGTTTTCCGACATCGAGCAACCGCAGGTCGCTCTTCTCATAGCCCAGGAAGGTACACTGTTGACAGTACTTCAGGTAGAAGTCTATGATACCAAACCGCTCGGGCATCTCGGCAAAGAGAGGTGCCAGCCGGGGCGAGACGACATGTATCCCGCTGAACGCCAGCATGTTCATAGAGTCGGCAGACGAGGGGTGGGCAGCCAGAGGTCCACGCACCTCCCCCGTCTCAACGTTCTTCCAGCCTGTCAATCGCATCTCATCGTCGAAGAGCAGATAGCGTTTCGTCTGTCTGTTGCTGACAACGAGCATGGCATCCACGTCGGCATCGACAGCAGCATCGCTGGCAGCCAGTTTATAGAGTCCGCCGATGTTCAGATTGCTGAGGATGTCAACATTATGGATAAGCACAGGACTGTCTGGATCGAACAGTGGCAGTGCCTTCTTAATACCGCCGCCCGTTTCGAGCAGTCCGTCTGTCTCGTCAGAGATGCGGATATCCAGTCCGAAGTTATCATTGTCATGCAGATAGTCGACAATCTGCTGGGCGAAGTGATGCACGTTCACCACGATACGCTCGAAACCGGCGGCCTTGAGTTTCTGCACGACATGCCACAGCAGCGGCTGCCCCCCTACCCTCACCAGTGCCTTGGGCATGGTGTCGGTAAGCGGCTTCAGTCTCGTACCGAGACCGGCAGCAAAGATCATCGCCTGCTTCATACTGGCCGTAGTCTACATGCCTTCGAAGGCACCTGCCACGCCCTCGATGATTCCCTTGATCTCATTGACAATGCCACGCAGACGGTCAGAGATGTTGTCTTTTGCGCCACGGGCCATATAGCCGGCACACTCACCCTCGAGTTTTCCGATACGGGCCTTCTCGGCTGGCGTGTAGTCGAGCTCGTGCTTCTTCACACTCTTCGAGATCTTCACAAACTTCTTGCCGGCATCCTCCCAGTCCTTCAGGTCGTAGTACCGACTGTGGTCGCGCAACTCCGTGGAGAAGCTCTCCAGCTGATCCAATGCCCGCTGCTTCGTCGAGCACGATGCCAACGTGAGGGCAAGTAGCCCACAGGCCATCAAAACATTAATCTTCTTCATATCTGTAAACCGTAAACTCTAAACTCTAAACTATAAACTATAAACTGTAAACTGTAAACCGTAAACCGTAAACCGTAAACTGTAAACCGTAAACTACTCTCTCTCCAGCGTCTTTGAGATGCCCTGCTCCCGGTGACAGATGCGCACCTCGACTCCGAACTTCTCATGGATATGTTCCGCCAGATGCTGGGCGCAATACACCGAACGGTGCTGACCGCCCGTACAACCGAAGGAGAACATCAGCGATGTGAATCCACGCTGGATATAACGGCGCACATGGGCATCGGCAAGCTTATACACCGAGTCGAGGAAGGTCAGAATCTCGCCATCGTCTTCCAGGAATCGGATGACCGGCTCGTCAAGACCCGTCAGTTTCTTGTACGGCTCATAACGGCCGGGGTTATGGGTACTGCGGCAGTCGAACACATAGCCACCGCCATTACCACTCTCATCCTCTGGAATACCCTTGCGGTAAGAGAAACTATACACCTTCACCACCAGCGGGCCCTGGGCATCGTACTTCGAGAACGTAGCCGGTCCGTCCTGAGGATGGGCCTTATAGGGATTCTGGTCTGTCGTCTTGTATCCGTCGGCACGACTGGCAATCGTCTCAATCTGCTGGAACTGTGGCAGTTCGGTCAACTGTCGGAGAATCTCCATCAGATGGGGATAGTGGAATACCGACGAACTGGCCAGCAGTTCCCTGAGGTTCTGAATGGCCGGCGGGATAGACTCGATGAAATGCTTCTTCTGTTCGAAATAACCCCGGAAGCCGTATGCCCCCAACACCTGTAACGTCCGGAAGAGCACAAACAGCGAGAGTCGTTTCACGAAGTGTCTTACTGGCGGCACCTCGATATAATTCTTCAGTGAGTTATAGTATTCGTAGACCAGTTCACGGCGCAACTTATGCGGATACTTTGCTGACGCCTGCCAGAGGAACGAGGCCAGATCATAATAGAAAGGTCCCTTGCGCCCTCCCTGATAGTCAATAAAATAAGGACGGCCCTCGTGGTCAAGCATCACATTGCGAGCCTGGAAGTCACGATAGAGGAATGCATCCGCCGACTCTGCCGTCAGGTCCTTGGCAAAAAGCCGGAAATCGGCCTCCAACTTCAGTTCGTGGAAGTCGAGTTCGGTGGCTTTCAGGAAACAATATTTGAAATAGTTCAGGTCGAAGAGCACCGAGTCCTGATCGAACTCTGCCTGCGGATAACAATTGGAGAAGTCCAAGCCGACGGCACCACGGATCTGGATGTTCGGTAACTCACGGATGGTGCGCTTCAGCAGTTCCTGCTCCTTCAACGTATAGCGTCCTCCGGCCTCACGACCGCCTCTGACGGCATCGAAGAGGGAGAGAGAGCCGAGGTCGGTCTGCAGATAGCGCAACTGGTCGTCGCTGGCTGCCAGGATCCTCGGAACAGGCAACTTCCGCTTGGAGAAATGCTCGGTGAGATAGATGAAAGCATGGTCTTCGTCACGACTCGTACCGATGACACCAACCACGGACTGCCCGTTCTGGTCCGTCAGTCTGAAATAGGTCCTATTGCTGCCACCGCCAGGTATCTGACTGACGTTGGCGGGCTCCGCACCTTTCCACTGCTTGTAGAGTTCTATGAGTTTCTGCATATCGCCTGCAAAGATACGACAAAAAATCGAGAAATAAGTTGTATTAGTTGTTAAAGTTGTTTACATATTATATAAAAAAAAACCGGATGTCTCCCGACAACCGGTTCCCAAAAACAAACTACTTAAAAACTAATCTACTAAAACAAATCAAAAAAATATCTTTTACTCAAATGCGTCTAATACTATTGTGCAGGAAGTATCTGTTTTACTTTGCGATGCAAAGATACAATGTTTTTGAATCGTCACCAAGCATTTTAGCATAAAAAAGCGGTGTGTGCGAACAAAATCCATCAAAAAAGGGATGGATTCAATCATCCATCCCTCAATTTGTTATCTTTGCTTAGCAAAAATGTATCATTTTTCGCATACAATCTGATACACAGATTACATCATGCCGCCCATGCCTGGGGCACCGCCCATCGGCATGGCGGGTTCTTTCTCGGGCTTGTCGACGATCAGGCACTCCGTGGTGAGGAACATGCCGGCGATAGAAGCGGCATTCTCCAGAGCCACACGGGCCACCTTGGCAGGATCGATGACACCAGCCTCACGCAGATCCTCGTATTCATCGGTACGGGCATTGAAGCCGAAGTCACCCTTGCCTTCACGAACCTTCTGGACGACCACTGCACCCTCCTGACCGCCGTTGACGGCAATCTGACGCAGCGGCTCCTCGATGGCACGGCAGATGATGTTGATACCGGTCTGCTCGTCGGCATTGTCACCCTTCAACTCAGCCAGAGCCTCCTGGGCACGGATGTAGGTGGTACCACCACCAGCCACGACACCTTCCTCGATAGCGGCACGGGTAGCACAGAGGGCATCGTCAACGCGATCCTTCTTCTCCTTCATCTCCACCTCAGAGTTGGCACCGACATAGAGCACTGCCACACCACCAGCCAACTTGGCCAGACGCTCCTGCAGTTTCTCCTTGTCGTATGAAGAGGTCGTGATCTCGATCTCCTTCTTAATCTGGGCGATACGATCCTGGATAGCCTGCTTGTCACCAGCACCGTTCACGATGGTGGTGTTGTCCTTCGACACTGTCACCTTGTCACAGGTACCCAGCATCTCGAGCGTAGCCTGCTCCAGTTTCAGACCCTTCTCCTCGCTGATCACCACACCGCCAGTCAGCGTTGCGATATCCTCGAGCATGGCCTTACGACGGTCGCCGAAGCCAGGAGCCTTCACGGCACAGATCTTCAGACCGCCACGCAGACGGTTCACCACGAGTGTGGTCAGAGCCTCAGAATCCACGTCCTCGGCAATCACGAGCAACGGACGACCACTCTCGGCAGCGGGCTGCAGGATGGGCAGGAAGTCCTTGATATTCGAGATCTTCTTGTCATAGATAAGGATATACGGATTCTCCATCACGCACTCCATCTTCTCTGAGTCAGTGATGAAGTAGGCACTCAGATAACCACGGTCGAACTGCATACCCTCGACGACGCCGATATGGGTATCGCGGCTCTTCGACTCCTCGATGGTGATCACGCCGTCCTTAGAGACCTTACGCATAGCCTCAGCCAGCAGTTCACCGATCTCCTTATCATTGTTGGCACTCACGGTAGCCACCTGCTCGATCTTGTCGTAATTATCGCCTACCAACTCTGCGCTCTTGGCGATATGCTCCGTCACGGCCTTCACAGCCTTGTCGATACCACGCTTCAGGTCCATGGGGTTGGCACCGGCGGTCACGTTCTTCAGACCCTCACTGACGATAGCCTGGGCCAAGATGGTAGCCGTCGTCGTACCGTCACCGGCATCGTCACCAGTCTTTGAGGCGACGCTCTTGACGAGTTGGGCACCCGTGTTCTCAAACTTGTCCTCCAACTCGATCTCCTTGGCTACGGTCACACCGTCCTTGGTGATCTGCGGAGCGCCGAACTTCTTCTCAATAACGACATTACGACCCTTCGGACCGAGAGTCACCTTCACAGCATTAGCCAACTGGTCTACGCCCTGCTTCATAGCATCGCGAGCGTCAATATTGAATTTAATATCCTTTGCCATAACTATAAACTATAAACTGTAAACTATAAACTATAAACTGTAAACTGTAAACTATAAACTATAAACTGTAAACTGTAAACTTTAAACTATAAACTACAATTTACTTTTCAATCACTGCAAGTACGTCACTTTGGCGCATCATCAGATACTTCTCACCCTCGAACTCGAGTTCCGTGCCACTGTACTTGCCGTAGAGCACCTCGTCGCCTGCCTTCAGGATCATCTGCTCGTCTTTCGTACCCTGGCCAACGGCCTTGATGGTTCCGTGTAGGGGTTTCTCTTTTGCGGTATCAGGAATGATGATACCACCGATCTTCTCTTCTGCCGGTGCGGGCAATACCAGCACGCGGTCTGCTAATGGTTTGATGTTCATAATACTTTTTTATTTTAAAACTTTAAACTTTAAACTATAAACTGTAAACTGTAAACCGTAAACTGTAAACCGTAAACTGTAAACCGTAAACTGTAAACTGTAAACCGTAAACAATACTACAGGCGGAACGGTCTTTCAACCATTCCGCCTATTACTCTGCTAAAACTGTGCCAATCGCTACCAGTATGACAACTTGTCAGTCATCTGATCATCCCGACACATTCATTACCGTCTACAGTTTGTCGATTTCTTCAGACTTAAGCCCTGTCGCTTTTTCTATCTCAACGGTCGACAATCCCATTTGTTTCAAGTTTCTTGCAATTGTTGTCTTTTCTTCAGAACGACCGGCAGCCATTCCTTCTGCACGACCGGCAGCCATCCCTTCTGCACGACCGGCAGCCATCCCTTCTGCACGACCGGCAGCCATCCCTTCCGCACGACCGGCAGCCATCCCTTCCGCACGACCGGCAGCCATTCCTTCGAGGCGTCCCATTTCCAGGCCCTCAGCCCGGCCCTCCAGTCTTGCTGCGTCAAAAGAGTCATTCTGCACCATGACGGCATCCAGGTGCCGCTCATAAGCAATCTGGTCGGCACGAGTCATCTGCAGATACTGCAGTTTCTTACGAGCCTCGGCCAGTCCCGGAGTCGTCGTATTGTCCTTGATACGTCCGTTCTTCAGATAGTCCAGCCACTCTTCCAGCGGTGTCGAAGCCACCTTGTTAAACTCGTTCACACGAATCAGGAAGTATTCCGGGAACACCTCCTCTGGTGTTTTCATCCTGATGACATTATCCTCCTTGACATTTATCTTGAGTGTGTCACCGGTATGCACGCCGACAAAGGAATTCCTGCCATGATAGAGATAGTCAGACCCCTGTCCGAGGTCGAAATAGAGGATGTTGATAGAATACACCTTCTTCACCTCGCTATAGCGCTGCCCGAGAGAGATATGCTCCGTGATGGCCTTTGCCACACCGTAGAGGATACGTTCCAGATAGAACAGTTGAGTCGTCAGTTGGACCTCCACGATGATAATGCGCCCCTCGGAGTCCTTCGCTTTGATGTCGACACGGTTGAACTTGTCATCGACAGCATCCTGATTGCCTTCGCTCTCCAGAATCTCCTCTATCGTGATCTTCTCCCCCAAGAGCACGGTTATCAGCCCTTCGAGCACATCAAAATTAGCCTTGTCGCGAAGCATCCGCTTCACGGCCCAGTCAAATCGCACATACTTCTCGTTAATCATCACTGCTCCTTTCGTTTTCTTGTTACCTTTTGTTTCCATAATACTTTGATTGTAGATTTAACGCTGCAAAGATACACCATTTTCCTGAAACCGCCAAACAAAAGCGGCAGAATCTTTCAATTCCGCCGCCATCTGTAAACCGTAAACTGTAAACAGTAAACCGTAAACTGTAAACCGTAAACCGTAAACTGTAAACTGTAAACTACTTTACCATCACCTTCATCGTCTTCTTGTTATTGGCCGTCTGAGCCTCCACGAGATAGACGCCGCCGATGGCCATCGGTATAGAAGCCTCCGTGCCACAGTTGCTCAGGCTGCTCACCACGTTGCCGCCGGTAGTCATCACACGCACCGTCGTCAACGGCTCCGAGCTGCGCACCGTCACCGTCTTGTTCCTGACGCTCACCACGATACCCTTTGCCGTGGCCTCACGGATAGCTGTCAGGTTGCCGCGGGTGGTCAGGAAGTAGCGACCATAGTCGTTCGGCTGCACGCTGAGCGACTGTCCGTCTGTCACCTCTGTCATCTCGCCCGTCACAGCGTCGAGCACGTAGAGGCGGTTCACTCCACGCTCCTCACTCCACGAGAGCTTCACGCTGACCAGTTCATTCGAAGCGACACATGCCACGCCGAAGGGCACGATATCGATTGCCGGCCTTGTGTCGATGCTCACGGCCTTGTTGCCTGCCACGGTGTACACCACCGGCACGTCGCTCAGGTTCGAGTCGAACAGCGTCGTAGCATCCTCCTCAGCCGCATAGCCGTCCGAGGCCGCCTCGCTCAGGTTCACGCTCGCCGTCGAGCTGCCGCCATCGTTTGTAGCCTTCAGCGTCAGTGCCCTGGTGCGAGAAGGATTGTTGCCATTATAAGCAGTGCCATTCTCATAATTACCATCGGTCATCATATCCGTATTGAATACAACACTCTCAGGCACCACTCCAGGCTTACCCTTCAAGAAGAAAGCTTGTGTCGGCTTAATGATATTCTTCTGTGTAGCTGATGGAGTTTTAGTCGCATCAACTGTTGTCAGTGTATTCGCTTCATAAGTATAATAAGTCTTCTCGAATGCCGGATTAGAGGCAAAGAACAAGCCCATGTTGATAGCTGATACCAACGGATTACCCACCAAGTAGTAAGTATATTCACCATCCGACTGTGACTGCATGTCACTAAGCGACAAAGTTATCTGCCTAACTGTAGCCTTAGTAGAACTGTTGAAGTCATACAACAATTGCGCATAATCAGCGTTAGGTTTGCTGACTTCCTGTGTCAGTTTACCCGATGCCGGAGAAGTGTTATCCCACTGATAATAGTCGTAACTAGTATCTTTCTTCGGAAGACGAATCAGTGCCGAAACGTTCTTATCCAAATATTTCTGATCTTTCTTATGGGCTCGAATTGAGAAGCCATTCTTAATATTATAAGGTACCTGTACATCATTATATGCATGACTCCACTCCGCCATATCCGACGTGACGCCAGCAAAGCCGAGCTGAGCAGCATAACTGCTTGCCCTCACGTCGTTGGTCTTCGTATAGACCTTCGAGTCAAGGCCCCACGACCGCTGATAAATAGGATACTTTGTGCGGCTATAGCCAAGGTTAGTGTCAAAGTTGATATCCTTAAATGCCTCTGTCTCCTGACGACCATTCACTTTGGCATCCGAAGAATAAGGCACATACATATCTCCTGCATAGGTAGCCTTCAGCGGACTGGCTGCCAGATACCACTTGTTGGCCACAAGTTCTTTCTCCACCCATGCTTTTTCGTAGTGCAGACGCTCCTGGTGAATCAACTCGGCTCCTGGCTTAAAGTAGATCTCCTTACAGATGTTACCCATATACTTCTCTACGTCGAACACCTTCACGGCATCTTTCGGTTTCTTAGAACCCGTACGATCCCAAGTAGTTCGCCCTGAAGTTCGATGGTTGTGACCTTTACAGCCTTCACCTTCCGAATCCGTTCCGTAGCGCACCATCATGTCGTACTTGATGTTACCGCCTGCATCCGTCGAGTAGCTACTATAATCATGACTTGCATTCGTCGGACTCGTATTGGTAATCATCGTATTGTTCGCATATATCAGATAACCACCAGTCTGGGCACTACCTGTAGTCTCCTTCTGCTCCAGATTATTCAAGTCGGGCACATGGTTTCCACCAGGTATGGTGACATAGGTAAACTTCATCGGCACGAAGCCCGGATGCTCAGTCAGCCTACTGTCTATCTCACCGTTGTCTTTATAGTCACTCTTATAGATATCGGCCTTCTTCGAACGCAGCCAGTTCTCATCATGACACCAGTTGGCATTATAATAGTTTTCTGCTATCAATTGCGACTCCCAGGTAACATACTTCGGCACCACTTTCAGAATGAAGAACAGATCCTGTCGACACAGTTTCCTCGTTCCTGAAGAAGATGACCTATGAGTCGCATCATAATACTGACCTGCTATTTCGTAGTAGTAACCCTCATGGAATTGGTAGGGATTGGAGTTGTCGTCTTTGAATGCTTTCAGGTCAAGCGGTAGGAACATTCGATCATTGGTCACATGAACAGTACCGTCGCCATCTGTGCCATCAGGATTGACTACGTAAGCAAAGACTACTGGTTCGGTCAGTTTATTATTACCGTCAATGGGGAAAGTCGGATCGTTGGTCTCGGTGATAAATAACTTGTTATCATCGAACTCTATAGAACTATCCGCCCCCTTGTCTTTGTCATAATAGTCACTCAGGGGGATATGTAGTTTATAGCCGCTATCCATCATCTTGTCCAACTGTTCCATACCTACACGAACCACCTGCTCAGTATAGTCCTCAGGATACTCCACGTCATCGAAGCCTATCTTCAGCATGGGTAGGTTAGCCTTGTTGTCCCAGATAAACTTAAATTCCATCGCGTTACAGACATCTTGGAAGAAACCTGACCCGATATCCAACTGTGATTCTATCGGCTCGGCCACGAAATAGAATTCTTTCTCTGGGATAGAACTTTCTATGTCTACATCCAATTTAAACTGATCAGAATGAGCCAACGACAGCTTTCCGTTGGTCACATACGTTTTTATCACTTGTGGCGCATCACCTGGCAGAGTGGAAGCTGTATAGTCACCAGTTGAATAACTTGTACGGAAAGATTCCAGGGCTTCGTGTAAAGTTACACCACCTTCTTCCGCTGCCAGGAACTCTTCTCTTGTACCCTTGAAGAAATCGTAATGAATCATACCTTCATAGTCATCCACACCACCATAGACATTGGGCACCTTCAGCACAAGCGTATAATTATGCTCATCAGTTCCGCCTGCCGTGGTGCAACTCACACTGATATGTCCGTCTGTAACTGCATCGCCTTCTTTCAAGGCAAGGAACATTCTTTTAGGTATGAAGTCATTACTATAGATAGTACATTCGTTTCCAACATATGGGCATCCCCAGCCAGTAGCCTGTTCAGTCTCAGATTCGGTATGACCAGGACGTTCAGCCCTGACAGAGTAGACAGAAACGAAATATTTCTGGGCTGCCGCCAATGGGAACTCGCGTTCGTCCAGTTGGAAGTAGAGCGTCTCACCGACCTTATAGAATCCTGATGTAACTCCAGTAGGCAATTCCGGAGGATAATCTGTGCTACTATTATAATCAAATGACACAACGCCATAGGCATCACCGTTGGCACCGTCAGAATAGAAGTTTGCACCCTTCATGGCCTCAAGTTCGCGGATGGTATGGTTGTCATCATCAGAACGTTTAAAGATACGATAGAACAGGTTCTTGCCTGGTGTACTGGAAGGATTGCCAAGTTGTCTGAGCACATCGTCGGCATTCAGTGTAATCTTCAGTTTGGATACATCACGATTATCACAAAGGTTGTTGGTTACCACGGCCAGCACCTTGGTCGACTGGGTATAGACACGCACATCGTCAATCGCATAGTCGGCACCATCGGTATTGTCGCAGTAGTTACTAACCTCCAATTCGTAGTTCGTATAGGAATCTGCGACATCGCCACTCAGCACTGCCTTAGCATATACTTGATACCATTCTACTCGTTGGGTTGCACCTACGGAGTTGAAGTCACCAGAGGTGAACGACTCCAGCAACTTTTTCTGACCAGAAGTAGATACGCCATAAAGTTTGAACAGCACCTGGGGTGAAGCGGCAAGTTTATCATCACCTCCGTTAAAATAGGTGTAGCCCGTCATATTAGCCACAGCAGCCGTAACCACGATGGAAGACCCTGCACAAAGGTCAGCCTCAAAGGGAATACTCGTGATGGCACGCGACTCGTCCGAGGCATCGATATAGAGGAAATAACCGCTCTTGGCACCATTGGTTTCAACATAAGTCCTATCATTCAAAACGCCATTCTCATACCAGCAGTAATAAGTCTCCGTCTCACCAGAGCCGACCTTCTTCTGATCCTTTGTGCCATCATCAAACGCTTGACCGCCCTTAGTCTTAAACAGTCCGTACTCACCATGGAACGGCGTGATACCAGCATAGGTAAACACCTGTGACTGTTTGCGCAGTTGCGGATAGCAGAAACCATAGCGGCCAGCCCCTGTGGGCAGAGTCCTATTATACATATTATCTACTGGGTTCGTAGGAGTATTAAAATTGCCATCAGGCAGACTGACCTCAGTGAAGCCATATTTAGAAACACCAGTCGGCGGGTCGAAGGTAATGGTACCCACATGTTTCATATTATTTTCCAGCCACTCCTGATTTCTCTCCTTGTATTTGTTATTTGTCTTCAAATCACCGAACAGCACTGGCTGAGATCCCTCTTCAAGCTTGATGTCTGAACGCAGCACTGGAGCCTTCGCCGAATTGTCTTTATTAGTGACATAGGCAAAGATGGGCACCACCTCGCCGCTCACAAACGAATATTTCTTTTTTGCACCACCATTGACTGGCGTGAATTCGACCTCACTCAGCCAATATATATCAGGATTGATGGCACGCTTAAACACATTTTCCTTTTCGCTGCTGTATTCCCCGACCACAAACTTAAAGAAGCGGGTGTACATACCTGTAGGATACTCTATAGCCAACTGTTTGGCGACGGGGTCGTCAGCCAATTCAGCCTCTGTATATACCTTGCGATTCGTATAAGTTTGTATATCATGATCATATCCAGAATTCGTATTTTTATCAAGGAACTTAATATCACTTGCATAGAAATCATGATAATACTGCATATCCGGCGTATAGACGCGCCACATCAGGTTCTCAGCACGATACATCGTTGCCCCCCAAGTCTTGGCGGACTCATCATAACCATAGAAATAATAGTCATCGATATCCTGAAGTTCTGTATGCAGATTAGCCATAGCCTGACCGCCTTTCAGTCCGAGCGAGATGACGCCCCCATCCTCAAGCGGATGAAGACCGTCGTCTTTCACAGTTAATGAATTCTTAATCTTATCTGCTATCTCTTCTGCCGGATGGATATGCCAGATATAGCGGACAGAAAGGGTTGGCTCATGCTCCAAATCGTATGTCGTCGTATTCATGCCATCACGGTAGCGGCTCACGTCGCAAGCCACATCTGTCTGAGTCCAACTTGTGTCGTCCGGACGGAAGAACTTAGTAACCGACACATTAGTCTTATTCGGCGTGATAAACCATTCTGAATGATAACTATCACCACCACCAAATAGATGTTCAGAATCCACGGTATGGTTAGCATATCCTTCTCGGTCAAGGAACCAAGCCATAAGACCACGTGAACGGCCATTATCCACCATGCGGTCTTTCAACAAGGCGTGCTCAGGTGTCGTAGAGTTTATGTCTGGAGTGGTGTTTAGAGGAGCCAATCTTCCTTCCGTCAATCCATCTACAGCATAGTCGGTATTCCAGTTATACCAGCGGATATACTCTCGCGGTTCATTACTGTTTCCTCCTGTCCACGCATCCTGGAACGGGAGTTCAAGCAGGGCCATACCGTCTTCCTTCACATAGATATCATACTCCACGGTGTGAACACTCTGGCGGATGCCACTGCCAGTCATAAACACCGTTTCGCCATTCGGCTCATAACTTCTCACGACGTCAGAGCCCATCGTGACATAATCTTCATTATTAACGCCACGATAGTGAACGAACTTGAAGTTATCCGGATCAAGAACGTATGGAATGAATACATATTTCACCTCCATATCCTCAGGCTCATTGGTAGGCATGTTGATGCCAGTCTTATCAGTAGTGACTACACAAACCACACGGCAGTTCTTATAGTCATAGCCAACGGGCAGCGTGATGGTCGGGTCGAGAGAAGCATCGACAGTTGTGCCGAGGGGTGTTCGATACCAGCCATACTCCCCTATCGCTGTATAGGCAGTGTTGGTGAAGGTCCAATCCGTCAAATCTGTAAGTCTGTCATCGTTTTCGTCTGTGATATACCAGCGGGCATAGGTATTCTCGCCTGTCAACTTCGAGGCATTATCACCAAGTTTGGCATTAAGATCATCCAGATTGCCGAAAAGCACTGGCGACACCTGACGATTGACGTCATCATAGAGCGTATTCACCTCTATGGTCTCTACGGCATTAATATTTTCTGCTTCGAATCCTTTTATAATAGAGAAGGTGTAGCGGACGTTTGGCGTTGCCGTCGCACTGGCTTCCTCACACACCTCGCAGATGACCTTACAGTTCTTAACTTCATCATACTTCTTACCTTCTGGTGCATAAATATGGGGCCTGCCCCATGCAGCGTTCCAACTGTCAAAAGGCTTTTCGCCCGTCAGGACAGCAACATTATCTGCCACGGTATAGTTGTCAGCCTTCATCACCCAGGTACCCGACTTACGCTCTGTTCCCAACTCAAGAGGCAGAACGGTAGTACCATCAACCACATACCATTTCACATACTGGCCTAACGACAGTTCATCCCACGTCGTATCCCAGTCTGTCGAGGGATCCGTTGTCGAGGCATCAGCCCTCATCGACACCTTGCTCCAGTTCATTTCCCTATCAATCATCTTCGTCGTTGGGTCAGGTTTCCTGGAACTATAGGTATATTCGTTCGTTATATCAGGTTCCTCTGTCATCTTTGTTGTTATGACATCGTCAAAAGCCACACCCGTAGTAGCTGTGGCAAACCAGCATTTCACCTGATACTTCGTGATAGCATCTGTCGATGACAATGTGACGGTGGGAATTGTTATCCCTTCACCGTTATTATAGATATAATAGCCGCTTGCTTTTTTCTCGCAGAGTGTTCCCCCTGAAACAGTCAGTTTATGGACATCCGATGTCGGGTCAACGGCATCGCCATTCTCATCGACCACGAAGAAACGACCATACAACGCGCCTGTCGTCGTCATGGCATCTGTTGTTTTCTCACTGTCTGTCCAGTCGATTATCACCGAAGTAGAGTTGCGCGCATCCAAAGTCTGCTTGATGGCCGACTTATTGGCTATCTCACCATCGTATTCAAAAATGATGGGAGGGGTAAACTTAAATATATAGCGCAATTTGATAATCGGGTCTTCACTATCGCACTCATCAGTGGTTTCAAACACTACCTCATAATTGCTGAAGTCTGTCACCGAAGAGGGGCGATAGACCACGAAATAGCCCAACATACCAGCAATAGCCCACTGTTGATTATTTCCCTCCGAGAACGAGCCATTATAGACACTTGTCCCAGAAAAATGAACACCATTGCCAGTCTGAGCTTCAAATTTATTATTTGCGTAACTCATAGAGCCTCTCCATTCTGTGGCATGCTGTTCAAGGCCACTTCCAAGCGTTTGCGGTGTACCATCTTTATGACGTACATACCAACGGGCAAACCAATTGCCATTCATACCTCCAGCACGGGCATAACTATCGGTGTTGGCTGGGATACCAAAAAAGTCGAGTGTTTCCGTGAAATACTTCAATGCCACATAATCACCCGTAAATTCAGAAGTAGAATTCAGTTCTGCCGGAACATACACGATTCTTTCCTCAACGGGATAAGTAAATGTATAGGTGTACTCATAATCCCACTGTGGTTCCACATTAACAGTATTACCTGTTGCATTGGCAGAAGCATCCGCAGAGAGTAAAGCAACAACCTTATACTTCTTCAGATTACCAACTCCAGCATTCAGTTTCACTGTGATGCCAGAGAGAACAAGGTTTGAACCACCATTATAAACATAGAGCCCATTCTTTTTAGAGTTTCCAGCAGCCTGACCTCCTGTTACTTCTAATAGATTATTTGAGCCATCGGCCTTAGTATCATAATCAAGCTTTTTACCGCTGGCATCTGTCACATAGATACGGGCATACTTTACATTTGTTATATTAGTAAAGTCAGTCACGCTATTAGCAGCAGAGAGCGTAAAGTCACCGTATGCATCCGTAGTCTTATTCTTTTCTGCAGAGCCAGAACCAGGAACGACTCCACTCTTAGCGGTATTAAGGAAGGGGTCAACGACGGCAGAAGGAGTGTAAACTGATATTTTTGTTATTAACTGAGTACCCCATCCGGCTATTTGAACAACGAAACCAGTATTTTTAAGTAAATCGACGACATTACTAACACAAGCGGAGAAAGGAATGTCATAACAAGATTCATCGGAATTATAATAATTACCAGCTTGAAGATTCCAACTGTTTTCAAAAAAAGGGCTTGACTTATTCCATGCTGTAGCAATATATTGAAAGCCATTATCTTGGGTATAAATTCTTAAACTTGAATTACTTTCAATGGATGAAGGCCAATTTGCCGTAATTGTCGCACTGCTTAATTCTACTTGCTGAGCACCTGTAGAATTTGACCACAGTTCAACTTCATCTCCCCACGCGGCATTACCCCCTGCGAGGAGGACGGCCAGCGTCAGAACGAGGCGGCTGACGGAAAGCCAGTGACTGAGACTGGCGGAGAGCCGGTGACTGGGATGGGCAATGAAACGGCGGGAGGAGGCTACTCTTCCCTTGCGAATGATTCCATGTCCAGAACGGTTTTGCGTGGTTGATTCAGATGTCACCAATGACCTTAGATTCATCATAGCTATATGAAATTTTTTGGTTATTGTAATGAACGTTAATTTGAAGTACAAATTTAATCAAATTAAGTTAATGCGCCAAGCCTTTTGCCAACGAAATGAGAAATAAGGCAAAAATTTAACGTTACTTTACGATTAAAGCCGTTAAATCATCAGAATCTTATGGAGGAAATAAGGAAAAGGACCTGAAATAACGTTATTGTTCTTATCAAGAACGTACCACCCAATATAGCCATTGGTATTCAAAGTGGAATAATCAGATAATCCTAAATCTGTTTTTATCTCAGCCCAATTAACAGAAAATCCCACTGGTTCAGAATCAGAATAAACCTTAAGACCTTTATGATAAATCTGTCCCCACGCACTGCTTATCATCCCGATCATCAGGATGAGGAGCATGGCAGCCCTTCGGGCGAGGAGCTTGCCGGAAGCAAAGCGAGACTTTGCTCGGAGCAAAGTACGAGTTTGCACGGAGCAAAGTCCCAGTTTGCCCGGAGCAAAGTAGGAGTTTGCCTGGGGGAAAATCATAACCTGCCCTGGAGAATCCTTCGGGGCACTGTCTTTAAAGTTCGGCGCAGCCATTTGCGCCACTGTCTGTCTAACTTCCGTGCGACTCTGGAGCCCGCGGGCTTCCATCTGGTTTGTCATCACTTTCATTGTCTTGTCTTTCGTTTTTATATTATTTTTCCTTCTGTTTCTATACCTTAAATTTATATATAAGAATCCCCGCCAGCCGCACGGGCCGACGGGGAAACGTTGTCGTTTCCAGATACACAATCCAGAGTAAAAAACTATATTATTCTTCTTTTTTGTTCTGTCGAACCTTGGCATAGATGAACAAGCCTGCAACAGACGCTATAGCACCTATCGCTGCACCTACAGCCACTCCATCTGCTCCAAGATATAAGCCATATCCTACTAGAACAGACAGTATCACTACGGATACAAAAGATAGGATAATGGAGATGTAAGATAGCCTTATTCTGTCGACAAGAATTTTATCCTCATTCTTGTGACGATGCTCCATTTCTTTCTCAGCCATCAAGATTATACGATCAGCTGCTCCTGGAGAGGCTTCATTATATTTGATAAGTGCCTCTGGTGGGGGAAGCGGTCCTGAATAAGCAGATACAGCAGTTATTTGAGCTTGAGTCTCTTTATTTTCCATAATTTGCAAGGGCATTTTGGAAATCACGGCCTATGTTTTCCCAATCAGACATTAAAGCCTGATAGTCATCTTTCGGTTCCCATTCTATCGGATTCTTTCCTAAACCGAAGAAATACAATATTCCTTTTATCATTGTATCCATAATCAGTACAAATTAAAGTTTCACGCCGCAAAGATACGAAGAAAGTCTGAAACTTCCAAATGTTTTGAGAGAAATATTCGGGAGAGGGATAAGGCAGTGACCTCCCCTATTATGACCTCCCCTAACCCCTCCTGTAGGAGGGGGACTGATGGTCGGCCCCAGTCAGAGGGGGACTGGATTGTGCGTCAGTAAGTCAAAGAACGCTGTAAGCGAGTGAAGAGCGAAAGCTTGCTTTCAGGCTCTTCCGAGCGTTGCGTTTTTAGAGGCGGAGACTCAGAGGCCGCTATCTATAACAACCCTCCGCCAGATGGCTGGCGGAGGAATTGCAGAACTTATTTCCAGATATGGTTATGCGGCAGCCGCGGACGTTCCACGCCCAGACCTCGTGACCCTCCAGGGGTAACATCACCTCTTGAGTAACTCATCTGATCCTTCGAAAGGGTCATATAAAACCGATAGATCATATCTCGGCGATAGGCACCACCGACATAAAGTTTTATCTTCATCTCGTGATAGATCTTCTTGTCTGCGGCTAACGCTTCGCCTGGATCGGCAATGTAACCAAAGATGAACGGCTGATAGTCTGAACCTCCAGCAGGATCCCACTGGGGCGATGACGTATTGGCATACCATACAGGGACTCCGCCGGCCTCATCGGCGTCGGCAGTGGCTGTCTCATTGCGATAGAATCCGTTGCTGGTTATTCCTGTATCGTCAAGCCATGTCCCGCCCTTGGTGGCAGCGGTATTCCAGGAGCCAGCAAAATCCGTGTCAAGAGTCCAATAGTCACCTGTTCCCACATTATATTTCACTTGTGTAGATGTTCCCTTCGTCACCTTCGGCAACAGATGGAAATGGCCGTAGTCGTGGAAAGTAAAGTTATAGATATGGTTCACGTTATCTATCTCGCTTACGCTGACTGGATAGACACCGATGGGTGGGAAGTCGTAGGGGATGATTTCGAAGCGATAGTCATCTAACACAATAGGGATTACGCGATAGTCATTGCGGGCGATATAGTCCCATTTGCCATGATCCTCATCAGTATTTTCTTCATCATCTATCAGTGCATAGCGATACTCTTTTGTATTGGTCTCATCGCCTAAGCCGATGGTCAGGTTGAAGTCAGTACCTGTCTTACACTCGTTGATGTAGAACGTCACTTCACGTGTGGCATCGTTTGCCAAAGCCTCTGTCGTAGCCAAGTTGGGAATAGCCAATTCAACGGTTTTTGGTGTACCGTTGAGGTTAGGCCGTATGTCGGCATGGTGTGCTTCCATGTCGTCCTTATAAGTGAGCGTAGGCAGCAGCTTCAAGTTGTTAGCCACATTGGCCGTCACGTTACTGATGGTAGCATACTTGATGTACTGCTCTGCACCTGTCCCGTTCTTTACCGACAGAGTAATCTTCGCCAGCATACGGACGACGATGAGGTCTTTCTCTGTATCACCAGGAGCGATGGTCAGCGTCTGCTTGTTGCTCATGGGGATACCATTGTCAGCCGACGGGATGAAACCGTTGCCGTTTACCGTGAAAGTGGCATCGGTCATTGTTGTTGGTGACAATGTGCCGCCGACAGAGATATTCGCATCGGGCAGACTTCCGTCATCAACATTTGCGAAACTATAAGCGGTATAAGTGCCAGCGGCCAATTCCAGATTATTTTCTACAACATCTATCTCGGCATTACCTTCATCGACTTCTGCTCGCGATTTCTTAAATACCACTTTATTGGAGGCATCCACCAAAACCACATGCCACGAATACATCATCTCCGTACGGTCGGTCTTGGCATTATTAGCATCTTGCCAGGCTCGTGTCGAGGCCTTGCCGCCATCGGCATTGTCTGTCGCGATGCGAAGCGTCACCTTCGCCATTCCCTGTGCAGGCCGTCCCCCGCCCTGTTCTGCGACATCGTCCGATGAGCAGGCTGTGAATAGAGATGCAAGGGTCAATAGAAACGTTGATAACCACGCAGTCTTATTACCTATCTTTTTCATAATTCCAAAATTGTCAAAGTATACCACCAGTGTTATTCGTTTATTATCAAAACGCAAAAGTAACTAAAAAAGATGAGAATAAAGGACAAGCACATAGACGAGCGGATAAGATTTAACTAATTTTGTATAAATACAAGGCGAATCCCTATAGAATTCGCCTTGCAAAAACACTAAACACTAAACTACCTCACCACCACCTTCATGGTCTTGCGGTCATGCTCCGTCTCAGCCTCGATGATATAGACGCCGGCACGAGGCAGGTCGAAGCTGTACTCTGGCAACTGCGGGCTGGCTGTACAGATCAGGCGTCCGGCGGTATCGAAGCAGCGCACGACGGTGATTGGCTCAGCCGTCGAGGCAATTACCTTCGCCTTCAGTCCCTCGGTGAAGATCTGCAGATGCGTTTCCTCGGCAGCATCCTTCAGGTTCAGGCTGCGAACGAGGTAATAGCGGTTCTGTGTCTGTCCGCTCACCTTGAACGACATGCCCGACTCCAACGGTGTCAGTTTCTGCTCCACGGCATCGTAGAACGAGATCGAGTCACCCAGCATCTCCACGCCTTGGAAGGTCAGCGTGCAAGGAGCATCGCTCGTCGACTCCACACCGATCGGCAGGCTGCGGAAGTCGTGGATGCTATTGATGGTTGTGGCCAGTCGTCCGCAGAGGGTGTAGACCGTCGGGGCATTCTCGAAGTCGGAGTTGATGAACACCTCCGTATCCTCCTCAGGCAGGAAGTCGTTGCTGGCCCCATCGCGCTGCATCACAAGGGCACTGCTCAGGTCTTTACCGCGCTGTGCGGTAATGACAAGTCCTGCCAGGCTTGGGTCACCCTCCTCACCACGAGTACGGGCCTTCAGCGGATAACTCTGAGCATTAGCATCCTCCTGATACTTATAGACAATAACATCTTCACTAACTTCTTCAATTTTATAGTTACCCTCATTATCCGTCTCAGGCACCTTCACCTGCACTGTTTGCGTTGTGCCATCATCCATCGTGATCGTTTGATCCAGAGTGGTCATCTTCTGTTTTGTTCCCACTACAACCTTCACAGTCGTTCCTCCATCCTTCACACCATGACGTGTCTGGGCCTGCATATTCTTTTTATAGGTAATAGTAGTGGGAGGAGTCTGCTGGGTCCGATCTATCTCCACGAAAAAACCCTGCCCTGGAGCCACTATGCCATTAGCCGCTGCGAAAGTTCCTTCACTGGCAGTCACCCATTCGCCGTTTGGAGCCTGCTGCACAAGTTGCTGACGAGGATTCTCGCCATCACCCTTAGTAAGTATCCAATACTTCGCCTGAAGCCCAGAGTTCTCAGTAAAGAATGTCGTCATATCGAGACCGCAGGGGAATGGGTTCTCCACCAAGTAGTAGCCTAGATTTGATGTCCCAGCAGCCACAGCTTCTGTGAAGAAACCGGCAGTCGCAGGATTTCCATTCTGAGCGACGAAGGTGCTGTTCATGGCCGTCAAAGCGTCTTCCTTAATCGGAATACGGGTATAGTTACGCTGATCACCATATACGCTGGCGGTTGCCTCCGTCTTCTTAATAGCAGTGGTAATATCAGTACTATTCACACTTACTGTTACATTATCTGGCAACAACAGGTCAGTCTTCAGGCGGCCACGGTTCAATGCACGGCCTTTTCCTCTAACGTCAGATAACGGAGTATTTGTTCCGATGTCTTCATACTGACTAACGACATCACCCCCCCTGCGGTCAAAGCCATAATAGTCGAAGAAGGAATCCTCCTTAGGCAAACGGATGATAGCCTTACCTTCACTGGCATCAGGCGAGATGTCTGGTTTCAAATGGTTCATCACCATCACTGAGAAGCCACCCGTAGCATAGTCAACCTGAGCATCATTATAAGTGTTGCTCCAGATGCCCTGGATAGCCACGTTGGCCTTTTTGGCACCAAAAGGCTTATAGCCTAAGCGGTCGAGATAGTCATCGGCGCCAGTATAATCCCAACTGCCTGTGTTTGTCCACGATCCCTGACTTGCCACGCCTACGACGGACTGGAGATCATCCTCTTTATCATAAGAAGACTCTACCTCATAGAGTACGGCTTTGGCCTTGTCCCAGCTGCGCTGGTAGATAGCTGGAGCGTAGCGGTCGTAGCCACTGCCGAAGGTCACATTGTCATAATAGGTGGTCTTCTGCTTGGCAGTACCTGTTGGCGCATACCACTCACCAGAGATGGTTCCCTGAAGCGGCGAGCCAAGCAGATACCAGCGCTTGGTTTCCAGTTCAAACTCCATCCATGCAGAATTATAGTTCAACAGGTGGGCATTTAACAACTCCGTACCAGGCTGCATAGCAATCTCATCACAGCTGTTGATCTGATACATCTCAGCCAACAGGTCGCCCGCACGGCCTTTGTTCGTCATTCTACTACCCTCTCCGTAGGTCTCTTCCCAAATATCCCAGAGACGAGCCTGCATGTCATAGCGCAGGATAGACGTGGCCGTAGCCTTGGTAGCCGTAGTACCTGCGGTTTCATCAGTGACAGTGCCGTCCCAACCATCCTTATCACGCAAATTGGGGAAGGGTGAAGCAGTGAGTCCAGTATTATAATCCTTATCGAGGGCATCGTAAAGCACAGGTGCATTGCCCCATTCGTCACGGCTCATCAGCACATGGGTGCAGTAGAGCGGTGCAAAGCCCTTGCGGAACAAGCGATCCTTCGGTGTACGGTAGTTCCAATCATTGGTCTTATAGCCTTTCAGCGGAGAATCATTATCTGCAGCGCCTACATACAGCTCATCAAGTCCGCCACTGGCTGTATTACCGTCAGCACGCCTCCAGTTCTGGTCGTTGTTCCAGTCGGTATTACCAGCAGCACCCGTCCACACCTCATAGTCAGGCACTATCTTCATATTTAAAAGCAGCGTACCGTCGCAAGTGTTACTCCCTGGAGCCTCCTTGAAGGGTAGGCTGAGGGTATAGTTATAACCTTCACGAACCTCAAAGACTTTATCTTCACTCATGGCATCAGTCAGATACTTAATGAAGTAGATGCACAAGCGGTTATTATCCTTCTCCACCCCACCCTTACTGACATCTACGGCATTCAGTTGGATAATCTTTCCCACAATGGGCAGTGACGGGACTACCTGGGACATAGACTCATATATCTTCTTGTCCCATACAGGGTCATCGGTAGAAGCCAAGTAAACGTTATAGTCATCAGACTTCTGAATAACCTTATCTGATCCGGAGGACTGTACTACAGCATTACGGATAGGCAGCCAAAGGTATCGAAGTCGGTCTGCTTCGTCAGCTGTTGGACCATTTGCATCGGTTGGAGGCACCGGTTCTTCTGAAACTTTACCATGTTGTACGGTTTCAAACTGTGCCTTCTTGGCCAAACGGATACTCAAAACGGGGTCGCTATCAGTAGGATAGCCATAAGAATCGAAGCCGTTCTCTCCAGATACAAAACCACATTTTAGTGTTGGTGCCTTTTCGCCAAGTTTCATCCGAAGCCCCTGAGGCTCATCACAGAAGTAAGCAATATTCTGATTTTTAGAATAAGTCAATTCGACGTTATCGAAATAATATGTAATCTCTGAACCCTTCCACAGGTTAAAGGCGATGGTCTGGAAATTGTCCAAACTTCCACCCATATCATTGGAAACAGTAATGTCATCACTAAAATGTTGCCAGCTGGTTGTAAAGTCTAAATTGGGGAGTAAACCATGATAGATATAACCGCCAGGCGTAGAATGACTCTGCGTAACAATGCCAGTACTGTTCTCACTTGCCCTATAGTCAAATTCGAGATGGATGGAAGTTCCTATTTTTATCACCTCACTAGCACGAATGAAAAACTGCGTATCCCACTCATTGCCATCACTCTTGCTGCTGGTAATGCTGACACCCCTGCTGTTGTTTATACCTGCCCCGGCAGTAATAGTTGATGGCTGCGGGCCACCACTTGCCGGAGTACCTGTAAAGAAACTGCTCACGTCGGAACCTTCCATGGAACCATTGTTAACGGCAGTAAACGTCTTTGGATTCAGGGACTGGTCGAAATTGGCATCATGGATGGGACATGCCACCAGATAGACATAGGGGTCATCACCAATCTTCTTTGCTGGCACATTGACAGATTTCTGGTGCAGAAATAATTGTCCCTTGTCAATTAGTTCCTGCAGATATTCAGTCATTGCACGGGTGAGATTCGGTGTATGATCCAGGTTCTGTTCGATGCCGTCAAGCGAGGTGACACCGGGATAGTAGGCACGTAGTGTAGAAAGTGCAACGTCAAGGCGAACAGTTCCTTTCGTCAGACTGTGATAGTTATCTAAAGTTGCCGGCACGCCATTTGCCGGATCACCTAACCACCAGTCAAAATTCAGATCCTTCATGGCTGTCTCATGACCATCTATGTCGTAGCCAGTCAGATTGGTGAGCAACGTAGGTATCTTTCCCTCGCAGACTTCCAATTCCTGGGTCTCATCCGATGACTCCAGACTCAAGATATTAAGTGGCGGTTTGATCCGAAACTCCCTCTTCTTGCTACAGTCAGAGAAGATATTAAAGAATTCATACAGATCGATCGTTGAGAATTCGCTCGCCCTTATACCAGCATTATAGGGCAGGATATAATAATCAGTATTAATACTCCACGGTAGCTTGGGATAGTTGCCATTCATCACGATTACGCGCTCTTCCGTTACAGGTTCTACTTCGCCGAATACTGTAGCTAAATTATTTACTGCTTTGGTAAAGGTATAACTCTCATTCTTGCTAAAGTTGTTGTTCCACCAAAAGTTGAGCACACCAGCACCTTTAGTAACAGTAACAGTACCGTCGGAATTAGCGACAACCGTTCCCTGATTCACAGTCGGAGATTTCGAATCCCATAATTTTGTAATGTCACCCAACACAGAAGCATTGAAAGCAGCTACATAGGCATCTTTATAGGTAGAAATGGCCAATGAAGAGTACGTTCCATTATTAATGATTTCCTCTAATTCTGCAATTGTCTTAGATACAGAATTCCTATTCTGAAGCTCTGTTTGGAAAGTTTTAAGGAACTTTGCTTTCTCAAGGAACACAAAGGCAATCGGCAATTCTGTACCCTCGTCAGTCCCAGTCTTATCAGTTGCACCAGATGCTACGATCAAATTATCAAAGGGCACCGTCAACTTCAGCAACTGCATCTCGCTAGCATCCTTATTAATACAAAGCGGTGTGTTCATCTTAGGATCAATGACTGGCGAAATGGCATAAACCTCAATGTTGTCAAGCATGAAGTCACCACCGTTAGAGCTGACACAGTTGTTGTTCACCTCTATCCATTGTTTGTGATACTTCTTGGTTATGCCAAACTCAAAATAGAACTGCTGCCAAACCACATGATATTTATTCACATCCCCACTAACGACATTCCCATCGTCATCATAGCTAACAGTATGATCATCCAACTCATAGCACTGTCCTGGGCAGAAACGATAGATGATATCGGTTACTTCCTCTGCGCCTTCCCAACGATTGCCTTTCACCGTAATCGTAACGCTTCCAGGGCATCGGTTATCTTTTCCACCAACTTTATTGGAACCAGAAATCCAGCCAGAGCACATCAATTTGTCACCAGCACAGAACTCTCCTTGGAAAACAGCCTTACAGATATCACCCGGCTGTTCTGAAGCATCAATATAAAGAAAACCTCTCTGCATACCAGCATCTGGAACTGAGTTATAACCATAGGTGCCATAGTTTTCTCCTTCAATGGCTGTGCCATCATCAGCAGGCAAAGTATTTTGCTGATTACCGAATTGTGTACTCATATTTGACACGATAGCGTATGATCCCCAGTTACAGCCTGCACCGTCAAAAGCATAGTTAGTATTATCGAACGTCAAAGGCACGGGGCTGGAGTCGTCAATAGTACCACCTGAATTATGATCACCACCATTATGACGAGTCGAACCTACAGATGGATAATGATAGGTGTCACCATCAGGATAGTCAAAGGTAATTTTAGCAATAGGCTTTCCCCCTGCCATTTCCTCCAACACTTTTGGATCACGAGAAGAACCATTAACCGCTCCTGAATTGTTAACCGACCTCCACGGCAGTGTCTCTGTGTCTTTGTCGAAGATAACAGTAAACTTTGCCAGCTGATATTGAGTGCCTTGATAATCAAAATACACATTGATATAAGCTTCTACTCCTGTCCTTGTCACTTCTGTGACATTGCCATTACTACCCTTTGGATATCTAAACACGATGAAGCGGCTGTCACCATAGGAATTCTTATTAAAGGTTTCGTCGTATAAATAGTAACCTTCGTAATCACCATCATCTCCTTCATTTGTTGTCCCCCGAAGATCATTAAGAGTTAAATTTCTATTATGTCCACCTTTTCTGATACCCGTTCCATTGGGGTCTTCTATTACTACAACAATCTTTCCATTCAAATTGTCTGCATTAACCAAATGGTTGTCTTCAGTGTCATTAGCATCTCCTGAGTTAAACACCCAGTAGTCGGAGAAAACATGTCGTAGAGCGATATACTCTCCCCTATAACCTACAATTTTCTGCTGTTCGTACGATATTGGCTTGGAGGGGAAATGGAAGACCTTTTCCTCAACCCACTTGCTCTCGTAATATGTCTTACCACTCTGTGGCGAGGTGTCAGAAGTCAGTTTGTAACCGCCGCTACTGTTACTCTCATACCAATTCTCTTTGGCAGGATTCTTGCCAGTAGTAGCGGCTACCTCGTGATAGCCTTTAGGACATGAAGTGAGTTTGGCTGCCATTTCCTTGGCATCATTCATGCTGAAAATATAGCGCATGGTGAGCGACGGCTCTTGCAAGTTACCATCCAAAGGCGATATCTCGTTCATGTAGGTTAAGTCACTATAACGTGATACATCAGCAGCAACCGTATAAGATCCGCCATCGGTATTCGTATATTTAAAACTTTTCTGAGCGAAACGCCTCATACTTCCAGCAGGCATACCTTCCCAATCAAGTTTCGTACCTGTGACAATACCATTTTTGTAGAGGTAGTACTGGACTTCGCCATTCACATCTAAACTAACATGTTTCTTCAGGTTAACAAGATCCATCGCATCATTATCATGATCATAGTCGTACCACCTTTGGTAGTAGATATGGTCATTATTGTCATTCAGCACTGTGGGGAATCCGACCGTGATACTCGTTCCTTTCTTCACATAGTGGGTAATCTTAAATGGATTAACCTTCTGTGTTCCTGTAGTAGAGTCCCACCAATCATTATCGTCATTTGTGGCAAGTCCCTGCTTGTCAAGTCCTGCCATAGCATACTGCTTTAGATATGATCTCTTGTGTGTCACCATATAATCAACAGGAGTCTCCTTTATAGTGGGCATAAACCATTTAATGGAGAAATCGTCATTGAGTTTTGTATTTGAAAAAGAGATATTTGAATCCGAATCATCAGAAGTCGTCGTGTAGTCATTAGTACCATTAATTTTAAGGTATTTACCATTTGGAGAAGGATCCCTAAGAGGATTAACCAAATGATAATGCTGGTAGTTGTCCTCTTGATCCAACTGCCACAGAGTGGGATTCGTCTCAGAAATATTCTTGGAAGAGCCATCGTAATCCACCATCGAACCTGAATAATAATAACACTCGTTAATGAGAATTGGTTTTGCTCCAGCATTAGTATTATAAATGGTAAAGTCTGTAACAGGATTGGAAGTCAAATCAAACTCATATTTAGTTTTCCCGCCTAATTCTACGTTTCCTTCTTGTTGTGATCCATAAGTATGGATACTCCACCCATCTGGTACGGCCTCACCGAATATGATAACAATCTTCTGATACCCTTTTGTGTCAAGATTCTTATATTGGAAAGCATTTTGATATGCGCCAGAAGGGGTAAATCTAGTTCCTAATGGTGTAAAATCCTTAGTTGTAATTCCTGTATGGGTTCCATACTTAATGTTAAGATTATCTCTAGTCTCAGCTGGTGATTTTAACGCCAACCTGACTTGGAAATGCTCATCTTTTTTGGAGGCAGGTACCTCAATAGGATAGAAACCAGCATACCAATCTCTACTATCTCCACCAGACCACTGGAAGACCTCAAAGCCATCACCATCTCCATAGTTCAAATAAAGTGGTTTGGTCAATTTAACGGCTGTAATCTTACCAGAAGGACTGCTAAAGCCTGTCTTGATAGCGTTCAGATGAATATATTCTAAATCGCTCAGGTCAACCTCAACCTTGCCGCCTGTTCCTATGGTGACGTTTCGTTCCGTTGTCGATCCACCATTATTATCGCCACCACCATTACCCACTTCCAAGCGATTGAGTAGTATGCGCAGTTGCATACCTTCATCACCCTCAATTATTATTTTCGTCCCACCAGTCAAATCAGCGTAACGAAGGTATCGTACACTAGCATCACCGATTACTAAACTTCCAGGATTTAGATTTTCGTTCAAATGGATTTCGGCACCCGCCGAACCTGATGAGCTGGAACCCGGAACGTGATCATTCCATACCTTGAAATCATCCGTATTCAGGTTATGAATATCTTCTAACTTTGCATTCCGTATACGTGTATATCTGTTAGCCGTATAGTCTACTAATGTGTATCTACCCACATTATCAGCATCAGTTTGGGTTCCCAGCTCACATATATAGAACCAATCAACATTCTTTTGAATAGCATTCAGATATTTATCCTCGTCATATTTCTTAATATAAAATTCACCGTCAACATCTGTTTCCTTCAGTTGCCACAAACCATCTAGATGATAAGCAGCAGCAGTCGGTAAGGTCCAAAGTGATTTATCACTAGGGACAATCGATTGTCGGGATGACACATTAGATTCTCGCCAAAATCCATTACCATTATCAGTGGATCCGGAAAAAGTAAGATAATGACGGGTAGTAGTAACGTTGGCATTATTTTGGTTATTATCAACTCCTTCCCATCTATAATAAATGATATGAGCAGCATCTGGCTTTAACGTTACAAAACGTATGTAATTATGTGCATTTGACTGTTCATTAATGATCATATTTGCCCACTCTGAATTAACTCTATTACCATTTTGGCGACTTAAACACATGGCTTTATTGTTGGTTGACAATTGCCCATCTAAATTCAATTCATAATAACCTGCACGCCAACTGCTTCTTCCCTTAGGGTCAAATTTTGAAGGTGTATTAATCTTAGAACTCACTAAATTTGTTCCATCATAACAAGCATAAAAACCATTTTTACTTTTCAAATAGCATTTTCCATCTCCAGCATCTTCCAAAGTCCACTGCCTGTTTTTTGCGAAAGGCATATAATCCATCGCATGCATAATTGCTCCTTCACCATTTTCACCTAAGAAAGAGCAAAATAAATATGGAGAAGCACCAATTTCCTCATAGAACTGAATAAAGTAATATTTTCCATCTCCAATGGTTGGGGTTTCCGTCTTAAAGGCATCAGGCATTGCTTTTGTAAGAGACACCATCTGCGCCTGTGTCTGTTGTATATTTACGAAAGCAGCAGCTCCGAGCAGCAGGGCTGTGCAGAGCAGAGAAGAGGTATGTCTGAAAAGTTGTTTCATTTTCATCACTTTATCTGGTTTTATGTCGTTATACATTATTTCATTACACAATTAATATATATAGTAATCCCCAGCAGCTTCCGCCGCCGAGGACTTTTATTTGTCGAAAGTAAGATGCACAATCCTTAATCGCTATAGGCTATGAACGTGTAATAACCACATACCATTTATAGCGGCCTTGCCTCTGCACCACATAACCCTTATCTATGAGTAGTTTCATGGTCTTTTGCACCGCAGAACGTTGGATGCCCAAGATGGAAACAAGTTCGGCCTGAGTTATATTCGGATTACCTCTCATCTGGTCAAGTATGATTGACACCGTGGGACTATTGAAAGTGACACGCTCGCCGTCAAACCACCATATATCCGGATTCTTCTCTGTCAAGAAGTCCACATAACCGTTAATCTCTTCTGTCATTAACTGGACAAAGTAGTTGTAGAACGGCTGTATCTGTTCCAGCATGGCATGGGCACCATCGGAAGGTGCCTTTCCAACTTGAAGGTCTGCCCGATGCAGGGCTTCCAGATATTCCTGTTTCTTCCGTGAGCGAACCACAACCATCGGATAGTTGTGACGAGCCAGAATAAAGTTAACCAACAAACGGGCAATACGACCATTCCCATCCTCGAAGGGGTGGATGCGGATGTAGCGGTAGTGAAACAGGATGGCCAGCTCAATAGGAGTAAGTGCTTTCTTAGCTTCTTCCTCCCGATACCACCATACCAAGTCACTCATCAATGCAGGAGTTTCCTCTGGCGAGGCGTAGTCAAAGCGGTCGCCGTATCGTGTGATGACAGAATTGGGACGTGTCTTGTACTGTCCGGCATGAATGGTATAAGACGTAGTCACTCCTCCAGGGAGGTTGCGATACACCTCATAGTCTTCACGCAGCAGTGTCTTATGCAACTGTCGGATGAAAGTTTCAGTCAGCGGATGTACAGACTGGGTTGCCTCCTCAGTCATCATCTTCAGACCTACGTCACTGGCCTTCATCTCCTCCAGATCCTTCATCTCTGCTTCCTGCACTACACGACCAAAGAGCAACAAGAGTTCCGTCTGGCCATAGGTCAGAGTGTTACCCTCGATGTGGTTTGAGTTATAGTTGAAGTCAACAGAGAATCGCCTACTGAACTTTTCTTGATCATACTGGTTCAGTGGCTGTAACTGCTGCCAACGCTCCAAGGCTCTCTCTAATTGCTCTGTCTTTGTTTCCATCTTTCTTAAAATATATTGATTTCTGGCCACAAAGATAACATTTATTTATTAAACAACCAAGAGTGACTACCTTTTTTGGGTAGTCATCGACCACCTTTTATAAATATTTAGCGTTTGTACCACCAAAATTGGTGGCCACGTACCACTAAATCGGGTTACACTGGATTGTGCTTCAATATTTCAAAGAACGCCTTAAGCGAGTGGAGAGCGAAACTTGTTTCAGCTCTTCCGAGCGTTGTGTTATGACCCCACCTGCAAATTGACGTCGCAAGTGAAGCTGTAAGTGTACTGTTTATTTGCCGGACCGACTTTCACTGTAAAGGTGACAGCGGTCTTATAGGTGCCAGGCGTTGTTATGGCACTGTTTAATTCGCCAATAATGGATTTGGTAACAGGGTCGTAGGCGAAGGCGGTCTTGACAATCTTGCCAGCACCATCCTTTTCTGTGCCGTCACTGTTATACACTGCCTTATTATCACCATCGCTGTTCTTCCAAGAGAGGGATATAAACTCTACCTCAGAGTTGTCGAAGTCACGCCAAGTGTCATCTCCTCTCTTCTTTACGAAGGGCTGGAGGGCGATCATGCCACCAGTACTGAAGGTGGCATGATGGGCATCGCTGCTGACTGTCACAGCCGGATAGCCACCGATGGGTACGAAGGCGAGGGGCTCAATGCGGAACAGCCAGTCCGTCAGATGTACGGGAATTACGCGATAGTCGTTGCGGGCAATGTAGTGCCAGGCATCGTCGTCGTTGGTAGTACTACCTTTCTGGTTAATTAGCGCATGGTGATACTCCGTTTGTCCATCAAAGCCAAATGACAAGTAGAACAAGCCAGACCCATTATCGGGAGCGATACTCTCGTTGACATAGAAGGTGAACGTGACAGGAGTGGTTGTCGTGTTGGCAGGGATAGTACGAGCAGTAGCCTCTCCGGCCGGAACAAATATCAAGTTATCCCTTGTGGCCCAAGAACTGAGGTTCGGCTGAATGTCCATATGGTGAGCAGCCATGTCATCTGGATAATCTGGAGTAGTGCCATAGTTCGGCAGCAGCATCAGGTTGTTTGCGGCATTAGCCGTGACATCCGTCAGTGCGATGGTGTTAACGACAACATCTGAAGCTCCCTCATTATAGACCTGTACCTCTATCTTCGCCAGCATACGAACGACGATGAGGTCCTTCGTTATCGATCCTGAAGCAGGAACAGTCAGTGTCTGCTTATTGCTCATAGGAATGCCATTCGTTGCTGACGGAACGAAGCCATTGCCGTTAATTGTGGCTTTAGCTGCTGCCACTGTAGCATCTGCCAGATCATCACCCACATTCAACGACGATTCAGACGATAAACCAAAATATGACTTCAACGACGCCTCACTGATATTTGCAAATGAATAAACACTATAATTGCCACTTACCATCTCAACATTAGTGCAGACATCGTCTATTTCTGCTTTCGCATCAGTAGGAGTTCCTGTATATTTGTACTTGATCTTGCTTCCATCAGTAATCAGCACAATCCAGGAATACATCATCTCAATACGGTCTGGTTGGGCCTTGGCATTCGCATCTTGCCAAGCACGGGTCAAAGCCTTACCGTTGTCTGTTGCAATGCGCAAAGTGACCAGAGCCTTGCCATCGGATGGTTGTGCCCCACCCTGCTCGTCTTCGCGGTCCGAACTGCAGGCTATCAAGGAGAGCGCGGCGGCAATCGCCATGAAGTATACTGATATGCACCGTTTCTTCATCCTAGTTTAGTATTAAAGAGTTTACATATAAATTGGAGCGTGTTCAAACCTGTCCCACTTCTTCACCTTAATCTTCAGGGTGACCTTCGGCTCTTCAGTGACGGTCTTTTTCATCACCTTGTCTACATAGACCCGATAGATGTTGTTACGAACGATACCGAAGTTCATCGCGTCAGTGGCTGAGTTGGTCTTATTCAACTCTCCTGAGATCAGGGCATCGTAGGCTTCTGTCTTCTCACCCTGATGACGGATATAGGTATAGTAGACGCAATGCTGCTTTTGGGATACATCATCGTTTGTGTAATAGTCGCCCTCAATGATTAGTCCTGTGGCATACAACTTAAGTGGAGCGCTGATGGGCAGTGTATTCTCCTTCGGATAGCAGATGATAACATCCTCTGCAGACACGGCGCTGGCACCAGTTCCCTCTGTATAGGTGAATCCGCCAGTCAATCCTTCACCTACCTGAGCATGTAATGCTTGGACGGTACAAGAACCCGACAGACTATTACCGTCAAGTGCATTGAAATAATCAAAAGATGTATTTGAACCTGTGGTCTTCTTATCTGTCAGCGGGTCCAACACATTGTTGCTGCCTGTCTCTGGCATCAGAAGTCCATCATTTAGTTTTTTCAACAGGTATTCAGTACCGTTGTTCAGGTTGAACGGCGTGATGCTTGTCAACACAAAGCGGTCTTCAGAGGCATTTCCACTCTCATCAACAGGTGTATAGACATAACCAGGATCATCGTAATTTACAGGAGTAGAATTTCCATTCTGAGTCTGATATTTAGCACCCTTGGCCCAGAAGTCGATACGGGCAGCCATACGCTCAATGATGAGCGGCTGTTGAGAAAGGTCGTAGAGGACATCCTGACCCTTATCAGTCTCTTCATTATAGTCACGGGAACCATCGTAAATCTTCTTGGTGCCATCACTAATACTAAGTATATTGTCCTCTTCCGACGACATGATGAAATTAGTGAAGGTATGAGCAGCATCCTCATAGCCCTGCGAGGCGATGCCTTTGAGTTTAATACCCAGCACCTTGCTCAAGTTGTCACCCTTCTTTATGGCTGGTGTCTCATAGGACGTGTTTTCTTTCGTCAGGTCATAATTGGCTACGACAATCGCATGATATTTAGCGTTTAAGTCAAGATCAAGTGCGCCGGGTTTACCTATCAACTGCGGCCCCGTCGTATATTCGGCCTCAATCTGAGAGTTATGTGAACCATATTCATCATAGCTGTCACTGGTAGGAGATACCGCAGGGAATGAACTGCCCTGATCCTTTTGTGTAACCCGGCTGACGGGGAAATAGCGCACGAACTCAAGTTTCGGGTCTGTGGCAGAGGTGTTGGTATTTATACCATCAGCAGCCTGATATAATATTAATGTTACTCCCGTGACAGCATTCTCACGTTCGAAGCCTACCTCACGGCCATTACCATCCTCTCCTGAGGCAGGCATCTCTCCCGCACGGGTTCCGGTGGCCTTTCCATTACTGACGGCTATAGTAAGGTTGATGTAACTCGTACCTACGTTAATTTCATCCGGACACTCCTGATCGTCCTCAAACTGACAAGCAGTCAGAAGAATGGCAAAGGCGAATATAAATATATGTCTGAGTCTCAGTGTCATCATCTGTAAACTATAAACTGTAAACTCACAACTATTTCAAATTGACGTTCTGTATGCGCTGAGCCCATGAAAGGATGTTGATGCGCACATCGGCATACTGCCAGACATCGTTCTTGATGAAGAAGTCCATGTAGTAGTCGTACGAACGGTCGAGATATTCCTGACGACTGTAGGCATACTGGTCGTAGGCATTACGTCCCTGTGCCAGGAAGTCGGTCAGATTGATGGCAGCCACCTGTTTGCCGGTGGCTTTGTTGTAGATAAAGAGCACCGCATTCTTCTCAGCCAGGTCGTGCCAGATCAGGCGGTTGAAGGTGAGGCTGTAGTGAGCGGTCCTGTCAGTAACAGTGCCGTAACCATCGAGACTCTGTGTGTCCCATGAATGGAAAGGCTTGTAGAGGAGATAGTCGTCGGCAAGCAACTCGTTGTTGTAAGCCAACTTACCATTGTTGTCGATGATGAACACCTCGAACTCATCGGCAGAAATATTGGTGCGCTCGATGTCGAGGTTGTGCAGACCGATGGTGAGCATCTTCGTGTCACGGGTCATCGAGATGGTTGTGGTGTTATAGCCATAGGGATCCACAACGATGGGCTCCGTACCGGTCATGCCATGCCAGAGGGTATCGAGGGGAGCAGCATTGTCGACGGGGCAAACGGAAATGCCGTTTGTCACATCGTAAGGAGCCGTGACAGACTTCTCACGGTCGAGGGTGACCGTCAGCGACTCGTTGGCAGCGCCATCGGAGAGGTCGCTGCGGCGATACTTTGCACCGCCAGAGGCAAGCTGTGCGGCATACGGCTTCTGGCCTGCCAGTGCCACGAAACGGTAACTGCCCTTGGGCAGGTCGTTGATCTTCATGCAGTACTGGTAGCTGCCGTCGTAGAGCAGCGTACCCATCTGCGGCACGTTGTTGTCCTCATAAGTGCGGACAAAACGTCCATCGCTGTCGAACACATACAGCGTCACTCCCCCGACGTGGTCTTTGAACATGTCGGCACGCTGCAGGTTGTAGTCGTACTTGAAGCAGACGAAGAGACCGCAGTAGGTGTCATCAACGTCTTCTTTCATCATCTCACAGCTGGAGAACAGCATGAGTGATACAAGTGCCAAAAACAGTTGTCTTACTTTCATAACTCTAATATTCGTCAGCGATATATTGTTCTCTATTAAATATAGTTTCCTATATATATTAATAAGGTGTAACCGCCCCGCCCCATTAGCAGGGCGGCCACACAGATAGGGTTGTTTTAAATTTACTTCAGGATAACGCCCTGCGGACGCTTTGCCCAAGACAGAATGTTAATGCGTGCACTAATGAAACTGTCATCAAGACTATCATCTGGATGATCAGGATTCTCAGGATTGGGGTTATCAGGATTTTTAGGATCGGGGTTGGGGTCATTACCAGGATTCAGCCAGGGCACAATGGGATGTCCAATCTTCAAAATCTTATCCAAAGAAATTACGTACCAGTTGTTACGAAGCACTCCATAGCGGCCAAGATAGTTCTCCGCAGGAGTCACATCACCGCTTTGAGGATAAATCTTTGCAATTTTCTTGGCATCTGTATCGTCTGCTACAGTGGGTTCGGTCTCACCGTTCCAGCCCCAAGGAGTCAAGTCATCGCCGAAGTGTTTGATGCGAACTGCATAATAGGTCTCACCTTGAGGATATTGCTGAATGCGACCAACATATCCCATGACATCAGCAAGTATGGTTGCACCAGTTTTTGTTCCAACTGTTTGTCCGCTAAAATTAACTACTCCTGCAGTGGTATTCACCTTAACATCTGTCACATGGATAGTACCGGCAACAGTGGTTCCTTCGGCGACACTCTCCTGGAATAACACATCCTCAAAACTGGACTCACTGACCGTCCCAGATATATTAGTAGTTGCCCAAGTCCTGAAATCCTCGTTCAGCATCATACGCGCATAGATAGCCTTCTTCACATCAGCAAGCTGATAAAGAGTCTTGCGGTCATCTCTGATGGTATAAAAGTTTTTACCACTATTCAAGATAACCTTAGCTACAACACGAGTAGTGTTCTTATAGTTCTGGTGATCTACGTCAAATGTATTCTCAAAGCAATATTGTGGAGCATTGATATCAGTTGGGTAAGTCTTCACTTTCGGTTCATACAATTTGCCAACAATGCTATTATCAGCATAATTGGGGTCTGGAGACCAGTATGTCCTATAGGCAGATTCGGTTACAACATCAACAACAGGAGAATATTCTTCAGGATTATCATTACCAGACAAAGCCTTAGGCTTATCAACGTTATTCACACCCACAAAACGGAAATAGTCATTGGAGGTCTTGCTTGCTTGCCTATTGTAATATCCCCATTCTGCTGCGAAGTTAGTAGGAGTCTGACGAACGAGGTAAGATGACAAGTTTGTATTGTCGAGTACCCAGCCACCAAGCGATGCAGCCAAAAGGGCGTCCCCAGACTTTGTCTTTACACTCTCGTCGAAGGCCAATGTGGCACTTAGCGTTACCTTAGCAAGGCCACGCTCCACATAGACATCAACAGAAGGAACGGCATTAGCGGCATTAGCAGCCTCTTCAGACTCGTAAATCAGAGATACGGGAGCGAGCACAATAGGAGACACACCACTAATTGTACCGCTTTGCTTATCGCTCAGAACTGCATTAGTCATGAAAAAGCCATCCTGTTTATTTGCGCCTTTATTGTTCACAAACGGAGTCTCTCCTGTAGTAGCATTTGCAGAAATTATCATACCCTGCAATTGACTTAGCTTTGTGACATCAGAACCACTAGCATCAGTAATGCCTGTTCCGTCGGCTTTTATCTTTACGAGATCGTGAGCATTAAGAACAGCAAGTACATAGTACGGGCCCGTTATGCCTTCGCGAAGTTTCACGACGTACTTGTCACGAGTCGTGACTTGATTAGGGTCATCAGACACTTTCTTAAATCCAATCGTAGTAGGTGACCACGCTTGAAGCACCGTAGCTTGATTGGGATCTTGGTTACCACCAAAAAGCACCAAAAGCACATCATCAACTGCATACTCACGAGCTACGCCGTCATCAAGCTGAGATTGCTCTTCCCAGCCACGGGTAGAAGATACCGGCTGGAAAGGCAGATTGACATTTACACTTAGGAACCCTTGTCCCTTGCCATCAAGAGTGATGGGCACCTGCACATCGTTCACAGATTCACTCGATGAGCAGGCAGCTGTAAACAGCCCAACTGCTGCGAGTGCCAAAATACTTAACTTTTTCATAAGCTTAATAATTAAAATATGGTTATAATAAAATAATTAATATCTATATTATAAAGTAGATGTAATTACTTAAGGATCTTAATGGCCTCTAAGTTTTTCGAGACATCGAGACCCTTGGCGGCAGCCTGACCGAGGAGCGTCTCAGCATCGTCGTAACGCTTCTGGATGATGGCGATGACGGCACGGGCATTGATAGCCTCGGCACTGTCGCCGGCACGCTCCAACAGGCTCTCGGCCTTCAGCAGATCCTTCTGACGGATGGCGATATTGGCCAGGTTGACGAGAGCCTGCGGGTCATCGGGATAGACATTGACGGCGGTCTGCATCACCTTATTGTAATCGTTGCTGCCAGGTTCGAGCGTCTGAGCCACATCCCACATCTCACGGAGCGAGAGCTGATAGGGTTTGGTCTTGTAAATCTCCTTAGCCTGGTCGAGGGTGAAGTCGCTGAAATTGAACGAGATCTCGTAGTCTGAGCGGCGCAGGCCGGGATAGACGTTCTTGAGCAGATACTGATACTCGGCGGGATACTGCTGCTTGATCTTCCACTCCTTGGGATCGGGCTGCAGCGTGAGATCGCCGATGATATCGAGGATCTGCTGCTTGTGGGGCAGAACGGTCTCATCGGCCTCCTCGACAGCCTTACGCAGGCCGAGCCAGTTCTCCGGGGTAGCCTCTGCCTTGGCGAACACCTCGGCAGGCAGGTTGTACTGCTTCTTCACGTAGTCGGTGAGCGACTTGGCACGGTTCTCGGCCAACATCTTATTATGCTCATAGGGACTCTCGGGCGATGCCCAGCCGTGGATCTTGATCTGACGGACGCTGACGTTAGGATCCTTCACCATCACATCGAGGGTGTCGGTGATCTTACGCAACTCACGACGGTTGTTCATGTAGTCGGGCAGCATGTCCCACTTGTTCACGACGAAGGTGATATAGGCCGTGCCGTGGAGGTTGCGCTCCTTCTTGGCGGCAGCAGGCACGATGTCGGCCAGACGGATGAGGTCGTAGGGATCGGGCTTCTGCAAGGTGCCGAGGTAGGCCTGTCCGAAGTCCTTCGAATCACCACAACCGCAGAGGTCGCACTCCAGCCAGAGGTCGGCACCGCTATGCCAGTCCTGACGGTCGACGGCATCGGTATAACTATAGGTCTGCGGCTGTCCGACAAGACGGCGCACACGTTCATTGTTGTAGGCATAGATGCCGTCGATACCATCGCGCTCAAACACAATCTCCTGACGGCGACCCGTGACGAGCAGACTCTTCAGACGCTGCCGCTGGGTGCTGTCACGGCTGACGAGCACCGGCGTGAAAGCACGGAAGCGGTTGGATGCCACCTCGAGAGAGTCGAGGATGAAGTCGGCAGTGAGCACCGTCTTGCCCTCGGTCGTGGTGACCTGCCAGTTGTTCACTTTCACACGGGTATCCACCTCACCCTTCTTCGTGGGAAGGAAAATGGTGGTCTGGGCGGCTAAGGCTGTCGCAAGGAACAGCAACGAAACTATGGTCAGTATTCTATTTTTCATTGCAGTAAGGTCTTAGAACATATATAATAAGGAGAGGGCAAGTTTGGTGGGACCGACGTACCACTTGTTGCCGTCGTCGATCTTCTTGCCGCAGACGCCGCAGTTGAACTTGTCGTAGTCGATATAGGCCGCACCTACACCAATGGAGGCCTCGAAGTTCCAGTGACGGGAGAGGATCCACTGGTAGCCGCAGGCGACACCGCCACCGACGAACCATCCCTCATGACGGTAGTCCTTCAGTTCGTCCCACCAGCCGAACGGGGGCTTGATGCCATAGGCATCGAACTGACCACCGAAAGCATGGACGCCAAGGAAGGAGCCGTTGAACCGGTGGCAGAACCAATAGCGGTACTCAGGATTGACAACCCAGTGTTTAAGGAACTTCTGGTCGTCGCCATGGCCAAACTTCCACGGGTTTAAGCCATAGAACACTTGCAGGGTGTGCTTCTTACCTGCTCCTATCTCCAAACCGAGATTAGGCGTAGTGGTCGCATCATACAACAGATTAGTCTTCAAAGCGACCTGCTGCGCTTTGGCGGTGTTGTACCCTGCAGTTAACAGGAATGCAGCTGTCAATAAAGCTTTAAACACAAAATTCTTCACTATATACACTTATTAAATTTGTAACAGAGCTGTTTCGAATCACAAAATTAAATAAAAAAAATGAGAAATAACAATAAATATGCAGACTAATGACAATAATTTAATCTTTTTTAAGACAAAAAGGTTATAAAGCATTAAATTTAAAGAAAGAAGTTAATTGAAGACAGGTATCAGAAGTCTACACTAAAGCGCTCGATACCCACCCACTCTACTATACCTTGAGGGGAAGAGACATAGACTCTGGGGATGGTCATGTCGGCGAAAAGGTTATAGACCCTGCGGTCGGGCTGGGGCGAATACGGGATGGAGAGGCCATAGTCGAGCCAGAAGGCTGCCACCTCTGAAGCTGACTCCTCACGAGCAATGGCCACCATGCGGAACCCAGGGTCGTCGCGATGACGCAGATAGTAATCGTTGAGTTCGGGCAGTTCACGCTGACAGTCGGAACAAGAGGTATGGAAAAAAACGATGACGGTACGACCTGTGAGACGCTCGGATGAAAAGACATAGGTAGAGTCGCCATCGGTCACATCGACGGAGAACGAAGGCAGGCGGTCGCCTACTTTCACCCGCTCTTCAGAAGAAGCGGGCGTCTCATCGCTATCGACCACACATCCGGCGAACAAGCAAATGATCAGTAACATGCACCAACATGGTTTCATCGACGACAAAGGTAGGTGTTTTTTGTTTATAGTTTATAGTTTATAGTTTATAGGGGGTAGTTTTTACAATTATTTATAGTTTTATTTGCATTATTTATAGTTTTATTTGCTTAAATAAAAAAATTATACTATCTTTGTCGGCTGAAATTAACTATATATTATTAAGGTATATGAAACAGTTCTTCAAAATGGTATTCGCCACCGTCTGTGGCATCGCCATCTTTCTGTTGATAGCAGGATTCTTCATGGTCATCTCACTTGTCGGCATGCTGGCCAGCGACTCCGCCCCGACGAAGGTGGAGGCGAACTCCGTGTTCGTGATCAAGCTTGACGGCACCATCAGTGAACGTACCGACGAAGGGACACCCTTTGACGCTATGCTCGGCATGGGCGACATGAGTGCCATGGGACTCGACGACCTGATCGGCAGCATCCGCAAGGCCAAGGCAAACGACGACATCAAGGGCATCTACCTTGAAGGCGGCATCACGGAGTTTGACGCTCCTGCCACGGCTCAGCAGCTGCGCGACGCCCTGAAGGACTTCAAGCAAAGCGGCAAATGGATCGTGGCCTACGCCGACCAGTATCTGCAGGCCAACTACTACGTGGCATCGGTGGCCGACAAGGTGTACCTGAATGCCGAGGGCATGGTAGACTTCAAAGGTCTCGGCGGCAAGGGCGAATACATGAAAGGGCTCTACGACAAGCTCGGCGTGAAATATCTCACGGCAAAGGTCGGCAAATATAAGAGCTATGTGGAGCGCAATACCCAGACCGGCATGAGCGACTATGACCGCGAACAGCGTGCCGCCTACCTTAACGGCATCTGGAAGTACTGGCTGAAGGAGATTGGTGAGAGCCGTAAGGTGAGTGCCGAGCAACTGAACCAGTTGGCTAACGACAGCATCATGAGCCTGGCCACCCCCAACGACTATCTGACGGCAAAACTCATAGACAAGATACTGTTTCCCGAAGAACTTCAGGCTGAGATCAAGGACCGGCTGAAGATAGGCAAGGACGAGCACATACACCAGCTGACACTCAGTGACATGCTGAACGTGAAGGATGAGTCGAGTAATGACGGCGAGGAGATTGCCGTGTACTATGCCTTCGGCAGCATCGTAGACACAGAGGCAATGAACCTGCTGAACGGCGGCGGACATAGCATCGTGGGTAAGACAACGGCCGAGGATTTGCGCAAGTTGGCCGACGATGACGACGTGAAGGCCGTAGTGTTCCGTGTGAACTCCGGCGGCGGCAGTGCCGTGGCATCCGAACAGATACGTCATGCCATCAAACTGGTGAAGGCTAAGAAGCCCGTCGTAGTATCGATGGGTGGCATGGCTGCCTCGGGAGGCTACTGGATCAGTTCGCCGGCCAACTGGATTGTCGCCGAGCCGACAACCATCACTGGCAGCATCGGCATCTTCGGACTGATTCCAAACTTCAGCGGACTGGTACAGGACAAGCTCGGTGTGACCTTCGACGGTGTAAGCACTAATAAATACAGTGACTATGAGACTGACTTGGTGGTTGGCAAGAACCCTGAAGAAGTGATGAGCCGCATGCAGACCTATGTGAACCGCGGCTACCAGTCGTTCCTGGACATCGTCGCCGAAGGCCGTGGCATGAAACCTGCACAAGTTGACTCCATCGCCCAAGGAAGGGTATGGCTGGCTACCGACGCTCAGAAGATCAAGCTCGTAGACCAACTCGGCAGCCTCGACGATGCCGTGAAGAAGGCAGCAGAGCTGGCCAAAGTCGGCGAATACCACACCCAGGCCTATCCCGGCAAGGGCAACTGGCTCGACGCCTTTATGCCACAAACCGATAAGAAAGGGTCCTACCTCGACAGTAAGCTCCAGGCAGAGCTGAAGACACTGCTCGGCGACCTGTACGAGCCTCTGATGGAGATCCGTCAGAGTGTGAAGAGCGGTCGTACACTCCAGGCCCGCATATTGGAAGATGTCAGGGTGAAGTAGTTTACGGTTTACGGTTTACGGTTTACGGTTTACGGTTTACAGTTTACGGTTTACAGTTTATAGTTTATAGTGATAGGCAAGGATAGAATAGAGGGCGACCTTATTAGGACAAACAAGAAGCTGCTGCCGCTGAGTTGGCTTTACGGCTTTGGCGTGGGTCTCAGGAACATGCTCTTTGAGATGGGGGTCCTTAAAAGCAGGTCGTTCAGCACACCAGTCATCTCTGTCGGCAATATAACCGTCGGCGGTACCGGCAAGACCCCACATGTGGAGTATCTGATACGGCTGCTGAAAGACCACACAAAGGTGGCCATGCTGAGTCGCGGCTATAAGCGTAAGACCCACGGCTTTGTGCTGGCCGACAAGGATGCCACCGTCAGTACCATCGGCGACGAGCCCTTTCAGATCATGACGAAGTTCCCCGATATCACCGTGGCTGTAGACAAGAAACGGACACGCGGCATCGAGAAACTCACCAATGGGGAATATGTGAAGGATATTGACGTCATCCTGCTCGACGATGCCTTCCAGCACCGTTATGTGAAACCTGGCATCAACATTCTGCTCGTGGACTACCACCGGCTGATCATCTACGATGAGTTGCTGCCGGCAGGACGACTGAGAGAGCCGGTGAAGAGCAAGGACAGGGCCGACATCGTGATTGTGACAAAGTGCCCGAAGGACCTGAAACCCATGGAGTTTCGTGTCATCACCAAGGCCATGAGGCTCTATCCCTATCAGCAGCTTTTCTTCTCTACCCATGAGTTTGGAGAATTGAGGGCGGTATTCACAACGCTTCAAAGTGACCGAAATACTCAGAGCACCCAAGCACTATCATACCTGGCCGATAAGCACGTGCTACTGCTGACAGGCATTGCCTCGCCAGAGCAAATGCTCGCAGAACTGGAGGCATACGCCCAAAAGGTGACGCCCCTGTCGTTCAGCGACCACCATGCCTTCAGCAAGAAGGATGTGGAACTGATCAACGAGGCCTTCAGTGCCCTACCCTCGCCCAAGATGATTGTAACCACAGAAAAAGACGAGACAAGACTGAGGCAGGTAGAAGGTCTGAGTCAGGAGGTGAGAGACCATCTCTACGTGTTGCCTATCAGCATCCAGATTCTGCTCGACCAGGAAGAGGCTTTTAATCAATGTATTATTAATTATGTACGTAAGAAGTCGAGAAAGAGCATCATGGTTAAAGGCAAAGACAACCATAAGTCCAAAGACAGTAATCTTACTGGGGACCGGCCGCTGACTATCAGTTTTAAGTAAAAATCGCGGCGTGTGGAATTTTGCTGGCGGCGAGAGCAGAGCCAAGCTTGTTTGAGCTATGCCGAGACGCGACGCAAAATGGGCGAAGCCAATGAGAAATAAAAGATAATAAAATGGAGATAGCAAAATTAGGAGAATTCGGTCTGATAGACCGTCTGACAAAAGACATCAAGATAAAGAACGAGAGTACAAAGTACGGCGTCGGCGACGACTGCGCCGTACTCTCTTATCCTGACAAGGAAGTGCTCGTCACTACCGATCTGCTGATGGAGGGTGTCCATTTCGACCTGACCTACATCGACCTGCAGCACCTCGGTTACAAGAGTGCGATGGTGAACATCAGCGATGTGTTCGCCATGAACGGCACACCCCGACAGATGACCGTCTCGCTGGCACTCAGCAAACGATTCTCCGTGGAAGACATGGAACAGTTCTACAGCGGTCTGCGTCTGGCCTGTGACAAATGGGGTGTGGACATCGTCGGCGGCGACACCACGTCGAGCTTCACCGGGATGGCTATCAGCATCACCTGCATCGGTGAGGCACGGAAGGAAGATATCGTGTATCGTAACGGTGCCAAGAGCACCGACCTGATCTGCGTCAGTGGAGACCTGGGGGCAGCCTATATGGGACTGCAGCTGCTGGAACGAGAGAAGTCGGTCTACTACGGACAGATCGACGACCTGCAGAAGAAAATCAAAGAGGCGAAGAATGCCGGCGACGAAGAAAGACGTGCAGCACTCAACGCCCAGCTCGAGGCATTCTCTTTCCAACCCGACTTTGCCGGCAAAGAGTATCTGCTACAGCGCCAGCTACAGACAGAGGCCCGTGGCGACATCATCCAAAAGCTGCGGGAAGCAGGCATTAAGCCCACTGCCATGATGGACATCTCAGACGGACTGTCGTCGGAGCTGATGCACATCTGCAAACAGTCGAAGGTGGGCTGTCGCATCTATGAGAAGAATATCCCCATCGACTACCAGACCGCTGTAATGGCCGAGGAGATGAACATGAACGTGACCACCTGTGCACTAAACGGCGGCGAGGACTATGAACTGCTGTTCACCGTGCCCATCGGCGACCATGCAAAGATAGAGCAGATAGAGGGTGTGAAACTGATCGGCCATATCACTGAAGAGAAATTCGGAAACGTGCTCGTGACAAGAGACAATCAGGAGTTTGAACTCAAAGCTCAGGGGTGGAATCCGCTATAAAATAGAGAAGGAAGGACTTTTTTTGAAAAAAGTTATGGAAAAATTTGGTGGATCCAAAAAAAGTTCGTACCTTTGCACCCGCAAACGAAAGGATTGCCGCTCGGTTTACCGCTTTCACAAAGCGACGCGACTGAAAGAACCAAATTGGTGCCTTAGCTCAGTTGGTAGAGCATCGGACTGAAAATCCGTGTGTCCCCGGTTCGATTCCTGGAGGTACCACTTCCTCCTTTCATTAGCCCGGTTTCGCGTTATGGCGGCCGGGTTTCTTTTTTGCATTGAGCATTGAGATTTGAGCATTGAGCATTGAGATTTGAGCATTGAGATTTGAGCATTGAACATTAAATAACATGGGAATAGTCATTGGTATCGATGTGGGCATCTCGACCACGAAGATTGTTGGTATTAAGAATGGTAAGGTCTCGGCCCCAATCCGTATCACGGCTGCCGACCCCATCACATCACTCTATGGTGCCTTCGGTAAGTATCTGCACGACAACGACATCGACTTGAAAGATGTGGAGCAGGTGATGCTGACCGGTGTGGGTGCTGCCTATATCGAAGGTGCTATCTACGGGCTGCCGACGGCAAAATCGGAAGAGTTTGTGGCTGACGGTCTCGGTGCACGCTTTGAGTCGAAACTCGACCATACCATCGTCGTTTCGATGGGAACAGGTACATCGTTTGTGAAGTGCGACGGCAATGAGATGAAGCACATCGGTGGTATCGGCGTCGGTGGCGGAACATTGGCCGGACTGGCCCGTATCATGCTCAACACCAACGACATCAGGCAGGTGGCAGAGCTTGCCAAGCAAGGCAATATCCGCAATATCGACCTGACTATCGGCGACATCAGTGCCATCCCCGTACCGGGGCTGACCATGGACACGACGGCATCGAACTTCGCCAGGGCCCAGAGTGACGCATCGAAAGAAGACATTGCCGCAGGACTCATCCACATGGTACTGCAGAGCATCGGCTCAGCCGCCTGGCTTGCCTCACTCGGCAGTGACATCCGTGACTTCGTGCTCATCGGCAACCTCTCCCTGCTGCCTCAGTGCAAAGAGGTGTTCCCTGCCTTGGAAACACTCTATAACATCCGCTTCCATATTCCGAAGTATTCGCAGTACTGCACCGCCATCGGCGCAGCACTCGACTATACCATCAACGGTAATCGCTGAAAAGTACGATTACCTGACAGAGGGGTCCAGGTTACGCTGTAAGAAGAATGCCTTGGTGGCAAGAAAGAAACAGGCGACACCGGCTGCATTGACCAGAACAACAGTCCAAAAGGCAGCGCCATAGCCCAGCCATTCGGAGATAATACCACCGACAAGGATACCGAGGCCCATGCCGATATCCCAAGAAATGAGAATGGTGGAATTGGCCGTACCACGCTGGTTGTTACGGGCAACACTGATGGTCATGTTCTGGAAGGCCGGCCACATGTGACCATTACCAAGACCTATGAGGATGGCAGAGCCGTAATAGCCGATGGAAATGAAGAGTGAAGAGTGAAGAGTGAAGAATTTGCTGCCGCCGGAATCTGCAGACAGCGAAACAAGCGTGGGCAAGAGGATGAAGATAGTATAGCCAATGAGGGAGATGACCATCCCCTCACCGGCATTATGGGTCAACAGGCCTCGACGCAACGCCCGGCCTCCCTGCAAACGGGAAAGCATCAGACCGATGGAGCAAAGCAGGAAATAAGTGCCTGTGCCCCCCGTGATGCCCTTCACCTCCTTACCATAGATAGCCAGATAGTTACTCAACACACCAAAACTGAAGCCAAAGGCTACCATGTTCAATCCCAAGAGCCATCCCCGCACAAGGAAGAATCGATCCAGTGAGATTTTAGACCTGTCGCGGACAATCTCCTTCGACGGCAGTTTCACCGTTGCATCGACCAGCCACCCGAAACAAGCCACAGCCAAGGCTATCCAGAACAACAATATAAAACTGTCTGTAAACTTATAGATAAAGATACCAACGGTAGGTGCAATCGCCATGGCCAGGTTATTGCTCAAGCCGTAATAGCCGATACCCTCGGTACGTCGGCTGGAAGGCAGCACATCAATAGCCACGGTCGAATTGGATACCGTCAAAGCACCGAAGGGACCGCCATGGAGGGTACGTACGATGGTGAATAATAATAAGGTGGAGGCAGCGAGATAACCGGCAAAGAAGATGGCAAAAGCGCCAAAGCACACCATCAGCACCGTCTTCCTTGGGAAGGAGTCGACAAGAAAGCCGCTAAAAGGCCGGCACAACAAAGCCGCGATGGTGTAGCCCGATAACACGAGACCTATCACGTCCTTTGTTGCGCCGAAATGTTCACTCAGATAGAGCGGCAGCAAGGGTGTCAGCACATAGAAAGCGAAGAACAGCGCAAAGTTGGCCGTCATCACCTTTATATAATTCCTGTTCCAGAGCCGTTCCACCGTGAGAGTCAGATACTAATCATTTTCACTGTTCACTTTGAATCACCTCGATACCCGAGTTCTTCTCATCGTTAAAGCCGTGGCGACGTTCTTACACTCATACCAACGGTAACCCACAAGGTCTTGTTCCGCATAGTCGGCGCTCTCTATCTGCTGCTCGTGTGCCAGCAGCTTCGTCGGATAAGACTGCGGATGTGCTGCCACTGCGAAGAGCAGGGCTGCCATCAGCAGCATCAATCTATTTCGTTTTGTTCTCATATACATTAACATATTAATATCCTAATCCAATATAACTGTGGGCAGCCAGTTCTATATCGAAGACAGTCGCTCCGTCAGGATAGCCAAAGAAGCGGTTGCGCCCCCATGTCGGGACTGCCTTCGGGAGCTCAACAGCCTTCAACTGCTCACCCGTCAGCAGATTACGGAGAACTGACACCTTACTATTTATAACGACCCTTACAGACACAGCCTCATCGTTGAAATTCTCTACAACCATTGTCTTATTATCGTAAGGAAACAGAGCTACTTTCGACGGTCCCTCGATATAGGCCCCCACATCCTTGCTCATGGCGCGACGGATCACATTCAACGCCCCGGCGGGATAGTCATAGAGGTTGCCAAAATCGTCGGGGATGGTCAGGACGAAGAGCATGCCCTTCGAGTAAGTGTCGCGCAGCAGGATGGGATAGCCAGAGACGCCACCGGTGAGGGGACGGCCTGCGCTGACCACCTCCCAGGCATCATTGGTAAAATACTTCACTTGGGGAATAATAAACTCGCGTTGCGCCTTTCCTGCAAAGCCGAAGTCGCCGACGATGGCCTTCAGATCGCCGCAGTAGAGTTCGCAAACGTCTGCCAGATTCTCACGGATGGCCTTCAGCAGTCCGGTAGTGATCATCACGTCGCCACCCTTCCTGAGTTGCTGCTTTATCTTGTTTACGATCTGCGGGTCATGGGCAGCCTGCTCCGTCAGCAGAATCTGCTGGCGGTCCTCCGGGAACCGTGGATGCATATCCATTGGCAGGCCGATCATACCAAGATAGTTCTGCAGGAAGTCTTCACCCGAGGAGTGATAGGGCTTATACGAGACAAGGCCGACAGGATTTCCCAGAAGACCCGTCAACCGGTCTGTCTGTCGGAGGGTGACGCTGGCAAAGCGGGCCATCGTCGTAGGCTGGATGGCAGGGCCGCCCTTGTCCTTTGTGTAGGGGGCTGTCATCTCGTCGTAACGGAAACTGTTTCCTCCAAGGTCCTGCCACGGGGCACGCATCTGGGGCGTGATTTTCACGTCGTAGAGCTGCATATAGTTCCAGAGGATGATCTCAGGCGTCTTCGAGAGCATCGTCAGATGCAACTGTTCCGCATAGCGGTCCATGCTCATGTGGATACCGCCGGCATCGACCCATCCGCCACCGTTCTTGCCTGGGGCGATATTATCAAAGTAGCGTACGACGTTATAACTGAGATAATTCTGAAGGTGCTGGGCCGAGGCCGGATCGCGCGTCTCGGTACCCGTCCAGATGCCGTCGAAGTAGAGCGACTCCTCTTCGAGGTTGAAGCCAAGGCCGTGGAAGTGGTCGTACCAGTTGGGATACTTGATGATGACCTTCACCTTCGGGTTCACCCGTTTCGCGGGTTCCACCACCAGCTCGCGCCCCGCATCAGCCATCAGCCGCAGACGGTAGTCAGTCCAACTCTTGCCACTCCGCTCCTTTGCGGCGATCTCGTCGTTGTTCTTCAAGTCGATGAAGAAGAAGTCGTCGAGGATGAAGTCGTCGAAGAGCCGCGCAGTATATTCGGCCACCTCACGAACCTGCTGGCGCTCCACAGGACGGGCGTAACTGTAGGTCTCGAAATCGGAAGGTTCTGAGCGCGTATAGGTGATGCCGCCACCCACTTCGAGGCCTTTCGAAAGGAAGAATTTCTTTACCTTCGTCATCGTCTTCTCATCGACGGTGAAGGCGTCGCGGTGGGTCTCCAGGTATATCTTGTCCAGATCCACCTGCGAGCTGATCGTCTGCCACGTCTCATTGAGGAACTGATCGTCTGCCATCCGCACCACGTCCTGGGCACGAATATATGTAGACACCTTGAAGTTCTGGTACTTGCCAGCCTGTGCTGTCAGCGCGGTTGCTAAGGCTATTGTTGCCATGATCATGTTGCAAAACATCCGTCTCATATCGTGATTCTTTTTGTAGTTTACAGAGTTTATTCGTGGAGGGAGGAGTGTGGAGTGTGGAGTGAGATATGTTCAGAGGCTGATTCTGCAGCAGGAGTATTCTCACTCCTCACTCCTCCCTCCACACTCCTCCCCCGTCAATCGTCCATCGGATAGCGCACGCCCCACTTCTGACGCAGGCCGTCCATGAGCGACATGATATACAGTGTCTCCTCATGGGGCATCTCGCGCGGCTCTGTCAGACCGTCGATGAGCGCCTGGCGGCAGGCTTCAAACTGATACTCATAGCCCGTGATCTGTTTCGGCACATGGATATCCTCCACAAACTGGCGGTCGTGAGTGTTGACGGTGATCTTCTGCGGGTTGTTGATATTGTCTATAATCAGGTTACCGTCGGTGCCTGCAATGACACCGATATTATCGCCCACGCAGGCTGCACTCGACTGAAGGTTGCACAGCATGCCGTCTGAGAGCACGAGGGTGATGGCCTCGGTAATATCCATGCCGGTGGCAGACTTCACGCACTGGCCGTCGATGCTGACGATATCTGCGGGGAAGAACATGCGCACAAAATTCAGGGCATACACCCCGAGGTCGAGCAGGGCACCGCCACAGAGGTCTGGCCGCATGATGCGCGGCTTCTCACCCATCGAGTAGCCGAGGGTGGCTGTGAGCAGCCGGGGCGTGCCGATGCGCCCGCTGTTGAGCAGGTGGCGCACCATCCCGACCACGGGCTGGTAGCGCGTCCAGATGGCCTCGGCCAGGAAGACATGCCGCTCGCGGGCCAGGCTGACGATCTCTTCCGCCTGACGGCAGTTCGCCATAAAAGCCTTCTCCACCAGACAGGGCTTGCCGGCCAGCAAGGCCTCGCGGGTCACCTCATAATGGTGGGAGTGAGGCGTCCCGACATATACAAGGTCTACATCCGGATCGGCCATCAGGGCAGCGTATGAGCCGTAAGCCCTGCCTATCCCCCACTGTCGTGCAAAAGCCTCCGCCTTCTGCTGACTGCGCGAGCCCACGGCATAGGCCTCACAGGTAGCGAGGCCGCGCAGCGTGATGGCGGCCTTCTCGGCTATCCAGCCTGTGCCGATGATTCCCACTCTCAGTATTCCATCTTGCTTCATATCCATTAGTTTTTGTTGTGTAATGTTAGTTGCTGATAGTTTAGAATAATCACTTTCCTTATTTGCGCTACAAAGATAATGCTTATTTTTGGATTACGCAAGCATTTAGCATTTTTTAGGGCGGGGCCTCACAAAGTGTCAGACACCTTGTGAGCAGACACCTTGTGAGCATGTAACAATTTAAGTTTTAGCCCCGCATGATTCATAAATAATCAAAAAAAAAGGCCTGCGGCACACGGTGAACAAGGGAAAATGCCTATCTTTGCGGCAACAATGACATAATTAAACTAAATAAAAGCGCAATGATGAAGATCTTGATGATTGGCGGTACGGGCACGATCAGCAGTGCCATTACCCGACAGCTGGCCCAGAGCGAGCATGAACTATGGTTGCTGAACCGCGGTAACCGTCAGGCAGAACTGCCTAAGGGAGTAAACCAAATCGTGGCAGACATCGAGGACGAGGCGGTGGTAGCCGGGAAACTCGGCGACATGCAGTTTGATGTCGTCTGCGAGTTCATCGGCTTCGTGCCCGAGCAGGTGGAGCGCGATTTCCGGCTGTTCCGCGGCCGGACACGACAATACGTGTATATCAGTTCTGCCTCGGCCTACCACAAGCCGGCACGTGGCTATATCATCAATGAGGGTACGACACTGGCCAATCCGCACTGGGAGTATTCGCGCAACAAGATTGCCTGCGAGGAGGTGCTGATGAAGCACTATCGCGAGGAGGGATTCCCCGTAACCATCGTCCGCCCCAGCCACACCTACTGCGAGCGCAGCGTGCCCCTGGGCATCCACGGCACAAAGGGCAGCTGGCAGGTGATAAAGCGCATGATGGCCGGCAAGCCCGTACTGATACAAGGCGACGGCAGCTCGCTGTGGACGATGACGTGGAACGAGGACTTTGCCCGCGGTTTCATCGGCCTGCTGGGCAATCCTCATGCCATCGGAGAGGCCTTCCAGATCATGAGCGACGAGACACTCACCTGGAATCAGATCTACCAGGCGATTGCCGATGCGCTGCATGTGGACCTGAACCCCTATTATGTATCTTCCAGATTCCTGGGCGACGTGGCTCCCCAGGCCTACGACCTGGAGGGAGGACTGCTGGGCGACAAGGCGGTGAGCGTGGTCTTCGACTGCACGAAACTGAAGCGGGCAGTGCCGGGATTCCAGGCTTGCGTAAGATTCGAGGAAGGCATCCGCCGCACGCTTGAACATATTCTCGACCACCCTGAGCTACAACAGGAAGACCCCGACTTTGACCGCTGGTGCGACCGCGTGATCGAGGCGCAGGAAGCGGCAAAGAAGAAGTTCATTGGAGCGTGACGGCCATGAGCCCGACGACGACATCGTTTGAGAGTGTGCGCAAGGTGAGCGACCTCAGACGCTTGCGGGCATTGAGCGGCATGACGAGCATCTGCCCCGCACCGCCGGGTATCTCGCGGCCATAGTCGCCGCCGAGCGGCATGGCGCTGCCAAGGTGGCGGCTGACGATGCCGGTACTGAAACTGACACGATAAGGACGGGGACTGACAGCACGGAAGGCGAGACCGTCGACATAATAGTCTTGCTCGATAGGACACCAGTTGTCGGGATTGCGCAGTGCCAGCGTGTCGGTGCTGCCGTCGGTATAGGCGGCGACGACGAGCGCATTGTCGATACGGCTCTGCATGTGATTGGTAGAGCCTGCCATCAGGAGATAGGCCCGCGCTGCCCTACCCTTCAGCGGCAGGACTACCGAGTCGGGATAGACGTCCCACAGACTGGTATAGATGATATTACGTCCCTCTGCCGGCGTGGCCATAGGAACGCCTGCCACACGGAAGACGCCGTCGGAGACCTGACGACGGAAGACGGAGTCGCTGATCTCGGCCGACTGATGAGGATGGCACCACTCGCCGATGCCCTGAAGCGGGATTTGCAGGGTGGTGGTCTGCGGGCGCGGCGACTGATACTTGTTCTTAAAGATGTCACCCACCTCGGCGTTGAAATAGCGGTCGAGGCTGACGGTACGGAAGGGCTCGGAAAGGATGGGCTCGGAAAGGCCAAGACTGGAGTGTGTTTCGAGGAGGGAGGAGTGTGTTTCGAGGAGGGAGGAGTGTGGAGTGTGGAGGGAGATTTGTTCAGAGGCTGATCCTGCGGCAGGAGTATTCTCACTCCTCACTCCTCCCTCCTCACTCCTCGAATCGACTAAACCATGCCCCGAGAGGTCGTATTCTATCACCTGACAGGCCGCCTTGCTACCCTCTACATCATGGAAAGTGCCGCTGCCGGTGTTCTGCCGGAGGATGATCTGCAGCGGGCGCGGGAAGCGCTGCGTCACAACGACCCGCACCTTGGTGCCCTCGCGCTGATACTGATAGTCGAGATAGGGAGTCTTGACACTGGCATGCTGCCACGCCGACGGGAAACCGGGGCGGATGATGCACTGGCCATAGAGCGACTGGGGAATGATGCCGAAGAGTCCCTGAATCAGCGTACGGCTGCTGATGCCGATACAGTCGCCGAAATCACGATAGCACTCCCCTCGGGCAGCGTCGTAGTGGCTGATCTGTCCGAAATTGGCGGGGCTCTGGCCGTAGTACATCTGATCGAGGATGTTGGCCTTCATCAGCCTGTAGCCATCTTCAGCCCTTCCTGCCTCGAAATAGGCCAATGCCGTATGCATCACCTCGGCGGCAGCCACGTTGTTGATGCTCCACGAGTAGGGCATCCAGTCGCTGGTGGAGATCGTGTGATAGCCCGTCTGCTCCACTTCGATATGCGGGATGTGACGGTCGATATACTGTGTAGCGAGGTATGCCTGCTGCGGACTACAGGCGCCGCAGTCTATCGGCGTATAGATGCTCCACACGGCTGGATGGTCGTGGCGCCGGCGCAGTCCCATCGCGTCCTGATACTCCGCCCATACGCCCTTCCCCGGAATCCACAGCCGCCCGTTCAGGGCTTTCAGGATCTCATCGGCCTCCCGGCGATAGGGGGAAGGGTCTTCGCCGATCATTTCCGCGATACGCGCCGCCAGCCGGTTGCCGCGATAGTTATAGGCGGAGCTATGGGTGACGGCACCGCCGCTATAGTAGAGCGCGTCGCTGGCCCAGATGCAGCAATAGGCATCATAGAGATGGTCGCCGTCGGGGTCGAAATTGCGCTTCTCCCATGCCAGATGGCGTGAAAGCACTGGCCACATCTTCCGCATGTAGACGGTATCGGCATCGTACTGGAAATGCCAGAGCAACTCATCGACGAAGTTCAGGTTCATATCATAATGATGCATCTGGTCGTTGCGTCCGGGATTGCGGCAGATATAGCCGTTGGAGTACATCTGAGTGCCCCATCGCTTTTCGGCCCTGGCCATGTTCATGGCCGGGTCTTGCGAAGGATGGGGTATCGTGGGAGGCACCTGGGTCACCTGACTACGGGCATAGGCGTCGAAATGGCTGACAGCCCTGTCGGGCCAGCCGAGCACATCACCCAGATAGCCGGCCCGCCAGCCGGCAAGAGGCATACGCCAGCCGACACAGCCGTGCAGCCATGTCTGCCCGTCCCAGTCGCCATCGGCTGCGATGACAAGGGCACTGCCAAGGGTATTGATATAGGGGTCGGGCGTGTCGAACTGGATGCGGGCCGACAAGACACTATACCAGGTCTCGGCAGCAGCAAACTGCCGTCGCCCTTCGGCGACAGACAGCTGCGACATGACATGAAGCGCGACCTTCATATAGACGGTGGCATCGTCTAACGGCACCTCGACAGTCTGGAGCGCCTCGCCCTTTGGTTCCAGTACGCCTGGCTTGTCGGCGCCGATGTCACCGTTGCGGCTCAGTCTGGGTTGGGCGATCTCCGACACTAAGGCTCTGATACGGGCACGGCCCTTCAGACCAGACGAAGAGAATTCGAAGATGGCTGCCTCCGCATCGGGCAGGGCTACCACCCTGATATTCAGCGGTGCCCCACCCCACCGGCGATCGCTGACGGTATAGGTACGGAGGGCTTTGTGGTAACTGGCAGTACAAGGCGTGGCCTCTTCCAACGGATAGTCGTGGCCGTCGACTTCTGCCACAAAACGGATATTACGATGATAGCCCTTCTTCACCACCGCGAATATCGGACGGTCGGATGTGTCAAGTCGCCAGTCAGTATGACTGCCATAGAGCGCACGGGTGTAACGGTTATGACCATCCACACAAACGAAGCCACCACCCGCACCCGGCTCATACTGCAGGGTGCGGGGAGCGGCCTTGCCACGGGGCTGCGCCAGGGAAGCGGCAGAGACCAGCGAGGCCAGGACAACCACCAGCGCTCTCATCAGCAGGGGCGCCGCTTTGGAATGTTTCATGTTTATTGTTTAGAGTTTATTCAAAATACAACCGGCTGGCCGTCGACGAAGAAGTCGATGAGCTCGTACTTGTCTGAAGTCTTCACGTCGAAACGCGTCTCGGCATCCACCTGTATGTCACGCATCACGATATTATTGCAGCGCGAAAGGGGCATGTCATCACGCTTCTCGGGCTTGAAGAACTGTGTCCACGGGTGGATAAAGAGAAACCGCTTGCAGTGCCCGGTGATATGCTCCACCGTCACGTACTCGTAATGCTGCGGCGTGTCGGGGCGCATCTTCAGCCAGAGCACGCGGTCGGCACGCTCGGTGTAGCAGTTGCGCAGGATGACATTTCTGTCGTGTATCGACTCCGAGCCGAGGGTGAGACAGCCGTGCACCCGTCCGTAGCGACAATTCTGTATAAGTATCCGCTCGCAGGGACCGTTGGTCGCGTCCTTGTCGGCCCAGGTGCCCTTGCCTCCCTTGAGCACAACGGCATCGTCGTTCACATGCATGAAACAGCCGTTGATGAGCACGTCGGTACACGCATCGATGTCGATGGCGTCGCTCGACGGAGCTCCCCGCTTAGGGTCGGGCTCCCAGATATTCTCCGTAGGGGCGAAGATATAGCAGTCCAGATAGCGCACATGGTCGCACTTATAGATGTGGTTGGTCCAGAAGGGCGAGTTCACCAGATGCACATCCTGTATGGTGACATTGCTCGAGTTGGATATGTACGTGAGCCGTGGCCGCTGCGCGTCCTTGTTGGTACACTGCGGGTTCCACTTGCGCCGTATCCAGAACTCCTGCCAGTAGGCCAGTCCGTTGCCATCGATGGTGCCATGGCCGCTGATGGTGAATCCGTTGAGCCCGTCGGCATTGACCAGTGCACAGAAATAGGTACACGTCTCGCCCTCGATGCGGGTGGTCTGCCAGGGAAAGTCGATGATGCGGTCTGAGCCTTTCAGCCGACCCTCCACGTGCAGGTGCGTGCCTTGTCTGAAGAAAAGTGCGCCAGTGAGGAAAGTGCCTTCCGGGATCACCACGACGCCCCCGCCCTCGCTGGCAGCACGGTCGATTACCTTCTGGATGGCCGCCGTCTGCACGCGTGTCGAGTCGCGCACCACGCCGTAGTCTGTAACGTCGTATTGCCGGCCCAGGGTGGCTACGTCGACCTTCGTCGTATCCTTGAACCACGCCGCCATCACACTCCCGTCGGGCCAGCTCTCCGCCACGGGCTTCTTCTTTGTCTTGGCAGCGGCAGTCATCGCCACCAGCACCATCATCAAGAAAACGGTCTTTCTCATCCTTGTATTGTTTATTGTTTAGAATTTATAGTTTATTGTTTATTGTTTATAGTTTATTGTTTATTGTTTATAGATAATTACATTTGCCGGTAGAATGGCTTGCAGGGTCATCAACTATAAACTAAGCCGAAGGCGGAAACTATAAACCATAAACCTTCTTCATTCCCTCACGCATCGCAGGTTCTTCTCCAACTGTGCCGTCGAGCTGGCACCCACCAGTACCGAGGTCACCCCCCTCTGGTCGAGTATCCACCTCAGGGCCATCTCTGCCAGCGTCTGGCCGCGCCGTGCCGCCTCCTCGTTGTAGCCGCGCAACTGCTCCAGCAGCTCAGGCGTGAGCATCTCCTCCTTCAGAAACTTCCCCTTCTTCATCCGGCTGTCGTCGGGCACGCCCTGGAGATAGCGGTCAGTGAGCAGTCCCTGTGCCAGCGGCGAGAAGGCGATGAATCCGATCCCCTCCTCCGCGCAGAAGTCGAGAATGCCCGTCGTCAGCGGCTGCCGGTCGAGCATGTTCAGCTTTCCCTGATAGATCAGCAGCGGCACGTCGTGCTCCTTCAGATAGCGTGCGCCGAAGCGCAGCGGCTCCAGCGGCCAGTTCGAGATGCCCGCATAGAGTGCCTTCCCCTGCCTCACGATGTCCACCATCGCCTGCAGCGTCTCTTCCAGGGGCGTCAGCGGGTCGTAGCGGTGACTGTAGAACAGGTCCACATAGTCCGTCCTCATCCGTTTCAGGCTCTGGTCGATGCTGGCCATGAGATATTTGCGGCTGCCCCAGTTGCCGTAGGGCCCCGGCCACATGTCGTAGCCCGCCTTCGTGGCGATGAAGAGCTCGTCGCGGTAGGGCCTGAAGTCGTCGTCCATCAGCCGCCCCATCGTCTCCTCGGCCGATCCGTACACCGGCCCGTAGTTGTTGGCAAGGTCGAAGTGGGTGATGCCGTGGTCGAAGGCGTAGTGAGTAATCTCCCGACTACGCTCGTAGGGGTCCACGCTTCCGAAGTTATGCCAGAAGCCCAGGCTCACCCTCGGCAGCATCACACCCGAGCGCCCGCAGCGCTCATACACCATCTTGCCCGTATAGCGGTCCTTGTCAGCAAAATAATTTTCCTTCATATCGTTATAACCTTGAATCTTGAAACCTGAAACTATAAACCCTTTTCGGTTGCAAAGATAGCATTTTTCCGTGAAATACAACTCGTATTTCCGTTCGTTTTTGAACAAAATTGTATGTTTTCGGATAGTATTCACATCGCGATACGCTTTTTTGCCTACTTTTGCAGCATGTTTGAGCCCCCGACAAGTGGGGAGCGGCGGACTCCAAGCTTTGCTCGCGGGGGCTCAAATGTCCATAAACTATTAAATTTGTACAATTTTACTAATAACAGAACGAAAAACAGGTCTTACGTCAGGGATTTTCCGTATATTTGCAAACGGATTTTTTGGTTTCAAGTTTCAAGTTTATGGCTTACAAATTTATATGTTTATTCGTTCTTCTCGGGGCTGACTTCCTGACATTGTCCGCACAGCCAAGGATGACAATGAGCCTGAACCTGGGCTGGGAGTTCTCGCGGGATTCGCTCTTCAGCAAGACGGAACGGGTGGACGTGCCTCACGACTTCCAGATAGGGCAGCCCTGGATTGCCCCTGCCGCCGACGAGCAGGCCGACACGAGCGACGCGGCTGCCAACATCAGGAGCCGGCTCTCGGCCAGGGGATTCAAGGAGATGGGGGCGGGATGGTACCGCAAGCGCTTCACGCCCGACGAGCGGCTGAGGAGCAGGCGCACGCTGCTCGACTTTGAGGGCGTGGTGTATGTGGCCGACGTGTGGCTGAACGGCATGCGCATCGGGGGCACGGACTACGGCTACGTGGGCTTCAGGATAGACATCACCGACGGTCTGCGCTACGGCCGGGAGAACGAGATCGTGGTGAAGGCCCACACCATGGGCGAGCGGAACTCCCGCTGGTACACCGGCGGTGGGATCATAAGAAACGTGTGGCTGGTGGACACGCCCGCCGACCTATACTTCGAGCACCACCCGCTGCTCATCACCACCCGCGACAACAAATACGTGACGGTGGCCGCCGACGTGACCAACCGCACCAAGCACAGGCTCACCACCCTGAGACTGCGGCTGACAGACCCGCAGGGCAGGACGGTGGCCGAGCAGACGACGACACAGAAACGGAACTCGCCTGCACGCACATTTACCATCAGAACACCCGAAACGGAGATGGCCGACCCGCAGCTGTGGAGCACGGAACAGCCCCGCCTCTATACGGCCACTGCGCAGCTCATCCGCGACGACGGCACCGTGGCCGACGAGGTGAGCGAACAGTTCGGCATACGTACCGTGGAGCTGGGACCGGACTACGGGCTGAAGATCAACGGGGAGAAGGTGCTGCTGAAGGGCATCGCCAACCACCACTCCTTAGGGGCACTGGGAGCAGCCGCCTACCCGCGGGCCATCGAGAAGCGGCTAACGCTGCTGAAACAGTTCGGCGTGAACCACATACGTACCTCGCACAATCCCTACAGCCGAGACTTCATCAGGCTCTGCGACAAGCTCGGACTGCTGGTGGTAGACGAGCTCTACGACAAATGGACACAGCAGTACACGGGCGGACGCTCGCCCTTCATGAACCACTGGGCAAAGGACGTGGAAGAATGGGTGAAGCGCGACCGCAACTCGCCATCGGTCATACTCTGGAGCCTCGGCAACGAGTTGCAGCAAGACCCGGACATGCCCTTCAACGACTTCGGCGTGACCTGCTACAGGATGATGCGGCCCGTGGTAGAACGATACGACCCGACACGCAAGGTGACCGTGGCCATGCACCCGCACTACCGTAACTGGGAGACCGACTCGCTGCCCTGCGACCTGGCGATGATTACCGACATACAGGCCTATAACTACAGGTACATGTTCTTCCCCGGCGACGGCAGGCGGTTCCCCTGGATGACATTCTACCAGAGTGAGGCCAGCACGAGCAGCATGGGGCCCAACTGGTTTGAGATGGACCTCGACCGGGTGACGGGACTGGCCTACTGGGGAGCCATCGACTACTTAGGCGAGAGCCAGGGATGGCCGGCAAAGGGATGGGCACAGGGTGTGATCGACATCACACTGGAGCCGAAGCCGAAGGCCTACCTAATGAAGAGCATCTTCACGGATGAGCCCACACTGCGCCTGACCGTCATCGAAGGTGAGCAGAAGGACATCGAGTGGAACGGGGTGCAGACGGGGAACGTCAGCTTCTCGGAGAACTGGAACCGCCGGGAAGGCTCGACAGTCAGGCTGGTCGCCTTCACCAATGCCGACGAGGTAGAGGTGAGGCTCAACGGCAAGAGTCTCGGCAGACAGCAGAACCCTCGCGATCCTAAGTTGCGCAACCAGATCGTGTGGGACCAGATCGCCTACCAGCCCGGCAAGCTCGAGGCCATAGGCTACACCGACGGGAAGGTGGTGGCGCGGCACAGCATCGAGACCACGGGCAAAGCTGTGAGGCTGACGGTGACACCCGACAACGGCAACTGGAAGGCCGACGGTCAAGACCTGCAGCACCTGCGGGTGACTGCCGTAGACAGCAAAGGCCGGCGTGTGAGGGACGCCCAGGGCGAGCTGCGCTTCGACGTGGAGGGCGACGCCAGGATCGTGGCCGTCGGCAACGGCGACATCAACAGCGAAGAACTGAACGTCGGCAACCACCGGCGGCTGTGGAACGGCTCGGCGATGGTGATCCTGCGGGCCGGGACGACACCATCGAAGATCACGTTCAAGACCAGTTCGGACATATATAAGACCATCACCACGAATCTTGAAACGAAACAATAACAAAAAGTAAAAAGGTAAAAACGCTACAGAAATATGAGAACGACAATCATCACACTCGCGGCCTGCCTCGTCATGACGACGGCGGCAGAGGCACAGCAACAAGTGCTCGAGACGGCACAGAAAGCCAACGACTACTTCATGGCGAAGTACAGCGATCCCACACTGCCCACAAACGTGAACCGCATCCGTCCCTCGTCGCTATGGACACGAGCCGTCTACTACGAAGGACTGATGGCCCTCAACGCCATCGCCCCCCAGCAACGCTATCTCGACTACGCACAGAGATGGGCCGACCACCATCAGTGGACACCGCGCCACGGAGTGAAGACCACCGACGCCGACGACCAGTGCTGCGCACAGACATACATCGACCTGTACCGGCTGACAGGCGGAGGCACGCTCAACGCCGTCAAGGAGAATCTTGACAATCAGATGGCATCGGGGCGCACGGACTACTGGACATGGATAGACGCCATCCAAATGGCCATGCCTGTATATGTGAAGATGTATGCCGTGACCGGCGAAAGGCAATATCTGGACTACGCCATGAGGAGCTACATGTGGAGCAGGAACACCTGTGGCGGCGGACTCTTCAACCAGCGCGAAGGCCTGTGGTGGAGAGACAAGGACTATGTGCCGCCCTATAAGGAGAAAGACGGACAGAACTGCTACTGGAGCCGCGGCAACGGCTGGGTGTATGCAGCCCTCGTGCGCTCAATGAGTGAGCTGTCGGAAAAAGAGCGAGCCTACAAGCAGCTGAAGAAAGACTTCCTGCGAATGAGTGAGGCCCTGCTGAAGTGCCAGCACGCGGATGGCTTCTGGCATGCCAGCCTCGTATCGGATGCCGACTATCCCGGACCGGAGATGACCGGCACCGCCCTCTTCCTCTACGGTATGGCCTGGGGCATACAGAAAGGACTGCTCAAGGCCAGCACCTACCGGACAGCCTGCGACAGAGCCTGGGACGCACTACAGTCGTGCATCCACGCCGATGGCTTCCTCGGCTGGAACCAAGGCACGGGCAAAGAGCCGTCGGCCGGACAGCCGGTGACCTTCAACAAGGTGCCCAACTTCGAAGACTATGGCACGGGGTGCTACCTGCTGGGGCTGACAGAATACTACAAGATGATAAGCAAAAACGCCCAGCAATGGCCTGAGCCGAAGCCCGAGGCGAAAGCCGGCACACGGTGGTGGTGGCTGGGATCGGCGGTCGATAAGGACAACCTCAGCTGGAACCTCAGCGAGTATGCCCGTGCGGGCATCGGCGCCGTGGAGATCACCCCTCTCTATGGCGTGAAGGGGAACGACAGTAACAATATCCCCTTCCTCTCGCCCCAGTGGATGCAAGCCCTGCAGACCGTGGAGGAGATTGCCAAGCCCTTAGGCATCGAGGTCGACATGAACTGCGGCACGGGCTGGCCGTTCGGCGGACCGCACATCCCGCTCTCACAGGCGGCCTGCAAGGCTATCTTCAAGGATACCATCGTGGACGGTGTACACCACTACGACGTGGCCGTGGGCCGCACACGGCAGAAGGTGAAGCGGGCAGCCCCCGGCGGCGAAGGCTGGGTGGTGGATCACTTTGACCGCGAGGCCGTCAGCCACTACCTACAACGCTTCGACGAGGCTTTCGCCGCATCGGGTGTACCCTACCCCCACACATTCTTCAACGACTCCTACGAGGTGTTCAAGGCCGACTGGACACCCTCGCTACTGGAGGAATTCAAGAAGCGGCGCGGCTATGACCTGCAGGAGCGGCTGCCCGAGCTGCTGGGACACGTAGACGACGGCAACCAGGTGCTCTGCGACTACCGCGAGACGCTCTCCGACCTGCTCCTGGAGAATTTCACCCAGCAGTGGGTGGCGTGGGCCCATGGCCACGGTGTGAAGGTGCGCAACCAGGCCCACGGCTCACCGGCAAACCTGCTCGACCTCTACGCCGCCGTCGACATCCCCGAGATTGAGGGCTTCGGACTGTCGGAGCTGGGCATCAAGGGGCTGCGCACAGACCCCGGCATGACCCGCAGGAACTTCAGCGACGTATCGATGCTGAAGTACGCCTCCTCTGCAGCCCACGTCACAGGCAAGCCGTTCACCTCGAGCGAGACCTTCACCTGGCTGACGGAACACTTCCGCACCAGTCTGTCGCAGATGAAGCCCGACCTCGACCTGATGTTCACCTGCGGCGTCAACCACGTCTACTTCCACGGTTCATGCTACACACCGAAGGACGATCCCTGGCCGGGATGGAAGTTCTATGCCTCCATCGACATGAGCCCGACGAACTCCATCTGGCGAGACGCACCGTTCCTGATGCAGTACATCGAGCGCTGCCAGAGCTTCTTGCAGTACGGACAGCCCGACAATGACTTCCTGGTGTACCTGCCTGTCAGGGATATGTGGCGCCAGCGAGGACCGCGCAACGATGATGCCAAATGGGAGAGCAAGGACCGCCGTGGCGGTGAAGACCTGCTCATGCAGTTCGACATCCACACCATGGACGAGAAGGCCCCACGGTTCATCAAGAGCATCCTCACCATCGACAGCCTCGGCTACGACTGCGACTATATCAGTGACCGCCAGCTGGCCAAGGTGCGCATCGAGGGCGGCATGCTCGTCACCGAGGGCGGCACCCGCTACCGGGCACTCATCATCCCCAGCCACACCACCATCGACAGCCGCCTCGAGGCCCTGCTGGCGCCAATCAGCCGCTACGTCGTAAAGGGCGAGTCGGCCGAGGCCTTGGCGAGCTATGCCGTGGCAGAGCCGATGAAGACGGCGCTCGGCCTGAGAGCCATCCGCAGGAGGACGGCCGACGGCTGGCATTACTTCATCGCGAACCTGACCCCCGCCGACGTTGCCGCCGACGTTGCCTTGGCGGTGCCCTTCAAGGGGGCCACATGGTTCGATCCGATGAACGGCGACATCACCCCCGCCGCGGTGCGCGACGGAAAAGTGCTGATCTGCCTGAAGTCGGGCGAAAGCCGAATACTGCAGACCTCGCCGACGGCCACTCCGACACCGCCAGCGACCCCCGCCCAGCCAGAAGCCATCGGCATCAACGGGCCCTGGGCGCTGAGCTTCACCGAGGAGAGCCCCCACGTGGCTGAGACCTTCACCCTCGACACGCTCCAGACATGGGAAGGACTGAGCCCCGCGGCAGCCGTCACGATGGGCACGGGCGTCTACACCACCACCTTCCGCCTGACGAAAGAGCAGGCACGGAAGCACTGGACCATCGACCTGGGCGACGTGCGCGAGTCGGCGCGCGTCTGGCTCAACGGAGCGTTCCTCGGCTGCGCATGGGCCGTGCCCTTCACCCTCGACTGCCGCAAGGCGACACGCCAGGGCGACAACGAGCTGCGCATCGAGGTGACCAACCTGCCCGCCAACCGCATCGCCGAGCTCGACCGTCAGGGGGTGGAGTGGCGCAAGTTCAACGAGATCAACTTCGTGGACATCGACTACAAGAGTACCACCTACGGCCACTGGGCACCCATGCCGAGCGGCCTCAACTCGAGGGTGACGCTACGCACAGCCGACGGCGATATCTAATAGAGGCAAGAAGATGGAAACAAGCTTAAATAACAATGAACACAATAAGACTACTTTTTAACCGATGGTGCAAGCTGTCGCTGGTGCTGCGGATCGTGATAGGCCTGACGGTGGGCGCCGTGCTCGGACTGACAGTGCCCGGATGGGAACCCATTGCCATCCTCGGGCAGGTGTTTGTGGGCGCACTGAAGGCGATAGCTCCCGTGCTCGTAGCCGTGCTCGTGATGGCGAGCATCGCCAAAGCAGGCGGCGGGCTGGGCCCGCGGTTCCGCATGCTCATAACGCTCTATCTGCTGAGCACGTTCATCGCCGCCATGTGTGCCGTGACGGGCAGCATGCTCTTCCCCGTGACGCTCCAGCTGTCGGAGGCCGTCGAGGCCAGCGCCCCGGGTGCGCTCAGCGACGTGTTCACTAATCTGCTCACCTCCATGGTGACCAACCCCGTGGCGTCGATAGCCACGGCCAACTACATCGGCATCCTCTTCTGGGCGATACTCGCCGGCCTGGCACTGAAGAAGCTGGCGACGAAGGGCACGATCAGCATGGTGAGCGACTTCGCCGAGGTGGTGTCACAGGCGGTGAGATGGGTTATCGAGTTTGCGCCCTTCGGCATCCTCGGCCTGGTGTTCGCCTCGGTGTCGGAGAGCGGACTCGACATCTTTGCCACCTACGGACAACTGCTACTGACGCTGGTGGGCTGCATGCTGTTCAATACGCTCGTGTTCAATCCTCTGCTCGCCTTTCTCCTGCTCCGCCGCAACCCCTACCCTCTGCTCTTCACCTGCCTCAGGGAGAGCGGGCTGAACGCGTTCTTTACACGCTCATCGGCGGCCAACATCCCGATCAACATGGCACTCAGCAAGCGGCTGGGACTGGAGGAGGACTTCTACTCGGTGAGCATACCGCTGGGGGCAACAATCAACATGAACGGGGCCGCCGTCACCATCACCGTCATGACGCTGGCCGTGGTTCACACGATGGGTATCGAGGTCAGCTTCGTGTCGGCACTCCTGCTGAGCGTCATCGCCACACTGGGCGCCTGCGGCACGTCGGGCGTAGCCGGCGGCTCGCTGCTGCTGGTGCCGATGGCCTGCTCGCTCTTCGGCATCAGCAACGACGTGGCGATGCAGGCCGTGGCCGTGGGCTTCATCATCGGCGTGGTACAGGACAGCGTCGAGACGGCGCTCAACTCCAGCGCCGATGTGTTCTTCACGGCCACCGCCGAATACTACGATCAGTCGAAGCAGAAACAATAACATACTTGCTGTAGCCTACAGCAGTAGGGCGATGGTCTCCACATCCTTGCCCTCATCAAAATTCGTTTCATTCCGGCTGCAAAGGTACGACGAAAAAGGCAATCCGCGTTACACGAATTGCCTCCAAACTTTCACATTTTGCAGAAAACAGCGTTTACATGCCGACCTCCGGCATCCTGACGGTCTTTTGGAGCCATTACGGACGAGCCTCTGAGACTCCACTGCGGGCGGGCCGAGGCGAGGTCATCCGATGGCGATCAGCTCGTAGACCTTCAGCGCATCGACGGCGGCCGTGGGGAAGACGGGCACCCCGTCGAGGGCCACGCAGAGGCCGCCGGCGGCGAGGGCCTTCTTGTCTGTCGAGACGATGCGCTCGGCCTTGACCACGGGCTCCACGCCGGGGGCCGAGGGCACAGGGTCGGGAGCCAGCGACTTCGGGTTCTCCTGCGCCAGCCGCTCCCACGTCCAGCCCGCGACGGTGGCGTACTGGTGGTTGCCCACAATGTCGCTCTTCACCGTGACGCGCTTGTTCGCCCGGCGGCGCTCGTCGCTGATCTGGCGGTAGTACTTGATGGTCTCCTGTATCGACTTGATGAGCTCCGTGTAGGTATCGTTCAGCGTCGAGGCCTCGGGGTCGATGCTCGTGGCGATGGCCTGCGCGTTCACCATGAGCACCATCTCGCGGTAGGCCTGGTCGGTCGCCGTGCGGGCGTTCTTCAGTTCGGCGGTGGTCTTCTGCGCCCGCTCGTCGTTGCGGTCGGCGGTCAGCTGCTGAATCTCGTCGTTGAGCGTCTTC